>JBBDXH010000165.1:0-3622 GCA_040902395.1 Dehalococcoidia bacterium
GCGCGCCGACTGGCGCGCGCTACGACGAGGAGGGCCACGTGAGCGGACCGCTCGAAGGCGTCCGGGTGCTCGAATTCACGCAGATCATCGCGGGGCCGTTCGGCTGCCAGCACATCGCCGACATGGGCGCGGACGTGGTCAAGGTCGAACCGCCGACCGGCGAGCCGTGGCGCCTGTACGCGCAGTTCGTGCCGCTCGAGTCGAAGACCTACCAGGCGCTCAACCGCGGCAAACGCTCCCTCGCGATCGACCTCGCGAGCACAGACGGGCAACGCGTCATCCACCGCATGGTCGAGCGCATGGACGTGGTCGTGATCAACTACCGGCCGGACGTCGCGAAGCGGCTGCACATCGATTACGAGACGTTGCGCGCGATCAGGCCCGACCTGATCTACGTCGACAGCACGGCGTTCGGCCGGCGCGGGCCATGGGCGAACAAGCCCGGCTACGACATCGTCGCGCAGGGCGTCTCGGGCCTCACGGCGAGCGGCGCGCGCTTCGACGAGCGCGGCGTGCCGATGCTGCCCTCGATTGGCGTGCCGACGGCGGACATCACCACCGGCTACGCGATCGCGATGGGCGTGTGTGCTGCACTCTTCTATCGGTCGCAGACCGGCAAGGGCCAGCTGGTGCAGACGTCGCTGCTCGCGAACTCGCTGGCGAGCCAGGGCGGTTCGTTCATGTCGCTCCCGCCCGCGGACGGCGGGCTGCGCACGCCGTTCCTGGCGTTCCTCGACGACGCGCACGCGCGCGGCGCCGGCTACACCGAGATCGTGGAGCGCCGCCGAGCGCTCCAGCAGGGCCGCATGTCCGGCAACATCTACTACCGCAACTACCTCACGAAGGACGGCGCCGTCGCGGTCGGCTGCCTCTCCGCGTCGCTGCGCTCGAAGATGCGCGCCGCGCTCGGCATCGAAGGCGACCCGCGCGACGACGATCCGCACTACGACCCGACCGCACCCGACACGATCGCGTGGGGCGAGGCGCTGATCGAGCGCGTGGAGGCGATGTTCCTCGAGCGCTCGAGCGCCGAGTGGGTCGCGCATCTCGAGGCGGCCGGGGTGCCCGCCGGCGAGATCCTCTTCACCGAGGAGCTCGATCGCCACGAGCAGATCCTCGCGAACGACTACGTGATCGCACTCGATCACGAGATCACGGGCCCGCAGACGATGGTCGCGCCGGTGCTCCAGATGTCCGAGTCGCCGCCGCGACCGGAGCGCGCGTCGCCGCCGCTGGGCGCGCACAGCGACGAGGTGCTGCGCGAGGCCGGCATCGCCGACGAGGAGATCGCGCGGCTGCGCGCGGCGGGGACGATCCGGTAGCGATCGCCGCGCCATCCACGACCCGCCCGAACGGCGGGTCGTCACCCGCTGGGTGGGTTCGCAGCCCACGGTTGGGCTTCGCGCTCCGTGGGACGATCGGACCCGGGACGCGCCCCGCACCGTGTCCGAAGGCGCGGATGCGATGATGTGGCCGGGCACGCGAACGAATCGCGGTCAGGCGGAACTGTGCCGAGGGTCGTCCATTTCGAGGTACCGATCGCCGATCCCGACCGCGCCAGGGCCTTCTACGAGGGCGCGTTCGGGTGAGACGTCGCCGGCTGGGGCGATGACAGGAGCTAGCAGCTGTGCACCACGGGGCCCCGGCGATGAACCGGCATCAACGGTGCGCTGCCGGCTCATGCCGCGCCGGGTAGTGGCATGGCATGAGCATCGGCGTGCCGTCCGTGGACGCCGGGCGAGTCACGAGGGCCGGCGGGGAGATCGTGATGCCGGAGTCCGCCATCCCGGGCGTGGGCTGGCTCGTGATGTGCCGCGACAGCGAAGGCAACCCCATCTCCCTCTTCGAGCAGGACTCGACCGCGTAATAGCCATGTGAGCGGGTCGTCTCGCCCCGGCGACACGACCCGCCACCCGGGAGCCGTCGGAGGGCTCGCGCCGTCCGCTCGCCGATCGACCGGTATCGTAGACAACGGACCGCAACCCCACCGCCGCCCGCCCGGAGGCCGCCGATGCCTGCCGTCACCGTCGACGACCTGCTCACGCTGCCCCGCGTCGCCGAGCCACGCGCCGACGCGACCGAGCGCCCTGTGCGCTCGGTGACCACGGCGACGCAGGGCTTCGAGGGCGAGGGCTTCCCGGTCCGCCGCGCCTTCGCCGGCGTGGATCTCGCCGAACTCGACCCCTTCATCCACCTCGATCAGATGGGCGAGGTCGAGTACGCCCCGGGCGAGCCGAAGGGCACGCCGTGGCATCCGCACCGCGGCTTCTAGACCGTGACCTACATGATCGACGGCACGTTCGAGCACCAGGACTCGAACGGCGGCGGCGAAGTGATCACCAACGGCGACACGCAGTGGATGACCGCCGGCGGCGGCATCCTCCACATCGAGAAGCCGCCGGAGGCGCTCGTGGTTTCCGGCGGGCTCTTCCACGGCTTCCAGCTCTGGGTGAACCTCCCGGCCCGCGCCAAGCTCATGCCGCCGCGCTACCAGGATCTGCGTAGCGGCAGTGTCACGCTGCTGACGTCCTCGGACGGGGGCGCCCTGCTGCGGCTGATCGCGGGCGAACTCGACGGCCACTCCGGGCCCGGGAGCACGCACACGCCGATCGCGATGATCCACGCCACGGTGCACCCCGGCGCCCGCGTTCGCCTGCCATGGCGACCGGATTTCAACGCGCTGGCGTATGTGCTCAGCGGCGCCGGTGTGTTCGGCGCCGAGCGACGGCCGGCGCGCATGGGCCAACTCGTGCTGTTCGGCCCGGGCGACGTGCTCACGGCCGCGGCGGACGAGCGCCAGGAGAGCCGCAGCCCCAACCTCGACCTGCTGATCCTCGGCGGGCAGCCGATCCGCGAGCCGGTCGCGTGGTACGGGCCGTTCGTCATGAACAGCGAACGCGAGCTCCAGCAGGCCTTCGCCGACTTCCGCGCCGGCCGGCTCGGCGTCATCCCCGCCGGCGCTTTCGAGGCACACGGCACCGTCGGCGGGGAGATCGCCGCGGAGGGTTAAACGCAGGGATGCCGTCCGACCGCTCACACGGCAGCCGGCCGCGCTGCCCGATCGTCACGGTGCGCGGGTGACGTTTCGCACTCCCCGCAGGGCAACAGTTGGTGGGTAACTCCAGCCGGCACCGATCGCCGCGCGCCTCCGGCGTCGACCCGAACCGCGGGCGACGCACACGAGCACAGGCGGACGGCGCGGAAGGAGCGCTCGCATGACCGCCCGGAACAAGACCCTCGCTCGCCGATTCCTCGAAGAAGCCCAGAACCAACGCAATACCGAGATCGTGGACGAAATGGTCGCCCCCGATTTCATCGGCCGCACCGCCGGGATCCGGGGCGTTGCCGCGCTGAAGGACTCGATCCTCGAGAACCTCCGGTCATTCCCGGACCTGCGTGTCACAATTGACGAGCAGCTCAGTGACGGCGATACGGTCGTCTCGCGCTACACGGCTCGCGGCACGCAGCAGGGCCCGTACCACGGCCTCGAGCCCACCGGGAAGCCCGTCGAATTCACGGTGATCGCGATTCACCGCTTCGCCAACGGCAAGATCGCGGAAGGCTGGCGACTGGTCGACCGGCTCGACATCCTCGAGCAAATCGGCCGCGTCGGCGTCAGTCT
>JBBDXH010000165.1:3660-13643 GCA_040902395.1 Dehalococcoidia bacterium
CGCGTCACGCAATCGCATCTCTCGGTGATGCCCGTGCGGCGGCGGCCTGCGGGACGATTCGCCGACGAATCCGCCGGCCCGTAGCCCGGCTCATTCCGCGGCAAGCCCGGCGAGCTCCGCCGCGCAGCGTCCGGCAGCCGGCCGAGGTCGCCGCCGGACGGACGATCGCGGTGCGGCCGCGGTCCCGGACGAGTCGATGGCCGGCGCGCGGTAGAGCATGCCGCGCCGGGGCCCGGCCGCGGCGCGCGCAGGACGCGATCCGGCGGCTACGCTCGGATCGCCTCGGCCATCCGGAAGGAGCGCCGCCATGAGCGCGTCGCGCCCACCGAGCGACTCGCCCACCGATCCGTTGAACGCGCTGCGCCGGCGCGCCCGCGTGCTCGACCGCCTGCTGGACGATGCCGGTCGCGTGTCGCGCTGGCCGAAACGCCGTGCGGAGCGGCAGATGATCCTCGACTACCTGATCGAGTTCGTCCCCGACGACGAGGTCCTCAGCGAGCGGCAGGTCAACGACCTGCTCGCTTCGCGCCACAGCTTTCACGACTCCGCGCTGCTCCGGCGGCAGTTGATCGATCAGGGCATGCTCGTGCGGCGAACGGACGGCTCGGCGTACTGGAAGCCCGCCAGGGACTGAGGGAGAAGCGCGGCCGTCCCGGCCGGGGTCGACGCGGAGGAGCGGGGTACGCTCGCGCGGGCCGGCCGGTACGCTCGCGCACGCTGGACGCCGGCGCACGCACCGCGCGACGATCGTCGGCGGACGGGCCACGGGCGCCGACCGTGGGCCGCACACACAGCCGCGCGGCGCACGGCCCCGCGCAAGGGAGGGCACAGCGATGGAGCTGATCGAGGGGCTCGCGACGCGCCGCTCCGCTTCCGCGTTCGCCTCCGGCTGTCCGCCGCGCGAGCAGATCGCGCGGCTGATCGAGGCCGCGACGTGGGCGCCCAACCACCACCTCACGCAGCCCTGGCGGTTCGCCGTGCTCGGCGGCGACGAGCGCGCGCGCTTCGCCGATCACCTCGCCGCCTGGCTCGAGAGCGACGCGGGGCCGCCCGACCGCGGCCCGCGGCTCGCGGAGTCGACGCGCGCGAAGGTCCTGCGGTCGCCGGTGATCGTCGTGGTCATCCAGCGCAGCGACGGCGCCGACCCCGAGCGCATGCTCGAGGACTACGCCGCGTGCTGCTGTGCGACCCAGAACCTGCTACTCGCCGCGCACGCGGAAGGCCTCGCGGCGAAGTGGAGCACCGGCGCGATGGCGACCATGCCCGCCGCGCGCGACTACTTCGGCCTCGGGCGCGACGACCGTATCGTGGCGTACGTCTACGTCGGCTACCCGGTGGCCGAAGCGAAGATGCGGCTCGCAGAGCGGGCGCCCGCGCTCGTCAGCTTCCGCGGCTTCGAGGACTGAGCGGACCGCGCTCGTCGCGCCGCACCCGCAGGCGCGCGTTCGGAGGGATCAGCCATGCCCCGCAAGCGCCGCCCGGCTCGTACGGGCATCGTCTACCAGATCAACGTCTCGCCCGGGGGCGTCCCGAAGCGGCCGATCGCGGAGGGTGTGATCACCCCCGGCGGCGTGCTCGGCGACCGCCAGGCGGATCTGCGCGCGCACGGCGGGCCGCGCCGGGCGGTCTGCCTCTACCCGCTCGAACTGATCGAGGCGCTCGCGGCCGAGGGTCATGACGTCATCCCGGGACACTTCGGCGAGAACATCACCACGTCCGGCCTCAACTGGAGACTCATGCTCCCGGGCTGCAGGCTGCGGCTCGGCGACGATGTCCTGCTCGAGATCACCGAGTACACGACGCCCTGCTGGAAGCAGGCACAGTGGTTCACGGACGGCGACTTCAGCCGGCTGAGCGCGGCCAACCGCCCCGGCCAGGCGCGCGTGTACGCGAAGGTGATCGAGAGCGGCACGATCGCGCCCGGGGCAAAGATCGAGCTCCTGGAAGACTCCCTGGACGACCGCCTCGAGCGACAGCGCATCCCCACGATCCGCTGGACGCCGTCCTGACCCCCGCCGGCCCGACCGTCTTCACACGCGCGTTGCGCTAGTCGCCGGACACCCCGGCGGCCGCCAGCCCGTCGGTCAACAGGTCCTCCGAGAGTGGGCCGTAGCTGCGGGCACGCAGGATCCCGGCGGCGTCCACGAAGAAGCTCGCCGGCAGGCCGAGCACGCCGTACCGCTGTGCCACGTCGCCCGACACGTCGAAGGCGACCGGAAACGTGAACCCGAACTCGTCGATGTACCGCTCGGCAGCGTCGCGTGAGTCGGCGCTCGTGGTGTTCACGGCGAGCACGACAACGTCGCCCCGCGTCGCGCGCGCGTCGTGGAGGGCCTGCAACAGGGGCATCTCGTAGCGGCACGGTCCGCACCATGTCGCCCAGAAGTTCACGATCACCACGCGGCCGGCGAGGTCGGAGAGGCGCACACTGCCCTCCCGCGTCTCGAGCTGGAAGTCCGGCGCGGCGCGACCGACCTCGAGCGGCCCGGCCGCCACCCCGTCGCCACCTGCGAAGTACTCGCGCCTGACGGTGAGACCGCCGACCACGGCCACGATCGCGAGCACAGCGGCGTAGCGCAGCAGCCGATGTCGCAACGACTCACGCAATGTCGATCACGCCCTCCGGCGGCGGGTCGGCCGGTGGCTCGCCGGGTGCGAGGTCCACGCGCCAGACGCCGTTCTGTGGTGGGGCGAACCGACACTGCGCTCCGCGCGCCACCGCGCTCGGCAGGACATAGCGCACGACCGCATCGCTGTCCGTGAGCAGCGTCACGCTCTGACCGCGGAGCACCACGTCGATCACGGCATCCGCCCGCTGTTCGAAGCCGGCGTCCGGCACGCCGCAGAGGTCGATCAGGCGCTCGCCGGGCTCCGCGCCGGGCATCAGGCGCGAGCCAGGCGACGCGGGCAGCGCAATGAGCGCAGCGTGCAGTCGCGGATCGATCGAGTCATGCAGGCATCATCCCGGAGCGGTCGTGTCCCTTCAAGCCATCCAATCGGGCGGCTGCGCTCGGACCCTCGCCTGGACCGTGCGCTTGCCCGCAAAAGTCCCGGTCGCGGGCCAACTCCCGCAGCTTTGCTGGTGACTTGAGGCGGCGAAGGCCCGCGATCTGCACGGCGTGTCCTTGCGAGGGCTATCTCAATCGTGGTATCGACCGCTTCCGACGAGGGCCGGCCGGAGAGGGGACACCCGTGTCTCCGCGCGTTTCCAACGTGTCTGCGATCACGGCACCGCAGTTTGGGCCGCCGCGACATCCGCGCCCGGTGTTGCGTCGCCCACGCCTGAACCGCCGGTTGACCGATGCGCTCGACGGCGCGCTGACCGTCGTCAGCGGCCCCGCCGGCTACGGCAAGTCGACGCTCGTGGCGGACTGGCTGGACGAACTCGAACTACCGCACACCTGGCTCGCGCTGGACCGCTCGCACCGCGATCCGCGCGTGCTCGTGCGCGATCTCACCGGTGCTGTGCAGGCAGCGTTCCCGGCCGCGATCGCGCGCTTTGCGCGCCGCGTCGAGACCGCCCGCGGCGAGACCAACCCGGAGATGCTGGTGCGCGAGTTCTCCGCGGCCGTCGAGCGCGGCGTCGCCGACCGCTTCGTCTTCGCGATCGACGATCTGCACGTGCTCGCGGACTCGGCCGCGATCGAGGCGCTCGATGCACTGATCCGCCACCCGCCCGCGAACGTGCGCCTGGTCCTGCTCACGCGTGCGTGGGACGTGGTCCCCGAACTCGCGCGACGCGTCTCCGACGGCACGGCCGTCGCGCTCCTCGAATCCGATCTCGCGTTCGACGACGCCGAAGCCGCGCGGCTGCTGCGCCGCTCCCGCCTCCGCGACGCGCGAGTGATCCGCATGCTCGCCCGTCGCGCCGACGGCTGGCCGGCCGCGCTCGCGTTGCTCGCCGAGCACCCTCGCGACGCGTCGCCGGACGGCGCCAATGCCGCCGCCAGCTTCGTGCTGGCGGACTTCCTCGATCGCGAAGTGCTGGCGCCGCTCCGTCCGTCACAGCTCGCGCTGCTCGAGCTGTGCGGCGTTCTCGAGGTCTTCGCTGCGGACGTCGTGCACGAGCTGTCTGGCGGCAGGAGACGCTCGGCGACGCTGCGCGAGCTCGAGCTGCACACGCAGTTGATCGTGCGCGCCGGCCACAGCTCGACGTACCGCGTGCACGGGATACTCGCGCAGCACCTCGTCGCGCGCCTGGAGCGCGACGCGCCCGAGCGCCTGCTCGCGCTTCGGCGCGCAGCGCGCGCCGCGTACGAGCGGCGCGGCGACCTGCGCCGCGCCACGGAGCTCGCGCTGGACGCCGCCGATTGGCCGGCGGCGGCGGCAGCGATCGCCCAGCTACGCGAGGAGCTCTTCCAGCACGGCGATTGGACGAGGCTCTCGGCATGGCTCGACCGCCTCCCGGAAGCGGTGCTCCAGTCCAACCCCGATCTCGCGCTGACGCGAGCTCGGGTGGCGATGAAGCTGCGCGACGGCCACGATGGCCTTCTGCGCCTCCACCGCATCGCCGAAAGCACACTCGATGCAGACCATCAGGCACTCCGCGCCATCTATGAAAGCGTTGCGCTTCGCCAGCTGGGCCGGGTGACCGAGGCGGTCGACGCGTGCCGCCGCGCTCGTTCTTTGACGCACTCGAATAGGACGCTCAGCGAGCACGTCGTCGGCGAGCTGTGCCTTGAGGAAGGCATCGCGCTCGGCATTTCGGGTGAATTCGCATCTGCCCGTCTGCAACTTGAAGTCGCCACGCGCCATTTCGAGGACCTCGGTGATCAGCATCGCACCGCGGAGGCTTACAACGCATTAGGATTGACGACTAACAGCGTCGGCCAGTTCGCGCAAGCCATGACTTATTACGCCAGAGCGGCTGCAATATCACGACGTCTTGATGACATAGATTTTACACGATTGATTCTCATCAACATAGGAGACTCTGAGAGGTCAACTGGAAGACTCGACAAAGCGCGCGCCACGTTTGAATCAATAGTCGCTCTCGGAGATTTTGCGCAGCTCGACTTTACTTCATGCTTCGCAGTGGCAAATCTTGCGGAAATAGCACATGATCTGGGAAATCTCGATCGAGCCATATCACTTCTTGAAAGTATCCGTTCGCAGGCAGAGCGCTTTACCGACGCAACATTGAAGGCGAGCATTTCACACGTCTTATCGCTGGCTTACCTAGAACAAGGAAACTTCACGGCCGCCGACCGACTGTGCACCAGCGGCTCCAGGGCTTCCTCAGACAATGGACAAGATCGCCACGCGTCGTGGTTCCTCGCAGCTCTCGGTGCTTCTCTCACGGCCCAGGGTCGACCGGCGGATGCCACTCCACTGCTAAACAGCGCACTGGAAATCACTCGACAATTGGGTGCTCTCCCGGAACAAGGAAGAGTCCAATTACGACGAGCGCATGCACTCCTGCTGCTAGAGGACACCGACTGTGCAGATGTCGCACTCCATGAGGTTGGGACAATTGTCGATCAAATAGGTTATGATGAGTTCCTGTGGGTAGACGCGCGTCTAGCCGCAACAGCCGTCATCTATGCCGTTTCGCACGGCATCGCGAAGGACGTGTTTTCTCGGCTGTTAGCACGAAGTCAGGGGCACCGCGCTAATGCATCGCGCCCACTCGAGGCTGAGTTCTCCGCCCATGCGATGGGAGGGTTTCGAGTGCAGAGGATCGCCCATGCAGCCGCCATTCAGTGGCGGAGCGAGCGCAGCATGGAGATGCTCTTTTATATGTTGGAATCGAACCGGCCGCTCAGGAAGGAAGAGATCGCCGTCGCATTGTGGCCGGAGATCGGTCAAGATCGTTTGAACAGTGCTTTTCATTCGACTCTTCACCGTCTCAGGCTCGCGATCGGTCGCGAGCACATTGCGCAGGACCGTGGCCGATACATTCTGAGCCGGCGCAGCGCATTTCGTTACGATGCGGAAGAGTTCGACAAGCTAATCCAGTCAGCCAGCCGTGTGCCGTTTGATGATCCTCAGCGCGAGACTCTGCTACTCGACGCCATCGGCGCCTACGATGGATCTTTCGGTCACGGTTCCGACTCGGATTGGGCGTCCGAAGTCCGATGGAGACTCGAACGACAGTACGTCGTCGGATTGCTCCAGCTCGCCGACATCGCGGTTGGGCGCCGCCAGTGGACCGCCGCGCTCGATTGGGCGGCGCAGGCAGCTCGGGTGGACCCGACTGACGAAGCGGCTTTGCATGCGGAACTGGTCGCGTACATTGGATTGCGCCAGCCGGCCGCAGCAATGAACGCTATCCGTGCGTATGAAGCGCGACTCGGGACCGGGAGCAGTCCGTCGCTGAGGCTGCAGCAGTTGCGGACAGAGATCCGGACCATCTTGAGCCAGGCGCCTGTCTGAGTCCCCTTCTTACCGTTGCAGGCATTAGCACGGCGAGGGGGCGCACTCGGGTCGCGACGGTGCGCTACGCTGGAACTTGCGACTCGGCGGGGCGCGATCGATCAAGGTTCGGGCAGAGCCGGGAGACCCACTTGACGCCGTCGAGCCCGAAGTTGACTCCGCCTCGTCGACGTTCCGACACGCTTCGTCGAGAGCGTCTCCACCGCCTACTGAATGACGCCCTTCAGTACGACGTTGTCGTTGTCAGCGCGCCGGCAGGGTATGGCAAGTCGACTCTCGTAGTCGATTGGCTCGATGACGTCGCCTTGCCTGCAGCCTGGGTTTCGCTGGATCGCCAAGATCGCGACCCTCGTGCGCTGCTCCGCGATCTCGCGCTGGCCATTCGGAATCTCGCCCCATCTGCCCTTCGCGACTTCTCCGAGCGCCTGACGACGGCGGAATATGCGGACATCGACAACCTTGTGGCCGAGTTCGTGAACTCCATCCAGTCAGAGGTCGACGACCTGTTCATCTTGGTTATCGATGACCTGAACGTCCTCGAGGACGCTCCGCGTTCACTGGCTGCGCTCGATCTCATCGCGCGATCGACCCCACTCAGCATGCGCCTTGTCCTCTTGACGCGGTCGTGGACCATGATCTCGTCGCTGCCGCGGCTCACCGCGCAGCGGCGCGCGTTTACGCTTACCGTTCGCGACCTGCAGTTCTCCGACGATGAGGCGATCCAATTCCTCGCTTCTCTTGGTGTGATCGACGAGGGGGCACAACGAAGCGTTGTCCGTCGGGCAGACGGTTGGGCAGCCGCGCTCGCGATTCTTGCAGAGCACTACGACCCGACGCGTCGTCAGGAAGGCGACCTCGCATCCGAGTTCATCCTCGCGGACTTCCTTGAGCAGGAAGTGCTCAGTCGCCTCAACGTCGAAGACACGGGACTTCTCGAAGCGTGCGCGATCCTCCAGACCTTCGACGTAGGTTTGATCCGAGACTTGAGCGGGTCCGCCGATGCCGCACGGCGACTTCGGGACCTCGAGCGTGCGACGCATCTGATCGTTCGGCTGGGCGGAGACGGTTGGTACCGCACGCACGCGATTCTCCGCGGCCACCTCGTGGAGCGACTAGAGCGGGAGGACCCGGGTCGGCTCACCGACCTCCGGCGCTCGGCATCAGCAATCTTTGCCCGCAGAGGGATGCGCCGCGAGGCCATCGAGATGGCACTCGATGCCGGCGACTGGTCCGAGGCCTTGCGCGAGATCAGAGACCTCCGCGAGGAAATGTACCAGCACGGCGAGTGGGCAACCTTAGTCCAATGGCTTGAGCGTCTTCCAGCAGACATCCTCGACTCCGATCCTGACCTCGCGATGACTCGCGCCCGCCACGCGATGAAGTTCTTCGACGGGTATGCCGGGCTCTCAAGGATCGAAGCGATCGAGGACGCTCGACTGACCGCAGAACAGCGTGCACGTCGCGAGATGTACCGCTCCGTCGCGCTGCGCCATATCGGTCGCGTTTCCGAAGCACTCGAGGCGTGCCGTCGCGCGCGCGCGATCGCACGTGAGGCGCTTCCTTCAGACGACCATCTGTTCGCCGAACTTGATCTCGAAGAAGGCACGGCTCTCAACATCAGTGGTGGATTCAGGTTGGCGGTCGAACGATTCTCTCGCGCCGCTGAGCAATTCGAGGCGCTCGGAGACCAGCACCGCGCGGCGGAGGCACAAGACGGGCTGGGGAGCTGCTTCGGGAACACAGGGAAACTGCCGGACGCGATGCACGCTTTCACGACGGCACAACGGATCTGGCGATCCGTCCGCGACGTTCGTCATCAGCTCACCACTATGAGCAATATGGGTGAGGTCCAGAGATTATTGGGTGATCTCGAGACGGCGCGAGACACGTTCAGCATGGTGATTCAGGGAAGCCGCGACCTGCGCTTTGCACGAGGAGAGGCGTATGGGCATGTCAATCTGGCCGGAGTCGAACATCAGCTCGGACACCTAGATGCCGCTGCATCCCTCTACTCCATGGCAATGCGCGCGGCTGACCAAGTCGAAGACTCTACGCTCGTTGCGGCCGCAACCCTAGGGCTCGGTATGGTCTACCGAGAGAAACGCGACCTCGCGCGTGCGAGGCCTCTGCTAGAGCACGGCTTGAGAGCTGCGGACCAAGCGGGAATGATCGCGTATCGAACCGCCTTCCGAAGCGCGCTCGGTGCCGTTGCCATTGCAGAAGGCAACTATTCGGACGCTGTCTCTATCCTGGAGGAGGCTAAAGCAGACGCATTAAGCATCGGCGCACCTCGCGACTCCGCCCTAGTACACCTTCGACTGGCTGCGGCTCTGATGATGAGTCGTCGACGCGCTCAGGCGCTATCAGAACTCGGCCACATCCAAGAGATCGTTTCTCAAATCGGATACGACGATTTTCTGCTGATTGATGCGCGTCAACTGACCGACGTGCTCGAGCTCGCCGCTACTAGGCGTGTCGGACAAGGATATTTCGTGGGGCTGGCGCAAAGAGCAGCTGCGATACATGTCCGAGAGTTCGGACAGAATGAAATCACAGAGATATCTCCTGATCTCCTTCGCGCCGAGATATTTGGCGTCCCCCGCGTCTTTTGGCGAGGCCGCCAGATCAGCGATCTCGAATGGAGGAGTGAGCGCAGCAAAGAAATGTTCTTCTTCCTTCTCCATGCCGGGAAGCCCCTACGAAAAGAGCAGATTGCCGTCGAACTGTGGCCCGATGTCGCCCAGAGCGGCGTGAATAGCGCATTCCACTCCACGCTGTACCGTCTGCGAAAAGCGATCGATCGCGAAATCGTCGTTCAAGCGGATGACGGCTACAGCGTCAACCAAGCGTTTGACATCAGCTACGACGCTCGGGACTTCGAACAATACATGGAGTCGGCCCTTGAAGCAGAACCAGAGAGCGAGCGCTGGTCCGAGCAGTTGGCGGCCGCCATCCGTCTGTACCGCGGTCCGTTTGCGGAGTCCTTTGAGTCCGAATGGGCTCAAGATGCGCGACAGCACTACGAGGACCGTTACGTCACTTCCCTGATCGCGCTCGCCCGGCATGCGCTGCGAAGGAGCGACTATGGCGGAGCACTTTCGCTAGTTGACGCCGCTAAGGCGATCGACCCGCTGAACGAGGCTGCCGTCCGCTGCGAGATGGATGCTCATGCCAGGAGCGGGCACGTTGAGTTTGCGACTCGCGCGTACCGCCGCTTCTTCGACGCCCTTCGGGAGTTCGGCGGCACGCCTTCTCACGAGCTCCAGACCGCCTACGAGCGCGTCCTGAGCGGTGCCGCACTCGAGCGTTGAGTCCTTCCGCTATCTGGGAACTTGGCAATCGGATGCGCACCCCTGTGAGCCACCCGACGCCCGAGATTTGAGCAGATTTTGCCTGGCATGCGGAATTTGTGGCGAGAGATTGGCGAGAAGGGACTCCGTACTTTGTGCCCACTTCGAACTCAGCAGGTGGGGGTTGGCCCGTGATTCGGCACTTTGTTCGTATGGCTGTGGGGCTCACCCTCGCCACTGTGGCGCTTGCCGCGGCGGCCTCGCCCGTCCTAGCCGAATTCGTTTACGGGTAACGCCCGCGGCTGAACGAGTCGCGGG
>JBBDXH010000165.1:13653-17115 GCA_040902395.1 Dehalococcoidia bacterium
CGCCGATCGGCGCCGCTTCTGCGTTTCTGCGACCCCTGCGCCTGCCGCGCCATACAGGCACGCTCATCGGCGTATGCGGTATCGCAGATAGAGCTCGCTCGTCGCGGCATTCGGGTGCGAGGACAACAGCTCGAGCTGCGTGACCGCATCGAGCGACGGCGGCCGCTCCGACTGCACCGCCGGCGTCGCGTCTCGGCCACCCACGATGCGCGGGCCCAGCGTCAGGAAGAACTCGTCCACGTAGCCGCCGTCGAACAATGCGCCGTTGAGCGTTCGGCCACCCTCCACCAGTAGCGCCTTCGCTCCGAGCTCGTGCCGAGCGTGGCCGAGCAGCCACGCGATCGGCGCCTCCGCCGGCAGGCGCACGACCGGCCGGCCGGTCGCCGCGAGCGCGGCGACGCGCTCCGGCGGGGCGTGCGCCCCCGCGTACACAAGCGCGGGGAAGTCGTCCGCGGTGAAGAACGCGCGGTCGAGCGGGAGATCCGCTGAGTCCGTGATCACCGCCGCGGTCGGCACGCGCGGGCGGCCATGAGCCTCGCGTCGCGCCTCCAGTGCCGGGTCGTTCAGTCGCGAAGACGACCCGCTCGCGCGCAGCGTGCCGGCGCCGTTCAGCACCACGTCTGCGAGACTCCGTAGCTCGCGCATCAGTCGCTGGTCGGTGGGTGAACCCAGTCCGCGCTCGGTGCGTTCGATCACCGTCCGCCCGTCCGCGGACATGACCATGTTCACGAAGACGTAGGGGCGGTCGGGTGGCGGATCGGGGAACTCGATCAGGTGGTACGCCGGCGCGTGCGACGTCGCGTCACCCTCGGTTGCCATGCGTCGACCCTAGCACAGCACACGGCGACCTGAGCGCGAGGCGGCGAGTGGGCGGCGGGGCGGCGTACGGGTCTCCGCTATGTATCGCGCAGCCACGGCTCCGCTACGCTCGATCCACGCGGAGGTGTGTGCGACCAGTGCTGTCATCTAGCCGCCGTGAGCCGCCTCGCCGGCAGACACTCGACGAGACCGCGCTCGCGCTCGACGAGACGCTGATTGAACTCGAAGTCGTCGTGCGCCTCGTGCACGCGGAGCTACGCGCCGCATCGCGGCAGGCGACGCCCGACGTCATTCGCCGCGCCGGCGCCGACGTCGAGCGCAGCGTGCGCGCGGTCGCGACGCGCGTGCGCCGGCTGGGCGATGCCGCCGCGCCCGTACCCATACGCACGGCCGGCATCGAGGCCGAGCGGCGCGTCGACGAGGCCGCCGAACGCATCCACCGGGCCGCCGAAGCCGGCACGCCGGCACAGGCCCGCTCCGCCTCGCGCGAGGCAGAGCGCCTGGTCCGACAGGCCGCAGCGCTCCTGCGCCAGGCTTCTGCGTCCACCCGCCCGCGGCTGATCCGAAACGCCGCGCGCGTGGATGTCGCGCTCGACCGCGGGCAGCGCCGGCTCTTTCGCATCCTGTGGTTCACCGTTCCGCCGGGGTCCGTTGCCTGGGATCTGCACTTCCAGGCACTCCTGGTCTCGCGTTTCCTGACGGACATCGCGCTGCAGGCGCTCCTCTACGGCACGCTGATTGCCGTCGTGCGGCGCGGCGGAGGCGCGTTCGACGCCGCGCTCGTGGGCACGGCGTTCCTGCTCCCGGGCGTACTCCTCGGGCTCCACGGCGGCGCAGTCGCCGACGCGATGTCGAAGCGCGTCGCGCTGGCCGGTGCGTACATCACGATGGGGCTGCTCTGCTTCGCCGTGCCGCCGGTGCTCGGGACCGGCTTCAAGTCGTTGCTGATCATCCTCTTTGCGGTGCGGACGCTCCACCAGGTGTCGCAGCCGTCGGAGGCGTCGGCAGTGCCACTCGTCGCCGACGCGGAGGAGCTTGCGTCTGCCAACTCGTTCATGTCGCTCGCTTCCTCAGCCGGCGAGGTGATCGGGAAGGCCGCGATCGCGCCCCTGGTCGTGCAGCATTTCGGCGTCGAGCCCGTCGTCATGCTCGCCGGGGTGTTGTTCTTCCTGGCGTTCACGCGCGTCTTCGAACTCACGCCCCCGCGCGAACTCGCGCGCCAGGCGCGCACGCGCCTGCTCACCGACAACGGTGCCGCGATCCGCTGGCTGCTCGGCGAGCGCCGCGTCTTCTGGATGCTCCTGCTCGCGGGCCTGGCCACCACCGTGGGCGTCGTGCTGAGCATGCTCGGCCCCGTCTACGTGGCGGAGGCGCTCGACATCGATCCCGCCTACACGCTCTACGTCTTCATGCCTGCGGCGGCCGGCCTCATGATCGCCCTGCTGGTCGCCCCGCGGATGATCGCCGCCAGCGGGGAGCGGCTGGTCGTCGCCATCGGCTTCACGATCGCCGCCTCCGCGATGTTCGGCTTCGGCACCATCGACCCCCTCACGGAACGCGTGGTGCCGTGGCTCATCGAGTTCCCCGGCGTCACCCGGCAGCTCGAAGTCGCCGCCGGGCTCTCCGTCCCGCTCGGCTTCGGGATCACGCTCGCGGCGGCAGCAGCCCAGACCTACGTCGGCCGGTCGGTGCCAACCGACCTCCAGGGTCGCATGTTCGCGATCATGGGTGTGCTCAAGGACGGGCTGGCAATCGTGCCGCTGCTCGGCCTCGCGGCGGCCGCCGGCGTGCTCGGCTCGCGGCCGGTGCTTGCCGCCGCACCGCTCGTCCTGCTTGCGCTGGCGCTCACGATCGACCTCGTCGCCGGCCGCTTTCGAACTGCGCGCTGCGACGGTGCCGAGCAGGAGGCGGTCGACGAGGCAGGCACAGGTCACGGCGCGCATATGATCGGCTCATGAGCGGTCAACTTCCCAACCCGGCGCTCAAGGAGTGGGCCGCGATCTGGCGCGCCGTCGTCGACGGCCGCCAGATCCTCGATCTCCGCAAGGGGGGCATACGCGAGGAAGGCCACAGCTTCCGCGTCCGCGCCACGCGCTTCTGGCTGTACGACAGCTACGAGCACCAGCGACCGGAGCTGCTCCGTGCCGGCGCGGAGGCGCTCGCCGTCCCCCTCGGCGCAGCACGGCCCCCCGTCGACCGACTGCGCTTCACCGCGTGGGCCGAGGTGACCGGTGCCGCGTCGATCACCGAACCGGCGCAACTGCGCGCCCTCGACGGCGAGTTCATCTGGACCCACGACTACGCAGCGCAGCGCCTGAGGTGGCGCCCGAAGCAGCCGTTGTGGCTGCTCATGCTGCGCGCCTACAGGCTCGAGCAGCCGATTGAAGTGCCGCTCCGCGCCGACTACGCGGGCTGCGCCTCGTGGGTTCCCATGCACGACCTGCCTGCCGACCCGCGCCTCGTCGCGGCCACCCCTGTGCTGACCGACGCGGGGTTCACGCGCCGAGCTGACGCGATCCGCGCAGCGTTGCCCGGGGTGGAGTTCTGCGAGGACGCGCGGCAACTCGTCGCCTCTGGCTGACGCCGCCCGCCGTCATCGTTGGGCAGAACGAAGAGGCCCCCCCGGGGGGGGGGGGGTGGGGG
>JBBDXH010000165.1:17125-17735 GCA_040902395.1 Dehalococcoidia bacterium
GAGCCCCCGCGGTGCGGGGGCTCTTCGTGGAGACGAGGCCGGCGCACGGAGCGTCGCGGTCATGCCTCCGACGGCATCGCCTGGGCGAGTGCGGAGGAGATTGAATGCGTGTCGAGCTGAAGCTGACGCGCACCCTGTTCGTCGGCGAGGACGATGATCGGCCCGTTCACACCGCGGACCTCGGTGATCTGTACCGGCGACGCAGCCATGTCAATCAGCAGGCCGCCCGCGTCGGGTTCGTGCGCAAAGCGCACGAGCGCGTGCGCGAGTGCGTCGGCATCCGAGCTGCCAACCAGGGAGGCCCGATCGCCCTGCTCGGGCGTGCGAGTCTGCTGATCGAGCATCAGCCCGGCGCGTTCGAGCAGCGCGAACACCACCTCATCGACCACCGCATCCGCACTGTCGAGCCTTGACTCAACGACCGCGATCTCGAGTTCCTCGAGCGTTTCCTTGAACTGCGTCGCAGTATGTGCGCGCATGGCCCATTCGAAGTCGATCATGGCTGTATCCCCCGTCCTTAGACCGTAACACCGCCGGCGTGATGACAGCGCCTGAGCGCGCAAGCGCCCTGCGGCGGCGGGCCGCTGAAGGCCACGACCGCCGTGCTAGG
>JBBDXH010000166.1:0-6415 GCA_040902395.1 Dehalococcoidia bacterium
CGGCGCGGCCGCCGCGGGGGGCGGCGGTGGGGGCGGCGCCGGCGCGCCGGTGGCGGCCGCGCCGGCGCCCGCCGGCGGGTCCGCGTCCGAGCCGGCGGCCGCGCTCCACTGCGCGGCCACGGCCGCACCCACGTCCGCCGGCACGTCGCGCTCGTCGGTCGCGAGCACGCAACCGACGATGCCGCCCGGCTGGAGGCGCATGCCCTCGCTCACGAGTTGCCTGAGCGTGCCGTCACCATCGGACTGCACTTCGATCTCGACCTTCTCGGTCTCCATCTCGAAGAGCGTCGTGCCGCGTTCGACCAAGGCCCCGTCCGGCACGAGCCAGCGCACGAGCGTGCCCTCTTCCATCGTCATGCCGACCTTGGGGAGATGGACCGTGACGGCCACCGCGGCTAGCCCTCGACGAGCTTCACGACCGCGTCGTGGATGTCATTGGCGTTGACGATCCACGCCTGCTCGAGCGGCTGGCTGTACGGCACCGGGCTCCACGGCCCCGCGAGCCGCATCGGCGGCGCGTCGAGGTAGTCGAATGCCTGCGCGGCGATCTGCGCCGTGATCTCGGCGCCGATCCCGCCGAACTGCACGGCCTCGTGCACCGTGAGCACGCGGTGCGTCTTCTGCACCGACGCGACGATCGTCTCCGTGTCGAGCGGTTGGAGGGTGCGCGGGTCCACGATCTCGACCTCGATGCCGCGCTCGGCGAGCCGCTCCGCTGCCGCGAGCGCCTCGTGCACCATGTACGCGGTCGCGACGATCGTGGCGTCGCGCCCCTCGCGCACGACCTTCGCCTTGCCGAGCGGAACGATGTACTCGCCCTCGGGGACGGGTCCACGCAGGCGTGAGCAGCGCTTGTGCTGGATGAAGAACACCGGGTTGTCCTCGCGGATCGCGGCGGTCATCAGCCCCTTGGCGTCGTCCGCGCTGCTCGGCATCACGACCTTGAGGCCGGGGATGTGGCAGAGCAGTGCCTCGAGGCTCTGCGAGTGCTGCGCGGCCATGCCCCCGCCCGCGCCGGCGTTGGCGAGCACGACCAGCGGCAGGCGCGCCTTCCCCCCGAACATGTACTTGTTCTTCGCCATCTGGTTGAGGATCACGTCGAAGCACACGCCGATGAAGTCGATGAACATCACGCTCACCACGGGCCGCAGGCCCTGGAGCGCGGAGCCGACGGCAAGCCCCACGATCGCGTTCTCCGAGATCGGCGTGTCCAGGATGCGTTCCGAGCCGAAGCGCGACAGGATGCCGCGCGTCGTGCCGAAGACGTCCCCGCGCGCGGCCAGGTCGATGCCGGCGACGAAGACGGCGGGGTCGCGCTCCATCTCCTGGTGCAGCGCCTCGTTGACCGCCTGCAGGTAGGTGATCTCGCGCTGGCCGGTGGCGGTGGGTTCGGTGGCGGTGGTTGTCATCATTCGCCTCGCTTGCGGTGAACCGCTCTCGTTTCGTCCGGTCGACTACTCGGTGTACACGTCCGTGAGCAGCTGGCTGACATCCGGGTACGGGGAGGCTTCGCCGAACTTGATGGCCTCTTCGATCTCGCGACGCACCTCGTCGTCGATGCGATCGGCGTTCTCGCCGGAGAGGATCGCGCGCTGCGCGAGCACGCCGCGCAGGATGGTGATCGGGTCGCGTTCGCGCCACGCGGCGCGCTCTTCGACCGGGCGCGGGTCGCCTTCGCTCATGCCGGTGTGGTTGTAGTAGCGGTACGTGTCTGCCTCGATCAGCGTGGGCCCGTCGCCTGCACGGGCGCGAGCGACGGCCTCACGTGCGGCGTCGTACACCGCGACGACATCCTGGCCGTCCACGGTCACGCCGGGAATCCCATACGACGCGGCGCGATCCGAGAGGCGCGCGATCGCGCCCTGCCCGGACTGCGGCGTGAACTCGCCGTAGTGGTTGTTCTCGATCACGAAGATCGCCGGCAGCTTCATCAGCGCCGCGAAGTTGAGCGACTCGTGCCACGTGCCTTCGTTGGTGGCGCCGTCGCCGGTGAAGCAGACGCACACGCGACCGTTGTGCTGGTACTTCGCCGCGAACGCGGAGCCGACCGCGATCGGCGGACCGCCGCCGACGATGCCGTTCGCCCCGAGAATGCCGATCTCGAGGTCGGCGATGTGCATCGAGCCGCCCTTGCCGTGGCAGTAGCCGTCGGCTTTGCCGAACAGCTCGGCAAACATGCGCTTCACGTCGCCGCCCTTGGCGATGCAGTGGCCGTGACCGCGGTGCGTGCTCGTGATCGTGTCCTCGGGGTCGAGGTTCGCGCAGACCCCCACGGCCACGGCTTCCTCGCCGGCGTACAGGTGCACGGCGCCGGGGATCTTCGCCTGCTCGGCGAGCCGGCCGGCGGCCTCCTCGAACTCTCGGATCTTCACCATCGTCCGGTACATGTAGAGCAGCTGCTCGGCGTCCAGCTGCGTGGTGGTCTCGGTGGTCATCCGCACACCTCCAGTCGGGCCTCGCCGGCGTCGTGCCGTGATTCGGCGGGATACTACACCCGTCGCGCGGCGCGCCCCGACTGCGGTGTGTTCAGCGGCCGCCTCAGAGACGCGGGCCGAGCGCATCGCGGCCGCGTCGCCGCGGTGCGATCACGCGGCGACGCGCACCGCTCGTTCGCGCGCCGCTCACCGCGTCCACGCGTCTCGTCGAGTCGATCGGCGGGCCTATATTCGCGCGGGGCTTCACACGAGTGACGGGAGCAGCGATGCGGTTCGGTCTCTTGTACGACTTCCGGAACCCGCCGCCGTGGTTCGTTCCGTCCGCGGATCTCTACGCGGAGACCTTCGATCAGATTCGCGCCGTGGAGTCGTTCGGCTGGGACTCGGTGTGGGTGACCGAGCACCATTTCACCGACGACGGCTACCTCCCGACGGTGAACGCGCTGGCGGCGGCGATCGCGATGATCACGACCCGGGTGCAGATCGGTCACTCCGTGCTGCTGCTCCCGCTGCACCACCCGCTGCGCATCGCGGAGGAGGGCGCGATCGTCGACATCCTGTCGAACGGGCGCTTCATCTTCGGGCCGGGCCTGGGCTACAAGCTCGACGAGTTCGACGCCTTCGGCATCAACCGCAAGCACCGGCCGCGGCTGATGGACGAGAGCATGGAGATCATCACCCGCGCGTGGACCGAGGAGCGCTTCTCGTTCCACGGCAGGCACTTCGACTTCGACGACCTCGCCGTGACGCCGCGCCCGGTGCAGCAGCCGCGCCCGCCGATCTGGATGGCCGCGCGCGCGGACGCGCCGCTCAAGCGCGCGGCGAAGTACGCGGACGGCGTGATCGCGGTCGGCTCCCACGACCTGATCACGCGTTACCGCCAGTTCGTCACGGACGCAGGCCGCGACCCGCAGGCGATGACCGTCGCGGTGCTCCGCTCGGTCATCCTGAGCGACGACCCCGGCGCGGCGTGGGAGGACGTGAGAGATCACGTCCGCTGGCGCGGCGAACGCTATGGCCAGTGGTACGGCGAGGCGGGCGACCTGCCGCAGGACGTCGCGCGCATGGAGCAGCTGCGCTCCGGCGCCGTTCAGGCCGGCGGCGCCATGGCGAACCTGATCAAGGACGTCCCGGCCGCGATCGCCGAGATCGAGGAGCTGGCACGCCTCGGCGTCGACTGCGTGATCTACTTCGCCACGTTCCCGGGCTACTCGCCGTCGAAGATGCTCCCGACGTGGGAGCGCTTTGCGAAGGAAGTGATCCCGCGCTTCCGATGACCGCGGATCGAAGGGCGCGGCGCGGCCTCGGCCGCGCGCCCGCCCGCCGGAGGACCGCGATGCTCGACGAGACCGTGACGGCGCACGCTCCCAGGGAGTGATGCGGAACGCCGCGCATGGAGCGCCTGCCTTCGCCGGCCGTGCGCTACCGTGGCGCACCTGTGCCGGCCCGGACCGGCGCCGGCAGCGCGCGGGGAGGCGACCGTGCCGAAGGGGTGGGTGTGGGACCCTTCGCTCTTTGGCGGGAGCGCCCGGCACTACCGGCGGGGACGCCTGCCCTACCCGCCCGGCCTGGATGACGCGTTCGCGGGAGCGGCGGACCTGTCCGGGACGCCGCGCCTGATCGACGTCGGGTGCGGGCCCGGCACCGTCGCGCTCATCCTCGCCGACCTCTTCGCGGAGATCGTCGGCGTGGATCCGGATGCGGAGATGCTCGCGGAAGCGGCGGCGCTCGCGAGCGCGCGCGCCATCGCGCACGCGCGCTGGGTCTGCCTCCGCGCGGAGGCGCTTCCGGCCGGCCTCGGCCGCTTTCGTTACGCGACGTTCGCGCAGTCGTTCCACTGGATGGAGCGCGAACGCGTCGCGCGCACGACGTTCGACATGCTGGATCCGGGCGGCGCCTTCGTACACGTGAACACGATGATCGAAGGCGCCGGCGCGCCTGTGGACGCCCTGCCCCACCCGCCACCGCCGTCCACCGCGATCCGCGAGCTCGCCGAGCGCTTCCTCGGTCCCGCGCGCCGCGCGGGGCAGGGCGTGCTCCGCTTCGGCACGCCCGGCGACGAGTGGAGCGTGCTGCGTGCGGCCAGCTTCCAGCCGCCGCAGACCGTCCGCGTGGACGGCGGTCAACCGCTCGAGCGCACCGCCGACGATGTCGTCGCGAACGTCTTCTCGTCATCGAGCACGGCGCCGCACCTGTTCGGCGACCGGCTCGACACGTTCGAGCGCGAACTGCGTGGCGTGCTCGCCGCCGCCGCTCCGGACGGGCTCTTCTCCGAGCGGGTCGGCGACCTGGAGCTCGTCTTCTACCGGCGTCCCGCCTGATCGCCTGCCATGTCCGCATCGAGCGCGGCCGCGATCGCCGCGCGCACGCTCTCCGCGTGCGCGTCGTCGCGATAGGTCGTGCGCGGCCAGAAGAAGCCGCGCAGGCCGTCGCCGCGGCGACGCGGCACGACGTGCACGTGCAGGTGCGGAACGCTCTGGCTGACGCGATTGTTGATCGCCACAAAGGTGCCCTCGGCCTCGATCGCACGCTCGACCGCGCGCGCGAGCACCTGCACCCGCTCAAACAGCGGACCCACGGACTCCGCCGGCAGATCCCCGAGCGTCTCCGCGTGCTCGCGGGGCACGAGCAGGCAGTGTCCGGGAAACAGCGGCCGCCGGTCGAGAAACACGACCGCCACGTCGTCCGCCAGGACGATCGGCGCGGGCTCGTCGCCGGCGGCGATGCGGCAGAAGCGGCAGTCCTGGTCGATGTTCGCCACGAGTGTCCCTTTGCTGCGGAGCGCGCGACCGGTCTACCCGTCGCTCGTCAACGTCCCCACCCAGGAATCGAATCGGGACGGATCGAGACGCACAACGCCCTCTAGCTCATCGAATCCGCCATCCGCACTGACGATGCGCTCGGCCCCGATCCGCCGCATCACCGCTACGTGGAGCAGATCGCGCGCCGCGAGATCACGGTGTCCGTCGGCGAGGCCCGCAGCCAGCACGACATCGTCCTCTCGTACCGGCTCGATGCGGCCCTGCATGAGCGCCGCGAACGCGTCGAAGGCTTGGCGCCCGAGGTCCCACATGCGGAGCGCGACGTAGCGATGCAAAAGCTCCTGGAGGACCTCGGCGTCGGTGACGAACGCTGCCGGATGCTCGGCTGCGTGCACGAGTATGCGTCCGGCGGGGGCCTTCAGCGGATGGGGGCGCCCCGCCGCATAGATGGGGATGTTCGTGTCAAGGAAGGCCGGTGGGCTCATAGGTGCCGTCCAGCTGGCGCGACAGCTCGTCCGGTTCGGGGACCTCCTCGACCTCGAGTCGGGCCAGGGTCTGCGCCGCCTGCCGCCGCCGCTCGCGCAACAACACACCCTCGTATGCCTGATCGATCAACGACCGCACGGCCTCCGAGACGGGGACGCCCTGCGCCCGCGCGAGTTCGTCGAGCTTCCGGCGCCGCTCCTGATCGAGTCGAACCTCGAGACGCTCTGTGGCCATCGCTTCTTCCTCATCCTTGTACGGAACCGTGTTGCCGTACACGTACCATCGTACGTCAGGAGCCGTCGCCGCTCTACCGCCGGTTCGGGGCGCAGCCAAACCTGGGCGAGACTCTATCCTGACCACCGTGGCGCACCCTCTCGACGACGCACTCGAACGCCTCGCGCGAGCCCTATGCCGACGCCGTGATCGTGGGCGGCGCCGTACGCGACGCGCTGCTCGGCCGCGAAGCGGCCGAGGTGGACATCGCGGTGCCGGGCGAGGCCGCCGATGCCGAGCGCTTCGCGGCGCACGCGGCCGCCGCGCTCGGCACGCGCGTGGTCGCGATCGGACGCGAGCCGTGGCCCCTCTACCGCGTGCCGCTTCCGGACGGCGGCCCGGGGCAGGTCGACATCGTGCCGATGCAGGGCACGCGCGACGAGGACCTCGCACGGCGCGACTTCACCGTGAACGCGCTCGCGGTCCCGCTCGCGGCGCTGCCGGCCGGCGGGTTGCGCG
>JBBDXH010000166.1:6425-17731 GCA_040902395.1 Dehalococcoidia bacterium
GCTCGTGATCGACCGGCACGGCGGGCTCGCCGACGTGGACTGCCGCGTCTTGCGCATGATCGCGCCGGGCGCCATTGCGGCCGACCCGATCCGCGCGTTGCGCGCGGTTCGGCTCGCGACGCAGCTCGAATTCACGATCGAGGCGGAGACCGGGGACGCCGTGCGCGCGGCGGCCGCCCGCGTCGCGTCCGTGGCCGGCGAGCGGGTGGGCGCGGAGCTGATGCGGCTGTTCGCGGCGGGCGCCGCCGCGCGCGGCGTGCGGCTGCTCGAGGCGACGGGGCTGCTCGAGGTGTGCTTCCCGGGCCTCGCCGCCGGCCGCGACGTCGAGCAGTGGCCCGTGCATCGCTATCGCGTGCTCGAACACCAGCTGGTGGCGAGCGAGTGGATCGACGCGTTGATCGCGCCGGTCCCGCCGGAGCGCGCCGACCAGGCGGCGGCCTGGCACGGCCTCTGGGACGCGCCGTGGCCGGCCACCCGCTGGGGTGCGCCGGGCGAGCACCTCTGGCGGCATCGCGTCGCCCTCCGCATCGCGACGTTGCTGCACGATGTCGGGAAGCCCACGACCCGCACCGTCGAACCGGACGGGCGCACACGCTTCCTCGGCCACGCCGAGGCGGGTGCCGCGATCGCACGCGAGGACCTCGCCCGCTGGCGCCTCCCCGGCGCGCTGATCGACCGGGTTGCGCTGCTCATCGCGCAGCACCTGCGGCCGGGACAGGTGCAATCCCCGGGTGAGCCGGCGACCGCGAAGGCGATCCACCGCTTCCAGCGCGTGCTCGGCGACGCGACGGCCGACGTCTGCCTGCTCTTCCTCGCCGACTCGCTCGCCACGGTCGGCGCGGATGTGCTGCTCCCGCGCTGGCCCGCGTACGTCGCGCATGTTCGCCGCATCGTCACGTGGCGCGCCGCGGACGAGGGCGCGGTGACGAGCGCCGCCCGGCGTCTCGTGGACGGCCGCATGGTGATCGCCGCGACCGGGCTCGCGCCCGGCCCGGTGATCGGGCGGATCCTCGAGGCGCTCGAAGAGGCCGCCGCCACCGGCGAAGTGAGTACGGTAGAGGAGGCACTCGCGCTCGCCCGGCAGCTGGCGGCCGCGGACGAGGGCCAGACCGGATGACCGCCCGGCGATCGCAACGAACGCTCGCCGGGCGTCGACCGTTCTTACTGTTGGGTCGGGCGCCCCGCACGGCGCCCGGCCCGTCATTGCACACAGGAGCACAGCACTTGGCTCACCGTTCCCACGCCCGCGGCCACGCGGCGCGTCGCCTCGCGTTCGGCGTCGCGCGGCTCGGGCTGGTCGGGCTGCTCGTCGCCGCTGCGCTCCCCGGTCTCGCGCCACGACCCGCATCCGCCGAGCCGGAGGCGCTGCCGGTTCCACCCGCCGGTGGGCTCACGCAGGGCGTCGCCGGGACATCAGAACCGGCCGCGATCGTGGCCGCGCAGGCGTTCGACGTGGAGACCGTGTCCATGCTCGTGCCGGAGACGCAGACCTGGCTGGTCTTCATCCCCCGAGCACCGGCCGCCGCGAGCACGCTGTCCTCAGCCACGCTCACGGCCGAGTCGATCGTGACGCTCGTGCGCGCCGGCAGCGCTGGTCCCGCAGGCGAGCCACCGACGCCGCCGAACCCGGCCCCCGCCGTCAGCGGCGAGGGGACCGTGCTCGACCAACCGCCCCGGGGCGGGCTCGTGCTGGGCGTCGCCGGCACGAATGACCCGGCGACGCTCGCCGCGCGCCAGGGCTTCGCGGTCGACAGCGTGTCCACGCTGCACGTCGCTTCGCAGACGTGGCTCGTCTACGTCCCATCCGCACCGGCGTTCGCCAGCTCACTGCGGACCGGCATGCTGGACGCGACGACTGTCGTGACCGTGCGCCGCGCCGCCCCCCGGACGCCCACACCCACGCCGACCGCGACCCCGACGGCGGAACCCTCCGCCGTCAACGCGACCGCGGAACAGGTGATGCTCGCCTCGATCAACGAGGAGCGCGTGGCCGCCGGGCTCCCCGCGCTCACGTCGGATCCGACGATGGTCGCCGTCGCTCGCGCGCACTCGCGCGACATGCTCGCCCGGAATTTCTTCGACCATGTGAACCCGGACGGCGACGACCCCTTCGACCGCATGCGCGCCGCCGGCGTGGACTTCGGCTACGCGGCCGAGAACATCGTGACCGGACGGAGCGGCGCGAGCGCGCACGCGACGCTGATGGCGTCCGCACCGCACCGCGCCAACATTCTTGGCGTGCCGTACAGACGCGTCGGTATCGGTGCGATCAACCGGCCGGGCGGGGGCGTGATCGTGACCGAGGTGTTCGCGGACTGATGACGCCCGACGCAGCCACTCACACCACGCCGGAGGCGTGGAAGACGTGGCGATCGGCCGGTCCGTAGCCGAGCTCGGCCAGGATCTGGTCGGTGTGCGCACCCGGATCGGGCGCGGCGCTGCGCACCGCGCCCGCCGTGCGCGAGAGCCGCACCGGCGGCGCGAGCAGGTACAGCTCGCCGAGCGCGGGGTGCTCGACCGGCGCGCTCAGCTCCATGGCGCGCACCTGCTCGTTCTCGAAGACCTGGCGGATGTCGAGGATCGGTCCGGCGGGGACGCCGCCGTCGTTCAGCTTCCGGATCAGGTCCTCGCATTCGAACGCGACGGTTCTCGCCTCCAGCAGCGGCCGCAGCTCGGCGCGGTTCAGCGAACGCTCCCCGCCGTCGCGGAAGCGCGCATCGTTCGCCAGCTCGGGCGCGCCGACCGTGTGACAGAGGCTCACCCACATCGCCTGCGTGCTCGCAGCGATGTTGATCGGCCCGTCCTTCGCCGGGAAGACGCCCGTCGGATAACCCGTGGGGTGGTCGTTGCCGGCCTGCGGCGGCACCTGGTGGTCGATCAGCCAGCGCGTCGCCTGGAAGTCGAGCATCTGCACCATCGCCTGGAGCAGCGATGTCGTCACGCGCTGACCGCGACCGGACCGTTCGCGCTCGATCAGCGCAACGAGAATGCCCTGCGCGAGGAAGAGCCCCGCGGTCAGGTCGGCGACCGGGATGCCCACGCGCATCGGCCCGTGGCCGGGCTCGCCGGTCACGGACATGAGGCCACCCATGCCCTGCGCGATCTGGTCGTAGCCGGGCCGGTCGCGGTAGGGACCGCGGTCACCAAACCCGGAGATCGCCGCGTAGACCAGGCGCGGGTTGATGTCGCTCAGCGTCTCGTACCCGAGCCCGAGCCGCGTCATCACCTCGGGGCGGTAGTTCTCGACGAGCACGTCCGTGCGTTCGACGAGCTGCTTCAGCAGACGCGCGCCGCGGAAGTCCTTCAGGTTGAGCGAGATGGAGCGCTTGTTGCGGTGGAGGTTCTGATAGTCCGAACCGTGCGCCCCGCCGCTGCCGCCGTCCTCGACCGGCGCGGTGACCTGGATCACCTGGGCGCCCATGTCCGCCAGCTGGCGCACGGCCGTCGGCCCCGAACGTGCGCGCGTGAGGTCCAGCACCCGGATGTGCTCGAGCGGCAACGCCATGGCCCGCCCTCTCGTTCTGTCAGAGCCCGCGCGCGACGGCCTCGACGGCGCCGCGCAAGCGTAGCGCCTCGGCCGGCGACCCCGGGTGTTCGAGCATCATCGCCGTGGGGAGCGGTGTGGCCGTGGGAGGTTGATCAGGTGTCGCCGGGCGATGTCCGGCGCCGTGCCTTCCCCCGCGTCGTCGGCGCGTGACCGGGCGCCGGACGCTCGCGAGGGACGCCCCGGACGCGAGCAGAGAACGCGATCGCGATGCGGTCCCCGCACGTGCCCGATCGGCCCACCGGCCGCACGAGGCCACTGCTACAGTGCCGCGCGAGCGGCGAGCCGCTGCATGTCGCGAAGGGCGTGTATGAGCTGTCCGGACCTCTACTACGAGACGCACGGCAGCGCGGGCCCGCACGTGCTCCTGGTGCACGGCATCTACTCCGCGCGCTCGCACTGGTACCCCAACCTCGACGGGCTCACGGCGTTCGCGCGCCCGGTGATCGTGGAGCTGTACGGACACGCGCACTCGCCCACGCCGGACGACCAGGCGTGCTACCACCCCGACCGTTATGTCGCACAATTCGAGCGAATCCGTGAGGCCGTCGGTGCCGAACGCTGGTTCACCGTCGGGCAGTCGCTGGGCGCGGCACTCACGCTCCGCTACGGCCTGGCGCATCCCGAACGCGTGATCGCGCAGGTGTTTACGAACTCCGGCTCCGCCTTCGCCTCGCCCGAGGTGCGGCGCAACATGGCGGACGGGCGCGCCGCGCAGCAGCGCCGCATCGACGAGGGCACGCTACCCGACCCGCGCGAGAGCCCGCTCAACCCGTCCCGCAACCGCCGGCTCACACCGCAGTTCCGCCACGCGCTCGAGCAGGACACGGCGTTGCACTCCCCACTCGGAATCGCGCGAACCAGCATGTACACCACCCCGGACGTCTCGCTGTACGGGCGCGGCGCGGAGAACAGCGTGCCCACGCTGATGTGCGTCGGTGTGCGCGAGGAGCGCTTCGCTGAGAACCGTCGTTACATCGAGGCGCACTGGGCGCGGCTCGAGGTGGTAGCGCTCAACGGCGGGCACGGCGTGAACATGGACGTGCCGGCCGACTTCAACGCCGCCGTGCGCGGTTTCTTCGAGCGCTTCATCGACGCGGCGGAAGCCACGGGCGGCTGAACGGGGACGCTGCATGACGCAGCCGGTGGACGCCGGCGTCGCGCCCGGGCCGCTGGCGGGCATCCGCGTGCTCGAGTTCACGCAGATCGTCGCGGGACCGGTGTGCGGCGTGAACCTCTCGGATCTCGGCGCCGACGTGATCAAGGTCGAACCGCCCGGCGGGGATTCCCACCGTCGGCTGAACTCGATCGTGCCCGGAGAGAGCAAGTTCTTCCAGGGCCTCAACCGCGGAAAGCGCAGCCTCGTCGTCGACCTGCACGTTCCCGGCGGACGCGAACTGATCCACCGGCTGGTGCCGGGGATCGACGTGGTGATCAACAACTACCGCCTCGGCGTGCCGGAGCGCCTGGGCATCGACTACCCGACGCTGCGCGCGATCCGGCCCGACCTCATCTACTGGCAGAACACCGGCTTCGGCGAACGCGGGCCCGAGGCCGGTCGACCGGGCTCGGACATCGTCGCGCAGGCGTACTCCGGGCTGATGGCGGTCGAGGGCAAGCTCGACGCGGACGGCGCGCCGGCCTCCCTCGGGAACCCGTACTCGGACTTCACCGCCGGCTTCGCCGCGTCGATGGGGATTTGCGCCGCGCTCTATCACCGCGAACGCACCGGCCGCGGCCAGTACGTCTCCACCTCGCTGCTCCAGGCCGCGCTCTTCATCCAGAGCCGCCAGGTGATGCGCGAACCGGTGAGCGACGCCGTGCTCCGCGACCCCGCCGTCGAGGCGATGCAGGCGACACGCGCTGCGGGGGGCAGCCTCGAGGACATCATCGCGGCGCGACTGCCGTCGCGGCGGCTGGCGGTCTCCTTCACGATCTACTACGGCGGCTACCACACGCTGGACGGCGCGATCGTGCTTGGCGCCCTGACGAAGCCGAACCGCGACGCCATGCGCCGCGTGCTCGGCATCGAGGACGAACCCAGCGACCACCCCGACTTCGACGCAGCCGACCCCGCGAACATCGAACGCGCAGCCGAATGGAAGCAGCTCGTGCGCGACCGCATGCGCACGCGCACGTCGGCCTCGTGGGTCGCGGCCTTCGACGCCGCCGGCGTGCCCGTCTCGCCGTTGCACTTCCCGGAGGAGATGTCCGACGACCCGCAGGTCGTTGCCGATGGATTGATGACGGAGCTGGTGCACACCGTCACGGGGCCGCAGCGAGTCGTGGGGCCGGCGGTGCGCTTGAGCGAGAGCCCGACGCGCGCCGCGCGCGCGGCGCCGGCCCTCGGCGAGCACACGCGTGAGGTGCTCGCCGAGTTCGGCCTCGCGGCCTCCGAGATCGACGGGCTCACCACGAGCGGCGTGATCCGCACGATGTCCGGCGAGCGGGGGGTGTGAACCCCCCGACACGGTCCACGACGTCCGGCGAGCCGGGGGTGTGAACCCCCCGACACGGTCCACGACGTCCGGCGAGCCGGGGGTGTGAACCCCCCGACACGGTCCACGACGTCCGGCGAGCCGGGGTGTGAACCCCCCGACACGGTCGGGACCGGTGGTGTGCCCCGCCTCGCCTAGCGCGACGGCCCCACGATCGTGGTGCCGCCGTCGACCACCAGGACCACACCGGTGATGTACCTCGCCTCGTCGGAGGCGAGGAAGAGCGCCGCGTAGCCGATGTCCCAGCCCGTGCCCTCGACCTGCAGCGGGGACGCGAGCCGGCGACGCTCGCGCAGCTCGTCGCTCATGCCGCCGGCTGCCACCATCGGCGTGTACACCGGCCCGGGCGCGATGCAGTTCACGCGCACCCCGTCGCGTGCGTGATCGACGGCCATCGCGCGCGTCAGCGCAATCACCGCCCCCTTCGAGGTCGAATAGGCGGTGAGCCCGCGCGGCCGCAGCGCCGAGATCGACGACACGTTCACGATCGCGCCGCCGCCGCCGCGCGCCATCGCCGGGATCGCGTACTTGCTCGTGAGCATCATGCTCGTGACGTTCACGCGCTGGACGTGCTCCCACTCCTCCAGGCTCTCCTCGACCACGCTGCCGCGGCTGCCGATGCCGACGTTGTTGTGGAGGACATCGAGCCGTCCCCAGCGGTCGACCGCGTGGGCGACCATTGCGGCGCAGTCCTCGCCGACGGTGACGTCGGCGGTGAACACTTCGCCCGCGCCGCCCTCTGCTTCGACCATCGCCAGCGTGTCTTGCGCCGGCGCCTGATCGCGATCGACCAGCAGGACGCGCGCACCCTCGCGCGCGAAGAGCACGGCGGCGGCACGCCCGTTGCCGATGCCGGCGCCCCGCGATCCGGCGCCGGTCACGATCGCGACCTTCCCCGCGAGGCGGGGCGCGCCCACGGGCGGCAGGCCGAGCGTGGTCATCGGTTCACCCGCGATGCGCGCGGCGTGCGGTGTGTGGCGTTCATCGCGGCCCCCTTCGGCGCGCGGTGACTATATCCTCGCGCCCCGGGCCGGAGGCGAGGGCGGAGGACGCGATGGCGACTGCTGACCGACTGACCATGCCGCTGGGCGAAGCGCTCTTCACGCAGCGCGCAATCCGCCGCTTCCGTCCGGACTCGCTCCCCGAGGAGGACCTGCGCGACATCCTCACGGCGGCGATCCGCGCACCGAGCGGGGGCAACGCGCAGCCCTGGCACTTCCTCGTGATCCGCGACCGCGCGCTGCTGGACCGGTTCGCGCCGCTCTACCACGAGGCGTGGTGGGCGAAGCGCCGCGACGCCGGCATTCACGGACCCGAGGACATCTCGCGCGAGGACCGGTCGATGCAATCGGCGATGCGGCTGGCGAACGAGATCGGCATCGCACCGGTAATCGTGCTCGTGTGCGCGCGCGCCAAGGGAGCCGGCGCGATGGGATCGGTGATCCCGGCGACGCAGAACCTGCTGCTCGCGGCGCGTGCGCTGGGCATCGGCGGCACGATCACGACTCTGCATCGCGACGTCGAAGAACGCGTGCACGCGCTCTTCGGCATTCCGGCAGAGGCGCAGATCGTCTACTGCGTGCCGCTCGGCTACCCGCGCGGCCGCTTCGGCGACGCGCAGCGGCTCCCGCTCCGCGAGGTGAGCTCGCTGGACCGCTGGGGTCGCTCCTTCGTCGACTGACCGCGACGCGCGCGGAAGCGGGCCGGCTGCTCGTACGCATGACGCGCCGTCTTTCGCACGAGATGAGCTGCCTGTTTCGACGCCCCCGCCGGACGCGGGCGAGTGACGAACGACGCGCCGCCCCGCGCGGGGCCCCCGCGCGCATCGCCACCCTCGCCCCGGCATGCCGCCGCGCGCGCGAGAGGCGGTCGCTGCTCGTCCCGAGCCGGCTCATCCGCTGACGACAAGTGTTCGTTCGCAGCACGACGTATCACGTCGCTGATACCATTCCACGCGCGAAACCACGATAAGTGAGAGGCGGCGGCTGGCGTTCCCCTTGCGGGCAACCTGCGTGCGCCATTGAGCCAGGACGAACGAGCGATCCACGCGGCAATTGTTGGATGATGTTTGCGTGCGGCGCTGAGCGCGAATCCACTCCGCGGCACGTAACCTCCACGGGCACAGTCGCAGGGAGACGAAACGTTGCGTAACCTTGGTCCGTTCGCTCTACGAGAGGGACCAGATCGTCCGATCGAAACGGGTTGATTGGTCCGCGCAGTAACACCGGGAGTGGCTCGTGACGGACGAGCCGGAGATTCAGGGGAGGGATCATGGCGAAGTTCACCGCGCTCGACCCCAACGAAGTCGTGTTGGGTCGAGGCATCGCAGCGCGTCAGGCCAGGCAACCGTTCATCGACGCGCTGCAGAAGGGCGATGCCGGGAAAGTCGAAGTCGAGCGTGGCGAGAAGCCGAGCTCGGTCAAGCGCATGCTCCAGGAAGCGGCGAAGGAGCTGAACGTACGGGTCCGCTCCTCGTGGGCCGACGGGAAGCAGCAGACGCTCTACTGGAAGAAGGCACGCTCGAAGTAAGCACGCGGGCGCGTCCCGGGGCCGGGCAGCGTCCGGCTGATGCACCATCCACGCGGCATCGATCACCAGGAGCGAATGCGATCCCCGGCGGACGCATTCGCTCCTGTTACGATGGGCGCAGCGCCCCGGGAATGAGGTCCGCATGCCAATCGTGATCGAGTGGGACAACCGCGAAGCCACCGCTCGCAGCGTGTGCGATCAGTGCGGCAAGCGCATCGCCGACGGTGCAGACGGACTGGCGCTCTGGGAAGAGCGAGACGCGACGGCGATCGGCCGGCGCGAACTCTTCATGACCCATCGTGACTGCTTCGATGCCTTCCGGGGGTACCGGATGTCATGCACTGTGGGCGACTGGATGAAGCGCGACCTCGCGTGGTTCATGAGTACGCTCGCGCGCGACGCCGCGCTCACCGTCGCGCCCGAAGGCGACTAGCGGCCCGCGCCCGCGCGTCCGGCGCGGGACCGCCCACGCCCGCTCTGCTCGCACACGCGCCGCGCCCGCAGTCACGCACGCGCGTACTCGCACCCGATGCCTGCTGGCAGTGCTCAGCGCGTAGCATGACGCACGGTTCTGCGAGGGGGACATGACATCGAGGAACGACACCGACGCCTCGGGGCGCGCTGCCGTCACCGCGGCGGGCGGCGCGGACGGCGTCGCGGCGATCGAGGGCGGCGCCACGTGGGACATCGCGGTGGACGCGGTGCTCACGGCGCTGGCCGGCTCCGAGGACGCCGACCTCGCGATCGTCTTCGTCGACTCGCGCTTCTCCGATCACTACGTGGACATCCTCGCGCGGCTCGATGAGACGCTGCGTCCCGCTCAGCTGATCGGCTGCAGCGGACAGGTGGTGGTGGGCCCCGGCCGGGAGGCCGAGGACACCCCCGCGATCTCCGTGATGGCGCTGCGCTTGCCGGGCGCGGTGCTCACGCCGATCGCGCTGCCGGAGGATGGCGCCCGGGCGGCGCGCGCACTGGCTGCGCTCGCGGACGCCGAGGTATCTGCGATCGTGCTGTTCGCCGATCCGTACTCGGTGAACGCCGACCACCTGATCGCGGGCCTGGAGGAGCGCTATCCGGAGGTGACCCTGATCGGCGGGCTGGCGTCCTCGCACAACGGTGGGCGCGGGACCGCGCTCTTCCAGGGCGCACACGTGCGACCGTCGGGCGCCGTGATCCTCGCGCTCGGGGGTGCGGTCGAGGTGCGCACGGTCGTCGCGCAGGGCGCGCAGCCGATCGGGCACCCGTGGACGATCACCGCCGCCGAGCGCAACTTCGTCCAGACGATTGGCAATCGCCCTGCGATCGACGTGCTGCGCGAGACCATCGCCGAGCTCGACGAAGCGACGCGCGAGCGCGCGAGCCGCAACCTGCTGGTCGGGCTGGCGATCAACGAGTACCGGCATGAGTTCGGGCGCGGCGACTACCTGATCCGCAACCTGCTCGGGTACGACCAGGAGAGCGGCGCCGTCGCCGTCAGTGCAAATGTACGCGTGGGCCAGACGCTCCAGTTCCAGTTCCGCGACGCGGCGGCCGCCGACGAGGATCTGCGCGTGCAGCTGGCGGACGTTCCGGCTGCGTTCGGCCACGGCCAGGAGCTGCTGGGCGTGCTGCTCTGCACCTGCAACGGGCGCGGCCGCGACCTCTTCGGCGTGCCCGACCACGACGCCGGTGCGATCCGGGATGCGCTCGGCGCCCCGCCGATCGCGGGACTCTTCTGCAACGGCGAGATCGGCCCGATCTCCGGCAGGACGTTCATGCACGGCTTCACGGCGAGCCTGGGGCTCTTCCTCACCACCGGCCGCCAGGCGGCGGATGCCGGCAACCGCATCGACCCCGCCGTGGGCCGATCCGGCGGCCGCTGAGCGCGGCGCACGTCAGGAGCAACGGATGGCACTTCCCCGGGCGCTCGCACTCACCCCCGATGAGCTCGACGAGCTGATGCGGTCGGCGTGGGTGATGCGCATCGCCACCATCGGGCCCGGCACGCGCCTGCACGTCACGCCGATGTGGTTCGGCTGGGCGGGCGGCCGGATCTACCTCACCGGGCGCGGCCAGAAGGTGGTCAACCTGCGGCGCGATCCCGTCTGTACGGTGATCGTCGACCGCAATGAGCGCTTCCCCGAGCTGCAGGCCGCGATGTTCCAGGGCCATGCGAGCGTGCTCGAGGACGCCGCCGCCGAGGCGGCCGACCCGCACCTCGAGGAGGCGCGCTGGCAGATCGGCACGAAGTACCACGGCGGCCACGGTGAGCGGGCCGAGCCGCTCGCCCCGGGCGAGCGTCACCGCAACGACGCGACGGCGCGCGGCCGCAATCGCCGCTGGATCGTCGTCGTGCCGGAACGCACCGTGACGTGGGACAACTTCAAGCTCGACCGCGTGCGCGCGAGCGGCTGATCGTGGCCGGCGGCTGTGCGTCACAGCGATGCCGGGCCGGGCGCGCAGCGGATCGCGAGCGGGGTGCGCCTGGGCGGATGACTAGAGGATCTGGCTGAGGAAGACCTTCGTGCGCTCTTCGCGCGGGTCCGTGAAGAAGTGCTCGGGCGTCCCCTCCTCCACCAGCAGCCCTTCGTCGAAGAACAGGAAACGATCGGCGACCTCGCGCGCGAAACCCATCTCGTGGGTGACGACGATCATCGTCATACCCGACTCGGCAAGCTCGCGCATCACGTCCAGCACTTCCTTGATCATCTCGGGGTCGAGCGCCGAGGTCGGCTCGTCGAAGAGCATGATCTTGG
>JBBDXH010000167.1:0-4242 GCA_040902395.1 Dehalococcoidia bacterium
GGGCACGGTCGCGGTCGCGGTCGCGGTCGCGGTCGCGGTCGCGGTCGTGGTCGCGGTCGCCGTCGCGGTCGCGGTCGCGGTCGCGAACGACGCCGCGATCACGGTCGCGGTCGCGAGCGACGCCGAGGTTGCGCCAGCAGTCGCGGTCACGGACGGCGTACTCGTCGCGATCGAGAGGCCCGGAACGTCCCCACGGCCGGGCCCCAGCGCGAACCACGCGAGCGCCGCGAGCAGCGCAAGCACGGCGGCGGCGATCACGAGGCGAACGCCCGGCGTGAAGGCGGGCAGCGCGGGCGCGCTCGCCCGGCGCAGGCCCGGGAGCGGTTCGAGCCCGCTCGGGCGCGGGAGATCGCGGGGTATCTCGTCGACGGCGAGCTCGGGATCGAGACCGAGGTAGCGCGCGTACGAGCGCATGAAGCCACGCGCATACACGGGCGCCGGGAGCGCCGCGAAGTCGCCATCCTCGAGCGCCTCGAGATAGAGGCGGTTGATTCGGATGTCGCGCTCGACGTCGGCGCAGGTGAGGCCGCGCGCCATGCGCTGCTCGCGCAGCTGCTCGCCGATGCTCGGTCCGTCGTCAGTCGGAAGCAGCGAAGCGTCGCCCTGCTGGGGGCCGCCACCGCCGAACAGCCGGCGCCAGGCGCTCACGAACGGATCGCAGCCGCTGCGGTCACGCGCTGGAACACGAAGGCAGGCCCCGGGGGCGGCGCGCGGCGCGCCACCGGGCTAGACGGCGTCGACGCCCGGGAACGCGACGAGCGACTTGAGGCCGTCGAGCGCCAGGCGTGAGCTGTATGCCTCGGCAGCATGCTCAATGCCGTAGCGGTTCGTCACGACCTCGTCGATGTGCGGTACCGAGCGGAGCATGGCGACGGTGCGCCGGTACTGATCGCTGGTCGCGTTCTGGGAGCCGCTGAGCACGATCTCGCCGTAGTGCACCACGTTGGGGTCGAAGGGGACCGACTGGCCGGGTGGGAACCCCGCGAACAGGTTCACGACCCCTTGCTTGCGCACCAGGTCGATCGCACCGGGCACGGCCGCGTGGATGCCCACGGAAACGACGACCGCGTCCGCTCCGTAGCCGCCGGTCGCGGACTGCACCGCACCCTTCACGTCGTCGTGTTCGGGGTCCAGCACGAGATCGGCGCCCCAGCGCGCGGCGATCTCCCGCCGCTCGCGCACGGGTTCGCTGACGATGATCGTCCCGGCGCCCACCGCACGCGCCATGATCAGGTGCATCAGTCCCATCGGTCCCGCCCCGACGATCGCCAGCGATGTGCCGGCGCCCACCTCACACAGTTCGAGCGAGTTCAGCACACAGGCCGCCGGCTCCGTCAGCGCAGCGATCTCCAGCGGGAGGTCGGCCGGGACGGGGAAGACGTGGCCCAGGCGCACGATCGCGGCCGGCACACGCAGCCACTCGGCGAAGCCACCGTCCAGGTCGTAGCCCAGCGTCTTGCGATCCACGCAGCGGTTGCGCCGCCCGACGAGGCAGAAGCGACACTGCCCACACGCGACGATCGGGCACAGGATCACGCGCTCGCCCTCGACCACGCCGCTCACGCCCTCGCCGATGGCGTCGACCACCCCGGCGATCTCGTGGCCGGGGACGACGCCGGGCGACGCGTACTTCTCGCCGCGGTAGACGCGCACGTCGGAGGCACACAACGAGGCGGCCGCCACGCGCAGGCGCACCTCGCCGCGCTCAACCTCAGGCTGCGGCCGTTCTTCGACGGTGACCCGCCCGGGTTCGTGGAAGATGGTCGCGCGCATGACTGCCTCAGATCGCGGGGCAAAGGGGTGGGGCGGTGCGGGCGACGCGCGTGAGCGACGTCCCCCGGGCGCGACGGCGACTAGCCCGCCAGGAGCACCTTCAGCTGCTGCGTCAGTCGCGACTTCCGGCGCGCGGCGCTGTTGCGGTGAATGATGTCTCGCCGCGCCGCGCGGTCCAGCGCGGACTGCGCCTCGCGCACGAGCGCAGCCGCATCGGGCGACGCCTAGGGAATCGCGGCGCGCGCGGCGCGCACCGCGCGCGCCGCGCGCGTGCGGTAGGGCCGGTTGCGAGCAGCGTGGTGGACGTTCTGCCGGATGCGCTTGAGCGCAGACTTGCTGTGAGCCATCTTCGGTACCCCCTGCGGTCGGAATCGAAATGGTAGAGGCCGCCCTCGGCAGCGTCCACGCGCGGAGGGCCACGCGGCCGATCACCCGCCAATCACCGCCAATCACCGTCGGTTGACGCTCGCCTGCGCCGCGCGCAGCCTGACTGAGTGCGTTACCACCTTGTCACCCTCGGCTGCGCGAAGAACACCGTCGACTCGATGCGGCTCGAGCAGGCGCTGCGCGGCGGGCGCCACATCGCGGTCGACACTCCGGACGACGCCGATCTCCTGCTCGTGAACACCTGCGGCTTTATCGACGCGGCGCGGGACGAGTCGCTCGGCGTCGTGCGCGAACTCGACGCGGGACGGCGCGCCGGCCAGCAACTGTACGTGGTGGGCTGCCTGACCCAGATCGCCGCCGACGACGTGCGCGCGGCGGTCCCGCGCGTCAACGCCACCTTCGGTGCCGAGCAGTGGGACGCGATCGCCGCGGCGATCGGCCCGGCCAGCGAGACCTACGACATCCCCGACGGTGGGTTGCCGCGCTTCGGGCAGCCGAGCGCGTACCTCAAGGTCTCTGACGGCTGTGACCGGCCGTGCACGTTCTGCGTCATCCCGGGGATCAAGGGCCGCATGCACTCGGACAGCACGCGACGGCTGGTCGCCGAGGCGCGCATGTTCGCGGCGGCCGGCGCGAAAGAGCTCGTGCTCGTCGCGCAGGACTCGACGGCGTTCGGCGAGGACCGCGGCGAGCGCGACGGTCTCGCGGCGCTGCTGGAGTCGCTCTCCGAGGCCGTGCCGGAAGTGCCGTGGCTGCGCGTGATGTACGCGTATCCCGGACGCGTCTCGCGCACGCTCGCCGAGACGATGGCGCGCCTCCCCAACGTCGTGCCCTACCTCGATATGCCTCTCCAACACGGCTCGGACGCCGTGCTCCGGCGCATGAAGCGCCCGAGCCTGCGCGTCACCCGGCAGAGCCTCGAGGCCGTGCGCGCCGCGATGCCGGACGTCGTCCTGCGGACGACGTTCATCGTCGGCTTCCCGGGAGAAACCGACGCCGAGTTCGAGGAACTGCTCGACTTCGTGGAGCGGGAGCAGTTCGACCACCTGGGCGCCTTCACGTATTCGCCACAGGCAGGCACGCCCGCCGCGACGATGGGCGAGCAGGTACCCGCGGCGCTGAAGACGGCGCGCTACGGCAGGCTCATGGAGCTCGCGCAGGGCATCTCGCTCACCCGAAACCGCGCGACGATCGGACGCGAACTGGACGTGCTCGTCGAGTCGACCGAGCCGGCTGAGTCGCAGACCGGCGAAGTGATCGTGGTCGGACGAACCTATCGCGACGCGCCGGAGGTCGACGGCCTTGCCCTGCTGAAGGGGAGCTACCCCGCCGGCACGATGGTGCGCGCGCGAATCGCCGGCGCGCTCCCCTACGATCTGCTGTGCGATCCGCTGGTAGTCGTCCCGGCCTGAAGTTCTGCGCCCGCCTGGCACGCGATCGGTGCAGCGCCAGCGGAATGGCTGGCCGGCGGGTCACGCGCTCCCTCGGACGCCCATTCTTGACAATGTTGCTCATCTTGCTTATGATTGTGGAACGAAGGCGAGCAACGCAGCGAACACCCGACCTCGCGAGCCTGCGCGAGAAGCGAGGGACGAGGGGTATCACCGAGACGGTTGCTCGACGGGGGACCCCGCGGATTCGGCCCCGGAGCGCGCGATCAGGCTCTCACAGGGTTAACCCGGCTTTTACGTGATTGTGTTCACAATCACTTGCGATCCTCAGGCCGATCGCCGATACTGGCACTGTCAGGCAGGAGTTCGCGGTCAAGGGCAGAGGCCCGGGCTGCGAAAGAAGGAGCTTTCGATGAAGATCCAGCAGTACTACAGCAACATCATCACGAAGGGCCGCGGTCGCCGTGGTGGCCCGACCTACGCGGAGGCCCAGAGGGACTTCACGTCGGCCGTGAAGCAGAACTCGCACTTCCCCGCAGCGTTCTAACGCGAACGGCAGACAGCTTGTCGGCCCCCCCGCGGCCGCAAGCCACTCGTGGACGCGCCCGTCCCCTCCGGGCGCGTCCATCTTTTTGCCCGTGGACGACTGAGTGCCCGCGCAGGTGGGCCCTGAGCGGTCGCTAACCGTCTC
>JBBDXH010000167.1:4252-17645 GCA_040902395.1 Dehalococcoidia bacterium
GACCGAGCAGCTCGCGATCCACGAAGCGCTGCGCTTCGTCGGCGAGCCGGCGAGCCGACGACACGTCACCGGACACCACGGCAAAGCCGATACGCGCCGCCTGCACGCGGTCGAGCAGCCCGACCTCGGCCGCTGAGACGTTCAGTCGCACGCGCAGGCGCTCGACGATCGAGCGCACGACCGCGCGCTTCTCCTTGAGTGACTGTGCCCCCGCGATGTGCAGCGTCAGCAGCACGCTGACCGTCACCAGCCTCCCACCACTCTCGCCCGCACCCCGCACCGCGCCGTGCCCGTCGCCTAGCCGCGTTCGTCGGGCGTGGCTGCTTCGCTCGGCGTCGGAGGGCGATCGACGCCCGTCGGCGACGTCTCGCCGGCATCGACTTGCCGGCCCGCCGGCCGGTGGCCGGCGAGCGTGGCCCCCGCGACCTGGGCAAACACGGCGAGATTCCCCTCTGCGGTCGTGGTCCCCAGCGAGAGCTGAGCTCCGGCCGGCTCGTCCGGCAGGTCGACGCCTTCGGGAAGGGGCGGCAGATCCTCCGGCCGCTCGAGCCCGAAATGCTGGAGGAAACGCTGCGTCGTCACCCAGAGCACGGGGCGACCGGGCCCTTCGGCGCGGCCGCCGTCCGCGATCAGACCGCGGGCGCGCAGCGTCGCGATCGCCGCATCGGAGGACACCCCGCGGATCGCCTCGATCGTGCCGCGGGTCACCGGGTGGCGGTACGCGATGATCGCGAGCGTCTCGAGCGCGGCGGTCGACAGCCGCCGCGAGGACTCGAGGCCGAGGAAGTACTCGACGTAGGCGGCTGCTTCCGGCGCCGTCACGAGCTGTGCGCCCTCCGGTCCGCGCTGCAAACGCACGCCCCGGCCGTGCTCGCGCAACGCTTCCGCGAGCGCATCGAGCGCGCGGTCGAGGCGCCTGCGCGTCACGCCGAGCGCGCGCACCAGCGCGCCCTCGTCCACGCCACCGTCGGAGACGAAGAGCAGCGCCTCGATGCGCCGGGGGAGCTCCTCGTCCGACGGGACGGGCGGCGCGTCCGTGCCGCGTCCATCGGTCACCGGCTCGTCTTCGCCCGCCGCCACATCCGCCGCGCACGACCCGGGAGCCGCGGCAGCGCGCGACGCGACCTCGGCGTCGGCGTCTGCGTTCGCGGCCGGCGAGGCGGGACCGCCGGCCGGTAGCGGCTCAGCCGGCAGTACCGCCGACTCCGGCGCTTCGTGTGCTCGCCCGGGCTGTTCGGCAGTCATGCGCGCGTCCCGCTCTCAGATCCAGCTCTCGATCGCGCAGCTCGAAGCGGCGGTGCCGCCCTCCGACCTTCCAACCGTGCAACCGCGATCCTGCCACGCCCAACGGCCAGCCGCACGGGACGACCTGCGACCGATGAGCGCGCGGCCGCCACCCGCGGCGATCGTCACGGTGACCGCGGCCCGGACCGCGGGTGCGCCGAGCCGCGCGGGACGGCGGCAGTGCCATCGGCGGCTCGAGGGCTCGCGCCGGCGGCTCGACGCCAACCAGGGCCCTCGCCCTGGCTTCCGGCGCCTGGCAGCGCACCGCTCGTACGATGGCGCGACCGCGGCGGCTTGTCCACCGGCGAGCGCACACGCAGGATTGCTCGTCGATGCGCCTCTTCATCGCCTTCGAGTTGCCTGCCGCCTGGCGTGACGTCGCAACGCATGCGCAGTCCGCGCTGCGCACGGCGACCGCGCCCCGGTTGCTGCGTTTCGTCGACCCCGACCTCATGCACCTCACGCTGCGCTTCCTCGGCGAGGTGGACGGTGACGCAGCGGCGCGGTTGACGGCGGAGTTGGACCGCCGGCTCGCCGACGTCGACGTCGCACTCGCGCTCGGAGCCGCGGGCACGTTCGGTCCGGCCGCGAGGACCGCGGTGGCGTGGCTGGGCGTCGACGGCGATCGCGCCGCGCTCGACGAACTCGTCCGGCGCATCGAGGCGGCCGTGACGGCCGCGGGATTGCTCGCGGAGGCGCGGCCATTCCGGCCGCACCTGACGCTGGCGCGCGTCGCCCGCGGGGCGTCGGCGGAACAACGACGCGCCATCGCCGCGACGGTCGCGAGCCTGGATCCGCCGCCGCCGTCGCCCATGCGCTTCCGCGAGCTCGTGGTCGTGCGCTCGTACCTGGGCGGCGCGCAACCGCGCGACGAGGTGCTCACGCGCACGCTGTACCGGGCACATCGTGACCCCTTGCGGCCCGCAGATTCCGACCGTGATACGGGTTTGACGGACCGATCGCTGGACGCCTACGCTGCCGGGGAGGAGTTCCGCTGATGAACCACCTCGGCCCGGAGACGACACGAGACGCCGCGGATTTTCTGGGGGCCCCGACCCTGTGGATGACACGCGGAGCTGAAGGGAAGGCCAGATGCACTCGGGCATGATCGGAAAGATCGAGAAGGCGCATCGGTACGCACGGGAGCGGGAGCGCTTCCACTTCCGCGAACTCTCCGTGATCGTCCACGGCAACAACGGCGACCATGAAGTGGTCCTGCGCGACGGCCGCTGGCAGTGCGCCTGCGACTTCTTCACGCACAACGGGGCTTGCGCTCACAGCATGGCGCTGGAGGCATTGCTCGAAGGCATGATTCCCTCGTCGGCAACCGAGCTGCCGGCGCAATCGCTTGCCCGCGCTTCGTAGGCAACACGCGCGCGCAGTTCGAACAAGGCCGGGCTCACTGCCCGGCCTTGTCGCGTCCGCTCGCCGGCACGCGGACCGGCCGGTCAGGGCTCGAAGCGTCTGATGATCAGCACGGCGTTCTGACCGCCGAAGCCGAACGAGTTCTTGATCAGCGTGCGCACGTCCGCGGTTCGACCGGCGTCGGGCACGTAGTCGAGGTCACACTCGGCGCCCGGCTCTTCGAGGTTGAGTGTCGGGGCGATCTGTCCGGTCACGATCGTCTGGATCGCCGCCACGGCCTCCACGCCCCCCGAACCCCCGAGCAGGTGTCCGATCTGCGACTTCATCGCGGAGATCGGGATGTCGTAGGCGCGCGCGCCGAACACCGCCTTGAGCGCGCGCGTCTCCGCGATGTCGCCGACCTCGGTGGCGGTGGCGTGCGCCGAGACGTAGTCGATCTCCTCGGGACCCACGCCGGCGTCGTCGAGTGCGCTCTGCATCGCGCGCGCAGCACCCTCGCCGGCGTCGGCGGGCGCGACGAGATACGCCGCATCGGCGCTCACGCCGTAGCCGACCATCTCCGCGATTGGCGTCGCACCGCGCGCGAGCGCGTGATCGAGCGCCTCGAGCAGCAGCATCCCGGCGCCCTCAGCCGGCGCGAAGCCGTCGCGCCTGCGGTCGAACGGACGCGACGAGCGCTCCGGCTCGTCGTTCCACGACGTGGTGAGCGCACGCATGCTCGAGAAGCCGGCGAGCCCCAGTTCGCAGATGCCGGCCTCGGTCCCGCCGGCGACCATCACGTCGGCCGCGCCGCGACGGATCACCTCGACGGCGTCGCCGATCGCCTGGGTGCCGGCGGCGCAGGCGGTGGTCACGGTATTCGTGTAGCCGAGCAGGCCAAACTGGATCGTCGTGTTGGCGGCCGCCATGTTCGGGAGCATCTTCGCCATGTACAGCGGATCCACGCGCATCCCGCCGCGCGCGATGATCGTGCGCATCGCCTCATCCGTGTTCGGGAAGCCCCCGCCGCCGTTCCCGATCAGCACGCCGACGCGTGTGCGATCGACCGCGTCGAGGTCGAGTCCCGCCTGCGCGAGCGCCTGCTGCGCGGTCGCCACGGCGAACTGGGAGAAGCGCGCCATCCGTCGCGCGACCTTGCGGTCCATGAACTCGGTCGGGTCGAAGTCGCGTACCTCGCCGCCGACCTGGCACGGGTAGTCGGTCGGATCGACCAGCGTGAGGCGGCCGAGCCCGGATCGCCCGGCGACGGCCCCGGCCCAGAATCGCTCGAGATCGTTGCCGAGGGGCGTGAGCGCGCCCATACCCGTGACCACGACTCGTCGTCGACTGTTCGCCGTCATCGCCTCGTCCCGCTCCGGATCGCGCATCGCGGGCTCGCTGCGGTGCGCAGCGCAACCACGATCCGCGCGAGGGCCCCGCGCCGCAGGTGACCGGACGCACCATGCTAGCGCAGGCCGAACGCACGATCGCCGACGACGCCGAGCAGCTCCTCGCGCGCCTCCGCGACGGTGTAGAGGCTGCCGGTCACGATCACGGCGCGCCGTTCTCCGGCCAGGGCGAGCGCACGCTCGAGCGCGCTCGCGACGTCGGGCGCGCGCTGAGCGAGCACGCCCGTCGCCTGCAGCGCGCGCACGAGCTCGCCCGGATCCGCGGCGCGCTCGGACTGCGGGGTCGCGACGATCACTTCGTCCTGCTCGCCGATCAACTCCTGCGTGAAGCGCTCCACGTCCTTGCCCGCGAGCATGCCGAGCACGAACACCCGCCGCCCGGGCACGCCGACGGCGTCCAGCGCCTGCCGCAACCGGCGCGCGGCGAGCGGCGTGTGCGCCCCGTCGAGCACCGTCAGCGGGCGCCGGCGCACGACCTCGAAGCGCCCGGGACAGCGCACGGACGCGAGGCCCTCGCGCACGGCCGCCTCGTCGATCTCGCCGCCGAGCGATGCGATCGCGCGCTCCGCCGCGAGCACCGCCGTCGCCGCGTTCTCCGACTGGTGCGCGCCCACGAGCGGCAGCTTCATCCTGCGATACGTGCGCAGCAACGTGCGCAGGGAGAGCTCCTGCCCGTCGAGGTTGTGCGCGTCGCGCCGGATTGCACACTCGATGGCGACCTCATGCAGCGTCGCGCCCATTTCCTGCGCGCGCGCGCGAACGACGTCGAGCGCCGAGGCGCGCAGCGGAGCGACGACCACGTCGCACGGTCCCGTGATGATCCCGGCTTTCTCGGCCGCGATCAGCGCGATCGTGTCGCCCAGGATCGCGGTGTGCTCCAGGTCGATCGGCGTGATCACGGCGACCGCCTTCTCGCGCACCGCGTTCGTCGTGTCGAGCCGGCCGCCGAGGCCCACCTCGAGCACATGCCACTCACAGCCCGCCTCTGCGCCGGCGAGCCAGCCCATGATCGTCACCACTTCGAAGAGCGACCACGCGGCCGTCTGCTCGTCGGACAGCACACGCTCCGCAAGGGCGGCGAAGCGTCCATGTCCGATGGCCGCGCCGTCGATGGCGATGCGCTCGCGTTTCTGGTGGAGGTCGGGCGAGGTCAACAGCAGCGTGTGTGCGCCCTGGGCACGCAGGATCGCCTCAACCATCGCGGCGGTCGAGCCCTTGCCCTTCGTGCCGGCAACGTGCACGGTCGGACGGGCATCCGGGCTGCCGTGCGCGTCGAGCCAGGCGCGGACGTGTGCGAGCCCCCACCGGCGCGCGTCGGCGGGGTCGCCCGAACGCTCGTAGCCACCGCGCGCCATCAGGCGGCGGACGGCCTCGATATACGCGTGGAGCTCGGCGTCGGGCGGCGCGGCGGTCACGCGCGGGAGTGTAGGCGCGTGCCTTGCGGTGCGCGCGACGGCAGCCGGGGGGACCGCGGACACCCGGTTTGCTAGCCTGCGCGCCATGTCGCCCACGGCACCCCGCACGCGCACGCCCTGGCTGCCGGTCGCAGAGCTACCGGACAGCGTGCTCGCGCCGGTGGCCGAGACGGAGATCGGCCGCGGCGTCCGGCTGGCCGTCGAGATCGGCCCGAAGAATCACGTCGGCGCGCGGTATTTCCAGGCGTTCCTGACGGCCGAGGGACTCGGCCGCACCGCCGCCCCGATCCTGCGCGGGCTGTACAACCGCGGCCCGTACCCCGGCTTCAACTGGATCGAAGTGACCGACTACGACGGCACGCCCGAGCTCGAGGACGGACGCGAGCTGGAGATCCCCGAGGCCATCGACCTGCGCATCGTGGGCGCGCTGGGCGCTCAAGTCCCGGCCGGCGGTCACCTGATGATGGAATACGACTCGCCGGCCCGTCGGTCGACGGCGCTCGCGCTCGCGGCGCGGGTGCCGCCGGTGGCCACGCCGCTCGGGGCGATGATGTTCGCCGCCGGCTGCGGCGTGGCGTTCCGCGACTGGTACATCTCCGAAGGCGGCCGCGAGGGGCCGCGCAAGCTCCAGGGCTTCCGCGCGATCGACCACGAACACGAGCGCATACGGGGCGAACGGATGCTCCGCGAGCTGGACGAGTTCATGGCGCGCTCGCGCCATCTCGACTGGACGATCCAGGCGCAGACGCGCCCGCTCGCACAGGCCACGTTCGCCGCGCTCCATCAGCGGCTCGGTCTGCCCGAAGGACCGCTCGCGCCGAGCACCGGCTGACGCGGCGCGCGATCCGGCGAGCACGTCCCGCCGCGGTTTGACCGTCCTCCCGGCGCGCGAATAGCATTCCGTCGCCGGGTCGACGCGCGCGTCACAGCTGACGCGTCTGACACCGAGGCGGGTTCACGTCGACCGTGGGCCGGTCACCCGCTCGCACTCGCAACCGCATACCGCGCACGACGCCCAGCCGCGTTCGCGACCGACCGTTGGAGGGGTTCATGCCTCGCACGTTGAGCGTGATCAAGGCGGACATCGGCGGGTTCGTCGGGCACTCCGCGATGCACCCGGAGATCCAGGAGCTCGGACGCGAGCGGCTACGCGGCGCGGTGGAGAGCGGCCTGCTGATCGACGCCCAGGCGCACTCCTGCGGCGATGACCTCTTTCTGATCATGTCGCACGATCACGGCCAGGACGCGGAAGTCGTGCACCACTTCGCATGGGACCTCTTCGTCGCCGGCACCGAGGTCGCGAAGAAGCTCCACCTCTACGGCGCCGGCCAGGATCTGCTCGTCGACGCGTTCTCGGGCAACATCAAAGGCGCCGGCCCGGGCTCGGCGGAACTCGAGTACGAAGAGCGCCCGTCCGAGCCCGTGATCGTGTTCATGGCAGACAAGACCTCCGCCGGTGCGTTCAACCTGCCCTTCTACAAGATGTTCGCGGACCCCTTCAACACGGCGGGACTCGTGATCGCGGAGCCGTTGCACACCGGCTTCTCATTCGAGGTCCACGACGTGAAGGAGCACAAGAAGATCGTCCTCAACTGCCCGGAGGAGCTCTACGACCTGCTCGTCTTCATCGGCTCGCCGGCCCGCTACGCGATCAAGCGCGTGATGAACCGCGCCACCGGCGAGATCGCCTCGGTCTCCTCCACCGACAAGCTCTCGCTGATCGCCGGGCGTTACGTGGGCAAGGACGACCCGGCGGCGATCGTGCGCTGCCAGGGCGCGTTCCCCGCCGTCGGCGAGGTGCTCGAGCCGTTCACCACCGCATGGATCGTCGAGGGCTTCATGCGCGGCTCGCACTATGGTCCGCTGATGCCGGTCTCGCTCGGCGACGCGCATCCGGCGCGTTTCGACGGCCCGCCGCGACTCGTCGCGCTCGGCTTCCAGATCGCCGACGGCAAGCTGATCGGACCGCGCGACATGTTTGACGACCCGTCGTTCGACAATGTGCGCCAGGAGGCGAACAACGTGGCCGACCAGCTGCGCAAGCACGGTCCGTTCGAGCCGCACCGCCTGCCGCTGGACGAGATGGAATACACGACGATGCCTGCGGTCGCCGCGAAGATGAACAACCGCTGGGCGGAGATGTAGCCGCGGCCACGAGCGTCATGACGCGCGACCGCGCCCACCGCGACGGCGAAACCCCCGATCCGGGAACGGACGGCGACGCGCTCATCCGCGCGCTGCGCGCGGGCCTGCGCGCGGAGGCGGATGCAGCGCGCGCACCCCGCATGCAGGCCTACATGAAGTCGGCGATGCCGTACTGGGGTGTGCCGTCGCCGGCCCAGGGGCGGATCTTCCGCGCGGTCTTCGCCGCGCACCCCCTCGCCGACGCGGCCAGCTGGCGGGCGGCGATGCTCACGCTGTGGCGGACCGCCGAGCGGCGGGAGGAGCGCTACGGCGCGATCGCCCTCGCGGATGAGCGGCGCTATCGCCGCTTCGAGGATCTCGCGGCGCTCCCGGTGTACGAAGAGTGGATCGTCACCGGCGCGTGGTGGGATTACGTGGACACCATTGCCTCACGCCGGCTCGGCGCGCTGCTCGAGCTCGAGCCGACCGTCATGCCGGGGATCATGCGCGCGTGGGCGACGGACCCCGTGCTCTGGAAGCGCCGCGCCGCGATGCTCTGCCAGCTGCGCTTCCGGACGAAGACGGACCGCGCGCTGCTCTATGACTGCATCGCGCCGAACCTCGAGGGCTCGCAGTTCGGGCGCGAGTTCTTCGTGTGCAAGGCGATCGGCTGGGCGCTCCGCACATACGCGCGTGTCGAGCCCGACGAGGTCCTGCGCTACGTCCGGGCCCACTCCGACCGGCTGAGCGGCCTCAGCAAGCGCGAGGCGCTGAAGCACGTGCTTCCCGACGACGCGATCGCGGGGCTCCGGTGATGGCCCGGTCCGGCGCGCGACGGCCAGCGCTCGCCACCGGGAACGCCGGCAAGGTGCGCGAACTGCGCGAGCTGCTCGCGGGCAGCGGCTGGGAAGCGGTGACCGCCGGCGAGCTCGGCATCCCGGCGCCGACCGTGATCGAGTGCGGGCGTTCGTACCTGGAGAACGCGGTCGCCAAGGGCGTCGCGTACGCGCGCGCGACCGGCCTGGCGGCGCTCGCCGACGACTCCGGCCTCGAGGTCGACGCGCTGCACGGCGCGCCGGGCGTGCTCTCCGCGCGCTTCGGCGGGGCCGCACTCGACGACGCCGGCCGCTGCGACCACCTGCTCGCGACACTCGCCGGCGTACCACCCGCGCGCCGCGGCGCGCGCTTCCGCTGCGCCGTCGCGCTCGCTCTGCCGGGCAACGCCGCCGTCGTGCGCGAGGGCGTGCTCGATGGTCGCATCGCACCGGCGCCGCGCGGAGCGAGCGGCTTCGGCTACGACCCCGTGTTCGAGCTGGCGGACGGCCGAACGGTCGCACAGCTGGGCGCCGAGAAGCAGCAGATCAGCCATCGCGCTCTCGCCGTGCGCGCGCTCGCCGAAGCGCTCCGCCGCCTGCGCTGACGCGGGCTTCGTGCGGCGGCGCGTGGAGCGATGCGCACGGCCGTGCAAGACGAGGCGCCGGCACATACACTCGGCTCATGGCCCATCTCGACTTCGACGACGATCCCGTCAGTGACCGCCTCGGACGTCCGCTGCATGACCTGCGGGTGTCCGTCACGGATCGCTGCAACTTCCGCTGCCAGTACTGCATGCCGCGCGAGGTATTCGGGCCGGACTTCGCGTTTCTGCCGCGAGACCAGGTGCTCTCCTTCGAGGAGATCACGCGGCTCGCGCGGATCTTCCGCGACCTCGGCGTGCGCAAGCTGCGGCTCACCGGCGGCGAGCCCACGCTGCGCGCTCAGCTCCCGACGCTCGTGGGCATGCTCAAGCAGATCGACGGACTCGAGCTGACGATGACCACGAACGGCACGCTGCTCAAGTCGCTCGCGCAACCGCTCGTCGAGGCCGGACTGGACCGCGTGACGGTCTCGCTGGACTCGCTCGACGATGCGGTCTTCCGGCGCATGAACGACATGGACTTCCCCGTGGCGCTCGTGCTCGAGGGGATCGCGGCCGCCGCGCGTGCCGGTCTCGGTCCGGTCAAGGTGAACGCGGTCGTGCGCCGCGGCGTCAACGACCACACGCTGGTCGAGCTCGCCAGGCACTTCCGGGGCAGCGGGCACATCCTGCGCTTCATCGAGTTCATGGACGTAGGCAGCACGAACGGCTGGCGCCTGGATGAGGTGGTCCCAGCGTCTGAGCTGGCGCGGCGCATCGACGCGGAGTTCCCGCTCGAACCGCTCGACCCGAACTACACCGGCGAGGTGGCACAGCGTTACCGCTACCGCGACGGCGCCGGTGAGCTCGGTTTCATCACGTCCGTCACGCAGCCCTTCTGCTCCACGTGCACGCGCGCGCGCATCTCCGCGGACGGCAAGCTCTACACCTGCCTGTTCGCGAGCGAGGGCTTCGACCTGCGCGCCACCATGCGCAGCGGTGTCGAAGACGACGCGCTGCTCGACCAGATCGCGCAGGTCTGGCGCGCCCGCGAGGACCGTTACTCGGAGATCCGCTCCGACGACACCATCGGCCTGCGCAAGGTCGAGATGTCGTACATCGGCGGCTGAGGACCGGAGCGGTGGCCGACGCGCAGCACGAACCGCCCGAGAGCGCCGGCGCGCTCTCGCACCTCGACAGCGAGGGACACGCACGCATGGTCGACGTCTCCGCGAAAGCGGTGACGGCACGCGAGGCGACCGCGCGCGGGCGCGTCGAGATGCGACCGGAGACGCTCGCGCTGATCGTCGAGGGGCGCATCCCGAAGGGCGACGTCTTCGCCACCGCGCGTATCGCCGCGATCATGGCCGCGAAGCGCACGCACGAGCTGATCCCGCTCTGCCATCCGCTGCCGATCTCGGGCATCGAGGTCCGGCTGGCACCGGCCGAGCGTGGCGACGCCGTCGAGATCGAAGCGACGGTGCGTACCACCGCGCAGACCGGCGTCGAGATGGAGGCGCTGACGGCAGCGTCGGTCGCGGCGCTGACGATCTACGACATGTGCAAGGCGGTGGAGCGCACGATGCGCATCACCGACGTGCGGCTCGTGGCGAAGTCCGGCGGCAGGTCCGGCGACTTCCGTGCGGACGCGCGCCTAGCGTGACGGCGCCGCGCCCGGCGAATCGGCCGGCGGCGACGAGCGCGGGGCGCGCCAGCGGGTGTGACGCGGTCCCTCCGAGCCGGCGCGCGTCACGATGATCTCATCCACGCTCAGCTCGAACGTAACGTAGCGCGACGCCGGCCGGTCGGGGGCGTCGCCCGCGGATGCGGCATCGTCAGACGGCGGCCGCACCGCGCCGCGCCCGCGCACGAGCACCTCGCCGCCACCGCCGCGCGCGTCCTCGACGCCGCAATGCAGCGCGTAACGACTGTCGCGCTGGAGGTCGCGCCCCTTCGGCGACGACGGCTCCATGAAGACGAGCAGCCTGCGACCGTCGATCACGGGTGTGACCGGGTGCACACGCGGCGCCCCGCCGGGCGCGATCGTGGCCAGATAGGCGATGCGGCCGTGCAAGCGCTCACGCAGGAACTCGGCGAGGCGACCCTCGTCGGCGGCAAAGCGCGCCCAGCTCATACCGCCCCGCCGGCGCGCGTCTCGAGGTGATCGACCAGCGCGAGCGCGGCGCGGTGAGCGAACAGCACGTACTCGTCGGGCGGCAGCTCGAGCCTGACGTTCGCCTCGTGACGCATCGCCACGCGATCGCCGCCGCGCGCAACCGCGTCTTCGTCGAGCCCCACCTGCAGCTCGTAGAGATCGCCGTCGTCCATGACGATCACACAGCCGTGCGCGGAGCCCGGTGGAGGCTCCACCTCGATGCCGTAGACGAACATCGCGCCGGGGAACGGCGGGAACGGCTGCGCCTCGCGCGCGAGGCGCACCAGCAGCGCGCGCAGCTGCGTGGCCGCGCGATCCACGATCGCGTCCGCGAACGCGCGGTGCTGCAGCGGGTCGTCGGTCATGGTCGTGCCTCTGCTCGCATCCTAGCCGAGCGGCTCCCATGCGTACCGTCCCTCCTGCAGACAGCCCGGCCGCGCCCCCGGGGCGCCGGGCTATGATGGCCGCTCCACTGCACGCCAAACGGAGCGGCGTCGATGCAGGCAACCCGTCAGCAGATCCTCGATCACCTGCGCATGGCGGGCGAAGCCAACGTGCGCGATCTCGCGGGGCACCTTGGCCTGACCTCGACCGGCGTGCGGCAGCACCTCACCGTGCTGGCGCGCGAGGGCTACATCGCCAGCCGCGAGCTGCGAGGCAAGGTCGGCCGGCCGGCACTGGCCTATTCGCTGACCGGGCCGGGAGAAACGCTCTACCCGAAGGCATACGACCGTCTCGCCGGCGCGTTGCTCACCGCTGCCCACGAGACGCTCGATTCCTCCGCCTTCGCCGCGCTCCTCGGCCGCGCAGCCCGGCCGCTCGCCGCGCCGCATCTCGACGCGCTCGACGGCCTCGGTCCGGCGGAGCGTGTGGAGGGGGCGTGCTCCGTGCTCCGCGACTGGGACCTGATCGCCGACTGGGAGCGCGACGGCGACGGCGCATTCCTGCTGCACGAGCGCACCTGCCCGTACCTCGAGGTCGCGCGGCAGGATCCCGCGACGTGCGCCGTGGACGTGGCCTTCATCACCGAGCTCACGGGCATGCACGCCGAGCTCACGTGCTGCCAGATGCGCGGAGACGACGTGTGCACCTATCGCATGCTCCCCGCGGGCCGTTCGCCGCACGAGCAGCAGCCGCCCGCGGCGCCGGCGGCGCACTAGTCGCGCACACGGACGGACTGCGCCGCCTGCGTTCCATCCGTCGGCCCACGGCCGGCATCCGCGCTCAGTTCCGGTCGCGCGTGTCACCGCCTACACTGACGCACCGCGGGGGCGACCGGACACGCCGATGTCGAGCCCTCGCCGCCCAGCGCCAGCTGTTGAGGACCGCTCGCACTGCGCGCCGGCGCCGCGGTCGCTTCCGCCCCGCCCACTGCGAACCCACGGCTAGGGGACCGCTCCATGACACGGCACGCCGGCGCGTGAGCGCTTACGGACCCCGGCAGCGGTGAGCGTCTGGGTCGGCCGCTACGCGATGGTGGGCGGGGAGGTGCGCGAGCACGGTCCCTGGCTCATCGATCGGTTGCGCACGCGCGAGGACGAGCAGGTGCGCGTGCTCGTGCTGGCGGAACCCGTGGACGAGCGCTCGGGCGAGTTCTGCGCCGAGGTGGCTGAGGCCGTCGCCGCGCTCTTCGGCCGCGAGTCGCTCTCGATCACCGGCGGCCTGCTGCGCGCGCTCGAGCAGGCGCACGCGAACCTCGCCGAGTGGAACCGCCGCTCGCTGCGCGAACATCGCGTGGCCGTCGGCATCACCTGCGTCGCGGTGCGCGACGGGGCGGCGACGATCGCGCAGGTGGGACCGGGCGTGGTGTACGAGTACGGGCCGGGCGGGCTGCGACGCCTCGCCACCGAGGGCACCGCAGCCGCGCGTGCGCTGGGCGGACCCGAGCCGATCGAGCCCCACTTCACGGCCTTCGCCCTCGCCGACCGCCGGCTCCTGCTGCTGACGAGCGCGGTCGAGCGCGAAGTGCCGCCTGCCGCGATCGGCAGCGCGCTCGCCGCCGGACCCGAGCGCGCGCTCCCCGAGCTCTTTCTGCGCACGCGCCGCGTACCCGACATGACGGCGGTGCTCATTGCGGATCTCGACTACGACGAGCAGCCGCCCCCGGCGCCGCTGATCGCCGCGGACGAGCCGGAAGGGCGCCGCGTCGCGCTCGACGCGGGTGACGAGCGCGCGGCGCCCGGATACCCGCTGCGTCCCGCGCGCACCGCGCCGCGCCCGAGCCTGCCGATGCCGACCGTGCGGCGCGCGCCGCGCACCGTCGGGG
>JBBDXH010000168.1:0-17595 GCA_040902395.1 Dehalococcoidia bacterium
GCCGACACGTGCGAGATCTACACGGACGTCGCCGGTGTGTTCACGGCCGATCCGCGCATCTGCCCGGACGCACGCCCGCTGCTCGACATCGGCTACGAGGAGATGCTCGAGATGGCCACCACGGGTGCGCGCGTCATGCACGCGCGGGCGGTTGAGCTCGGCTCGCTGTACGGCGTCGAAATCCTCGTCAAGAGCAGCTTCGACTCGTCCGCGCCCGGTACGCTCATCCACAGGGAGACGACCATGGAACTCGGGAACAAGGTCCGCGGGATCGCACACCAGGCGCACGTGTCGAAGGTGACGGTGCGCGGAGTGCCCGACCGGCCCGGCATCGCGGCGACCATCTTCGAGCCGCTGGCCGAAGCCAACGTCTCTGTCGACACCATCGTTCAGAACGCGAGCGTCGAGGACCTCACCGACCTCACCTTCACCGTCGATCCCGGCGACTACGACGCTGCGCTCGCAGTGGTGAACCGCGTGGCCCGCGAAATCGGCGCGCGCGACGTGGTCTCTGAGCGCGACCTCGGCACCGTGTCCGTGATCGGCACCGGCATGGCCAGCGCACCGGGTTACGCCGCGCGCATGTTCCGCACGCTGTTCGATCACGGCATCAACATCGACATGATCAGCACTTCGGACATCCGCATCACGTGCGTCGTCTCCGCGGACGGCGTGGCGGACGCCGTACGCGCACTTCATGCGGCGTTCGAACTGGACCGTTCGCCCGACGAGGTTGCGGGTGCGGCGCGGTCGTGACCTGTGCTAGGGTGGGGCGGTTGGCGTTTCGTACGTCCGTTCGCGTACCGGCATAAGCAGATGCTCCGAACGCGGAGCACGGAGAGCGATCGCTCGCAGCCTGGATTCTCGGTCGGCGCATGTTTTCCCACCTGCACACGCACTCCGAGTTCTCGCTCCTGGACGGGCTCTCCAAGATCCCCGAACTGGTGGCGCGCGCCCGTGACCTCGGGCAGAACGCGCTCGCGATCACCGATCACGGCGCGATGTATGGAGCGATCCAGTTCTACGAGGCGGCGCGCGCGAACGGCGTGAAGCCGATCATCGGCCTCGAAGCGTACGTCGCCCCCGGCAGCCGCTTCGACAAGGACCAGAAGTCGCGCTGGCCGTATCACCTCACGCTGCTCGCGCAGAACGTCGAGGGGTACCGGAACCTGATGAAGCTCACGAGCGCCTCGCACCTCGAGGGCTTCTACTACCGCCCCCGCGTGGACCGCGCGCTGCTCGAACAGCACAGCGCCGGCCTGATTGCGCTGTCGGCGTGCCCGTCGGGCGAGGTGATGCTCGCGCTGCGCGAGGGGCGCGACGAGGACGCCCGCCAGGTGGCAGGCTGGTACGCCGACGTGTTCAAGGACCGCTACTACGTCGAGCTCCAGGAGCACGGGCAGGCGCAGTTCAGCGAGCACAACCCCCGGCTCGTCGCGCTCGCGCGCGCGATGGACCTGCCGCTCGTCGTCACGAACGACTCGCATTACACGTCGCCCGAGCAGCATCGCGGTCACGACGTGCTGCTGTGCATCGGCACCAACAGCACGATGCACGACGAGAACCGCTTCAAGCTGGACGGTGATTCCTTCTACCTCAAGTCCGAGGCCGAGATGCGCGCGCTCTTCCCCGAGCTGCCGGAGGCCGCCGACAACACTGTGCGTATCGCCGAGTCCGTGAACATCGAGCTCGAATTCGGCCGCACGCAGCTCCCCGACCCCGGCGTGCCGCCCGGCATGACCGCGGCGGAGCACCTCCGCCGCCTCGCCGAGGAGGGCCTCGAGCGTCGCTACGACCGGCCTGGCGACGTGCACCGCGAGCGCCTGCGTTACGAGCTCGACGTGGTCGGGCAGACCGGCTTCGACGAGTACATGCTGATCGTGCGCGACATCGCACACTTCGCGCGCAGCCAGGGGATCTTCACAGGCGTGCGCGGCTCCGCCGCTGCATCGATCATCCTCTACTGCCTCGGCGTGACGGACATCGAACCGCTCCAGTACGGGCTGGTGTTCGAACGCTTTCTCAATCCCGAGCGCCTCTCCATGCCGGATGTCGACTTCGACTTCGCCGACGACCGGCGCGAGGAGGTGATCCGCTACGCCGCCGAGCGCTACGGCCGCGATCGCGTCGCGCAGATCTGCACCTTCGGGACGCTCGGTGCGAAGGCCGCGTTGCGCGACACCGCGCGCGCGCTCGGCCTGCCCTACGGCGACGGCGATCGCATCGCGCGCATGGTGCCGGACGCGCTGCACATCACGATCGACCAGGCGCTCGAGCAGTCCACGGACCTGCAGGCGGCGTACGAGGCCGAACCGAACGTGCGCGACCTCGTCGATACGGCGCGCACGCTCGAGGGCGTCGCGCGGCACGCGAGCACGCATGCCGCCGGCATCGTGATCTCGCGCGATCCGCTCACCGACGTCGTGCCGCTCCAGCGCGCGACTTCGCAGAAGGGCGACGAGGACGCGCTCCCGACCACGCAGTACCCGATGGGCGACATCGAGAAGATCGGGCTGCTCAAGCTCGACTTCCTCGGCCTGACCAACCTCACGATCCTCGGCCGCGCGGTCGAGCTGATCCGCGACGAGCGCGGCGAGGTGCTCGACCTCATGGCGCTCCCGGACGGCGATCGCGCCACGGGCGAGCTGCTTGCCGCGGGCGAGACGTTCGGCGTGTTCCAGCTGGAAGGCTCGGGCATGCGCCGCTACGTCATGGAGCTGCGCCCCGAGAACATTCGCGAACTGGCCGCGATGATCGCGCTCTTTCGACCGGGACCGATGGAGCACATCCCGCAGTACATCGACGTCAAACACGGGCGCGCCGAGCCCGTGTACCCCCACCCCGACCTGGCCGAGGTGCTCGACGAGACGTACGGCGTGATCACCACGCAGGACCAGGTGCTCCTGATCGCGCGGCTGTTTGCCGGCTACTCGCTCGGCCAGGCGGACGTCATGCGCAAGGCGATGGGCAAGAAGATCGCGTCCGTCATGTTGCAGGAGCGCGAGGGCTTCATCGCGGGGGCACGGGCGAAGGGCTACGACCAGAAGACGGCCGAGAAGGTGTTCGATCTGATCGAGCCGTTCGCCGGCTACGCGTTCAACAAGGCGCACGCGTTCTCGTACGCCGTCATCGCCTGGCAGACGGCCTACCTGAAGGCGCACTACACGAGCGAGTACATGGCCGCCGTGCTGATGGCGGCCGGCGGATCGCAGGACCGCATCGCCGCCGCGATCGCGGAATGCTCGCGCCTCCGTGTGCCGGTGCTGCCGCCGGACGTGAACGCGTCGCAGGCGAACTTCAGCATCGAGCGCGGCGCGGACGGGTCAGAGGCGATCCGCTTCGGCCTCGCGCAGATCAAGAACGTCGGCGCCGGCGGGATCAGCACGCTGATCGAGGCGCGCGCGGCGGACGGCCCGTTCGCCTCGATCGAAGACTTCGCTCGCCGCATCAACCCGCGCGACGTCAACAGGCGCGTGCTCGACTCGCTGGCGAAGGCCGGCGCGTTGGACGCGCTCGGCGACCGCGGCGCCCTGATCGGGGGGATCGACCGCGTGCTCTCGCTCGCGCAGCAGGAGCAGCGCCTGCGCGAGACGGGCCAATCGAGCATGTTCGACCTCTTCGGCACGGAGGTGGACACGCCGCTCCCCGGCCTCGAGCTCCAGGAGATGGACGTGCCGCAGGGCCAGTTGCTGGCGTGGGAGAAGGAATTGCTCGGGACGTACGTCTCCGAGCATCCGTTCAAACGTGCCGCCGCCAACCTCGCGCAGTACGTCACGGTGCAGTCCGCCGAGCTGACCGAGGAACTCGCCGGGCAGGACGCGATCATCGCCGGCACCGTCGTCGGCGTGCGCTCGCTCAGCACGCGCCAGGGCAAGCCGTTCGTCGCGGTCACGATCGAGGATCTGACCGGGCAGGCGGAGCTCACGGTCTGGCCGGACGCCTACGAACAGCACCGACCACTGCTGTTCGAGGGCACGGTGCTCATGGCGAAAGTCGACGTCCGCTCGCGCGGCGCCCGGCTCACCGTCGGCGTACAGGAGCTCGTCGCCTACGACTATGACCGCGGCACGCTGATCGACTTCCAGCCCGCGCGCTTCCGGCTCGGAATGCGCACGCCGCGCCGCAGCGGGTGGCAGAACGACACCCCATCGAACGGCAACGGCGGCCCGCGCCCCGACGCTCCGTCGCCCGGGCCCGGCCCGGGCGGTCCGCGCGGCGGCCTGCGCACAGTCGGCGGCACCGATGCGCGCATCGAGCAGCCCGACCCGGGCCCACCCGCGCTCCCGGCCGACGCGGCCGGGCCGCACCGGTTGCGCGTGCGCATGGAGGAGACCACAGACGAAGGCGCGGACCTGCGGCGCCTGCGGCGCATCTGCGCAGTGCTCGATCGATCGGCCGGCGCCGAGCTGCCGGTGGAGTTCTCCGTGCAGCGCCGCGACGGCTCGATCGTGCGCCTCGAGCGCGGCGCCATCGCGTACGCACAGCTCGAGCGAGCCGTGCCGGAGCTCTGCGCGCTGCTCGGCGTGCTGGGCGAGGCGCGCGAAGTCGGCGCCACGCAGGTCGCCCCCGGCTACGCCGCCGCCGGCGGGGCATAGCCGGCCGCGACGCACCCACGTCGCGCCCCCACCCTCGTCTCACTCAGCGCCGACGCGGCGCCGCGCACGGCGGCTGAGCCGTCCTCGCCCGCGGAACACCCGCCGCTCACATCCGCGCTCGCGTTCCCCGTAGACTGATCGTCCCCACCCCAGCGGATGAGGGCCGCATGACTCAGCTCCCCGACCCCACCGCGCCCGCGGAAGCGTTGCACGTGTCCGTCGCCGCGATCCGGCGGGAAATCGCCCGCGTCGTGGTCGGTCAGGACGCGTTCGTCGACCGTGTACTGGTCTCGCTGCTCACGGGGAACCACGCGCTGATCGAAGGCGTTCCCGGGCTCGCGAAGACGCTCACCGTGTCGACGCTCGCCGCCGCGATCGAGTGCACGTTCGCCCGCATTCAGTTCACGCCAGACCTGCTTCCGGCCGACGTCACAGGCACGCTGATCTTCAACCCCCGCGACGGCGAGTTCACGGTGCGCCGCGGACCGATCTTCGCGAACGTCGTGCTCGCCGACGAGATCAACCGCGCGCCGGCGAAGGTCCAGTCCGCGCTGCTCGAAGCGATGCAGGAGCGCCAGGTTTCGATCGGCGGCATCTCGCACCCGCTGCCGAAGCCGTTCCTCGTGCTTGCCACGCAGAACCCGATCGAGCAGGAAGGCACCTATCCGTTGCCCGAGGCACAGCTCGATCGTTTCATGCTCAAGATCCTCGTGACCTACCCCTCTCGCGACGAGGAGCGCGCGATCCTCGCGCAGTCGCTGGACGGGCCGGTGGACGCGGTGACGCCGGTGGTCACGGTCGCCGACGTCGCCGCCCTCCAGGACGCCACGCGCCGCGTCGAGGTCAACGACCGCCTGCGCGAATACGTCGTGCGGCTGATCGAGGCGACGCGCGAGCCGGCGCGCTACCAGCTCGCCTCGCTCGGACCGTTGATCGAGTACGGGGCGTCCCCCCGCGCCGCCGTCTTCCTCGCACGCGGAGCGCAGGCCTACGCCTTCCTCCGCGGCCGCACGTACGTGACGCCGGACGATGTGAAGGCGCTCGCACCCGACGTGCTGCGCCACCGCATCGTGCTCACCTACGAGGCCGAGGCCCAGGCGATCACCTCCGAAGAGATCGTCTCGCGCCTGCTGGAGGGCGTCGGGATCCCCTAGATGCCGATGCTCCGCCGCCGGCGCCGCGACCGGGCAGCACGCGCGTATGCCGACGAGCCCTCGCTGCTCACCCCGGAGCTTGCCGCGCGCGTGCGCCGGCTCGAGATCCGCACGCGCCACGTCGCCGCTGCTCTGCTCTCCGGCAACTACCGCAGCCTCTTCCGCGGCAGCGGCATCGAGTTCTCGGAGGCGCGCGAGTACGTCGTCGGCGACGACGTGCGCCGGATCGACTGGAACGTCACTGCACGGACGGGCACCCCCTGGGTGAAGGAGTTCGTCGAGGAACGCGAGCTCACCGTGATCTGTGCGGTCGACGTGTCGGCCTCGCAACGCGTCGCGCAGCCGCAGAGCGGCCGCCTGGGGGCGGCGGCCGAACTGGCCGCGTTGCTCGGCTTCGCCGCGGTCCAGAACCACGATCGCGCGGGACTGCTGACGTTCTCGGATCGGATCGAGCACTTCGTGCCGCCGCGTCACGGTACGAAACACGTGCTGCGCATCATGCGCGACATCCTCCTGCAGACCAGGGCGCACGGCGGCACGCGCATCGCGGCGGCCACCGACTACCTCCAGCGTGTCCTCCCGCGCCGCTCGGTCGTCTTCCTGATCTCGGACTGGTTCGACGACGGCTACGCGCGGTCGTTGCGGCTGCTCGCGCAACGGCACGACGTCGTCGCGCTCGTGCTCGTCGACCCGGTGGATCTCGAGCTGCCGGATATGGGCCTGGTTGAGGTCGAGGACGCTGAGAGCGGCGCACGACTGCTCGTCGACAGCGCGAATCGCGGCGTCCGCGAACGCTACGCCGCCGCTGCCCGCACGCGCGCGGCGAGGCGCAGCGAGCAGATCGCGCGCGCGGGCGTGGACGAGGTGGTCATCCGCCTCGATCGCGACCTGCTCGCACCGGTGGCCGCGTACTTTCGCGCGCGGGCGCGTGGCCGCCGATGAAGGGACTGCGCCCGACGCTCCGCTTCGGCGTGTTCGCCGCGCTCGCGCTCGCGTTCATCGCCGCCGGCGCGCCGATCGCCCCGCGCGCGGCGCGCGCGCAGGAGCCGCCGTCGCTCGAGATCAGCGCGCGCTATGACGTGCCGGAACCGGCGCTCGGGCAGCGCGTGCGGCTGGTCGTCACGGTCCGCCATCCCCAGAACCTGATCATCACCGTCGATCGTCCGACCGCGATCCCGCCCGAGGTGGACTTCGTCGCGGCCGAGCCGGCCGACAGCCGCTTCGATCCGATCGGCAGCAACGCCACCACGACCTATGTCTTCGTGCTCGCGCCGTTCTCGCTCGGGCCAATCGGCCTCGGCGAGCTGAAGGTCGGCTGGCTGCGCGCGAACGGCGACACCGGCACGCAGCTGGTGCCGGCTCCACCGCTCACGGTCGTCACCGTGCGCGCGCCCGGTGACGACGCGCTCCGTCCGCTGAAGCCGCAGGCGCTGGTCCCAGGCGCGCCACCCGCGTGGCAGGGCCCGGCCCTCGCCGCCGCCGTCGCGAGCGTGCTGGTCGTCGCGCTCGCCGCCGCGGCACTTGCGTGGCAACGCCGGCGCGCTCGTGCACGCCGAGAGGAGGTGGTCGTGCCCGACACGACCGCCGAGCAGGCGGCACGCGCCAAGCTCGACGAGCTGGTGACGCCGACGCGCAGCGCCTCGGAGCGCTATCAGCACTTCTACGGCACGCTCTCGCTCGCGGTTCGCGAGTACCTGCGCGACCGCTACGGCTTCAACGCCACCGCGCTCACAACGGCGGAACTCGAGCGGCGCATGGTCGCGCGCGGCGTCGGCCGCTGGCAGGCGCGGCTCGTCAGCGGACTGCTCGACCGCTGCGATGCCGCCGTCTATGCGCATGACTACCCCGACCCCGCGTCCGCCGACCACGACCTCACGCTCGCCTACGAGATCGTCGAACTGTCGCGGCCGCATGCCATCGTGCCCGAAGAAGCGGTGAGCGCGTGAGCTTCGAGACACCGCTCCTGCTCCTGCTGCTCCCGGCGGCCGTCGTCGCGGCTGCGCTGCTGGCGCTCATGCGGCGCGGCCCGGCGCTGGTCTTCGCCGAGCCGACGCCGTTGCGGATCGCCGCACAGCCGACCTGGCGGCTGCGCCTGCGCGCACTCCCGACGCTGCTGCGCTGGCTCGCCGTCGCCCTGCTGATCGTCGCGGTCGCGCGCCCGCGCGAGGGGCTCGCGGTGACGACGCTGCCCGAGGAAGGGATCGACGTCGTCGTCACCGTCGACGTCTCCAGCTCGATGACGACGGTGATCGGCCCGAACGCGACGCGCATCTCTGCCGCGCGTTCCGTGGTCGGTGAGTTCGTCACCACGCTCCGCGGGGATCGCGTGGGGCTCGTGGTGTTCCAGGCGCGCGCGCTGACGCTCTCGCCCCTCACGCTCGACCGCGTGGCGATCCTCAGACGCGTCTCGGCGCTCCAGCCCGGTCTGCTCGAGGACGGCACCGCGATCGGCCTGGGCGTGGCCGAGGCGCTGAGCCTGCTCCGCGACTCGCCGGCGCCCAGTCGTGTCGTCGTGCTGCTCACCGACGGCGACAACAACGCCGGCGACATCGATCCATTGACGGCGTCGCGGCTCGCCCGGGCGCTGGGCATTCGCCTGTACACCATCGGCTTCGTGGGTGGGCGCGGATCCTCGCCGCTCGACGAGCTCACGCTCAGCCAGATGGCCTCATCCACCGGCGGGCGCTACTTCGACGCGAGCACCCAGGAGGAGCTGGCGGCCGCATATGCGGAAATCGGCGATCTCGAACGCTCGCGCGTGGGGGAGCGCAGCTTCACGAGCTTCCGCGAACTGGCGCCGCCCCTGATCGCGGCCGCCCTCGCACTGCTCGCGCTCGAGCTGGGCCTGCGCTCCACGTGGCTTCGGCGGTACCCATGACGCCCGGCCCCTTCGCCGTCGACTTCGCCCAGCCGCTCGCGCTCGTCGCGCTGCTCGCGGTCGAGCCCGCGCGGTACGCGATGGGGCTCGCGGCGCGGCACGACCGGGTGATCGCCACCGCCTACGGCGGCCCCGCGGACCTGCGCACCGGCCCCGGCGCACGGCGCCGGCGTGTGCGCGACGCGCTGCTGATCGGCGTGATCGCGCTGACCGCCGTCGCCATCGCGCGCCCCCGCTGGGGGGCTGCGGACGTTCCGCTCGAGCGCCGCGGCATCGACGTCGCGATCGCGCTCGACATCTCGCGCTCGATGTCGGCGGCGGACGTCGCGCCCACGCGCTCGGCGGCTGCGGCGGACGGGCTGTCTGCGCTGCTCCAGCACCTCCCCGAGGATCGCGTGGGGCTCGTGACGTTCGCCGGATCGGCGCTCGCGCGGGCGCCGCTCACGACGGACCTCGACGCGATCCGCCAGCTGATCGCGCGCGCGCAGGGCGAGGCGCCGCTCGTGCAGCCCGGCTCGGACCTCGGCGCGGCGATCGAGACCGCGCTCGCGCTCCTGGACATCGACGAGCCCGCAGGGACGCAGGTGATCGTGCTCGTTTCGGACGGCGAGCGGGTCGATCCGAGCGCCGGCGCGGCCGCGCTCGACGCGGCGCTCGCACACGCGCGGGAGCGTGGCGTGCGCGTGTATGCCGTGATCGCAGGCACCGCGGCCGGCGGCCGGCTGACGGACCACGCCGCCACCGCCGGCGAGATCAGCCGCGCCGACGCCGGCGTGCTCGAGCGCATCGCAAGCGAGAGCGGCGGCGAAGCGACCACCGTGGAGGCGGTCGCCGGCCTGGCGGTCGAGTTCCGCCGGATGAGCCAGTCACTGTTCGCGCAGGAGACGCAGATCGCCCTCGTCGAGCGCTTCCAGTGGTTCGTGGGCGGCGCGCTCGTCCTGCTGCTCGCGCATGGAGCGTTGGGCGCAACGCGCGGTCGCGGCCGCCGGCGAGCGTGGCGGCGGCGGCAGGCCACCGCCCCGGCGCTCGCCGTGCTGGCACTGGTGCTCGTCGGCTGCAGCGGCACCGCGCTCTACCGCGCGATCACGCGCGGCAACGCCGCGTACGACGAGCAGCGCTACGACGCCGCGCTCGCGTCGTACCAGGAGGCCTCCACGCTCGCGCCCGAGGACCCCGCTGTGCTCTACGACCTCGGCAACGCGCTCCACCAGCTGCGCCGCTACGAGGAAGCCGCGGTCAGCACGGAAGCCGGCATTCGCGTCGTCGAAGATCCCGCGCTCGCCTTCCTGCTCCAGTACTCGGCCGGCGCGCACGCGTTCCGCCGCGGCGTGCTCGACGAGGCGCGGGAGGCGTACATCTCCGCGCTGCGGCTGCAGCCGGACGACACGGACGCCAGGGAGAACCTCGAACTCGTGCTGCTGGCGCTGAACCCGCCCCCACCGCCGCCGCCACCCGATGCGGGTCAGTCCGAGGATGACCCCGGCCCGCCCGCCGACCCGGGTGCGGGCCAGCCACCGCCCGCGCCCGCCGCGCCGCCCGAGGACGGTGGCCAGGATGCCGGCGCGTCGGGCGGCGGATCGGCCGCTGCGGCGACGCCGCCGGGGGCCACCGATCCCGCGGGCGCGGGCGGCGCGGGCGGAGGCACGATCGAACCGGAGACGGAGGCATCGGCGCTCGAGGCCGCGCAGGCGGAACTCGCCGAGGCGCTGGCGGCGCTCGGACCTGAGCTCACGCTCGAAGAGGCGCTGCGCGTGCTCGAACTGGCCCGGCGCGCGAACGCGCTCCAGGAGCTACCGTCGCGCGGCGGGCGTGCCCCGGAGCGCTGAGCCCACCGACGAACCCGCGGTCGGCCGCCCGCGACCGCGGACGCGCAGGACACGTCGGATCACGACGGACCACAGCTTGCGCTGCACCTGCCGGTAATCCGCGTCGCGCTCGCTCGCCTGCGCCTCGGTCTCCTCGACGTTCGCCGCGCCGTAACGGGCGGACGTGAACGCGCGCGCCAGCCGCTCGAGCGCGGCCGGCTCGGACACCACCATCGCCAGGTCCTTCGTCGTCTCGAGCGGCGTACGCGTGTTGTGCGGCTGGAGGTTCGCCCACGAGGCGAGGCGCTGGATCTTCGCCCATCGCTTCACCGGCGCGGCAAGACCGCGGAATGCCCACTCCCAGAGGAACCGGGCGACCAGCCCGGCGACCACCGCGGCCGCCGCGAGCGCCATCACCACCTCGACCGCCAGCACGATCGCGTCGCCCACACCGCCGGAAGACGCCGCGCCGGTCGGCACCTGGCGGCCGATCGATTGGCTGTTGTCCAGCAACAACTCCTCGAGCAGCAACTGCTCGAAGGGATCGGTGAGGTTCGAACCCGCGGTGCCGGCGAGCGAGTCGAGCAGCGCGGAGTCATCCAGCGGCCGGCTCGCCGGCGGTCGGGTCGGCGTCGGGTTGAACTCCACCCAGCCGAGGCCGACGAAGTACACCTCCGGCCACGCCCACGCACGACGCTCGGTGACCTCGTACGCCTTCGTGGAGGCGTTGAGGTCCGTCGGGTCGAGCACGAACCCCGTCACCACCCGGGTCGGGATCCCCTGCGTGCGAAGCAGGATCGCCATCGCCGACGCGTGGTAGTCGAAGTACCCGGCCTGTGAGTCGAAGAGGAAATGCTCGAGGCTGTCACGCAGCGGGGGCGGATCCTCGATGGTGAGCGTGAACGGGTAGTGATCGCGGAGGTGCTGCTCGACCAGCCGCGCAACCGCATACGCCGATTCGGCGGGGCCGGCGATCTGCTGCGCCAGCTGTGCGATGCGCGGCGACAGGTCGCGCGGAAGCTGTGTGTAGCGCGCCGCGATCTCCGGCGGATAGCCGCGACCAGACTGAAGCAGCGTCGGCTCGGCGGCCGCGGAGACCGTACCGACCGTGGTGTAGGTATCGCCGACGCGCAGCCGTTCGGCCGGCACCAGTGCGATCAGGTCGCTCAGCGACGCGCCCGCCAGGCCGTCTGCCTCGACGCTCGCGGCCAGCGGCTCGCCGGCCGAGAGCAGGCGCCGGTCGGGGACGGCCGCCGTGATCGTGATTTCGACGGGCACGGCTTGCCGCACCTGCGCGCGCGTATCCGGCGTGCCGAACTCGGCGGCCTCCACGCTCGTGCCGAGCAGCGGCACGCTGCTCGCCGACGAAACGCGCCAGCCATTCCCGGTGTACTCGTCGTACACGGCGCCCCGCAGGTTCACCGGGGCAGGCGCCGTCACCTCCATGAGCACGGTGTCGGAAAGCGCCAACCGGCCGCGCAGCGGAAACACGCCGTCGAACGCGTGTGCCGGCAGTGGCTTCTTCGACCCGACCCCCACGAAGAGCCTGCCAAACTCGTCCAGGCGCGAGGTGACCGGCGCGGTGAACACATGCCAACGATCGGCGGCCGGCCCCCAGTTGTTTGCGGTCGGGATCAACCACGCGGCGATCACGAGCACGAGTGCGATCCACACTCCGGCGAAGAGCACCTCGAACGAGATGAAGTCCGGGAGCGTCACGCGCTGGCGATTCCAGCGGCGAAGCACGCCCAGGTACTGCATGCGCGAGAGCACGAGCACGACCGCGAACAGGAAGACCACGAACGAGAACGACGGCTGTCCGGGCAGGTACGAGATGTTCGTGAGCAGCACGAATCCGCCGGGCACGACCGCGGCCCAGATGTTCTGCCAGCGCACGACAGCCCACGCGGAGACGTAGGCGATGGCCCACACCAGCAGGACCATCATCAGCACGAACGGCAACGGGTCGTTCGACGTCGTCCCGGTGACGGCGGCGTTGATCCATTCGCCGACGCGGAGCCACATCTCCGTCCAGCGCGTGGTGAAGCCGCTCGCGACGAGCGGATCGGCAAGGCGCATCGTCGCCAGCACCTCGCCGATCACGAGCCCGAGCCCAACGACGACGCCGACGACGTGGAGCCACAGCGCGTGACCACGGATGCTGGCGAGCAGCCAGCCGCTGGTCAGCCCGACGAACGAAGCGAGCACCAGCGAAGGCATCTCGTCGACCCAGTTGGTCGTCTCGAGCGAGCCCACGATCGGGAACTGGAGCAGCATCAGCAGCCCGAGTGTGAGCCACGCCTCCCACGATCCCAGGAAGGCGAGGCGCCCCGGCAACTCTCGCCCGGCGGATGGCGGAGTGGCACTCGCCGGCCGGTAAATCACGTCCCACGAGATCTGCGCCACGGCTAGCGAATCCCCTGGGCGCGCAGCAGCGCGGACGGAACGCCCTCGCTCCCGGCGGCGAGCACCCGGCCGATGTCGTCGTCGCGCTTCACCGTGTACGTGTAGATGCCGGCCGCGGTGAGTGTTCCGTAGACGCCGAGCGTGCTCGTCCGCGCGCCGAACGTCTCGGCTTCGAGCAGCACCGCCGCCACTTTCACGCCACGTGCGGCAAGGGACATCATCGTGAGTGCCCAGTCCTCGCTCGCCGACGGCGTGACGACCACCACGGTGGTGTGGCGGCCGAAGCGACGCGACTCTTCGAGTAGCAGGTGACTCAGCGGGACATCGCCGATGGCGCGCGCAAGCGCCAGCGACTCGAGTAGCCGTGTGTAGTGGTTCGCGCCTCGATCGGGTTCGTCCACGCGGAGGTCCTTGCCGAACGAGATCAGCCCGACCGAGCGGTTCGCGTTCACGAAGTAGCGCGCGACCGATGCGCAGATGCGGACCGCTGCTTCCTCGCTCCCATCCTCGCCCTCACCGGCGTGCTCGGATCGCTGAAGGTCGAGCACGATCCAGATGTCCGACGCGGGATCGAGTTCGAACTGCTTGACCATCGGCTCGCCGGTCCTGGCCGTCGCGGGCCAGTGGATGCGGTTGAACGAGTCGCCCGGCTCGTACGGGCGCACGCCGGCGACGTTCGGGGTGACGTTGTGCGTGCGCCGGCGGAAGCGACCCTCGCCGGGAAGGTTCGCCGGCGGAATGTAGAAGTTGGGCAGCTCGGGCGCATTCGGGTAGACGAGCACGGTCGTGACGTGGCCGAACGTGCGCGTGAACTGGAAGAAGCCGAACGGGTCGGCTGCGGTGACCGTGAGCGGCCCCAGTTCGTAGACGCCGCGCACGCGCGTTGGCGTGCGATAGCTCCACGCGGCGACGCCGTGCGAGCCGAGCGTGATCACGCGGTGCGAGCTGTGTCCGGGCACGGACGACGGGTCTTCGACTTCGAGCCAGATCTTGGGGAGGAAGGAACGCGACCGCACGAGCACCTGCCCCTCGAGGTGCTGACCCTGCGTGACGCGGTGCGAACGGCGCGTGACCTCGACCTCCAGACCGTTGGCCATCGAACGCGTCCAGAGGTAGATCAGCGGGATCGCGATCGCGGCGGCATACGCCACGCGGAAGAGCAGCCAGAAGCCCGTGGCGAGGCCAATCAGCACACAGGCCACGGCCGTCGCCGCGGCCAGCGTGACGTGCTGGTGGCTACGCCACCAACGGACTGTCCGCATGAGACGGTCCACGGGGCGACTACGCGGTGCCGCCGCGCGCGCGCACGCCGGGTACCGGGACGCGCTCGATGCACTCGTCGACGATCTGCGCGCTGTCGATCTCTCGCACGCGCGCACCCGGGGCGACGATCACACGGTGACCGAGCGTGGAGTAGGCGAGCAGCTTGACGTCGTCCGGCTGCACGAAGTCGCGGCCGTCGAGCATCGCGTAGGCCTGTGTCGCGCGCATGAGCGCGAGCGACCCTCGCGGTGAGGCGCCCAGGTAGGCGCTCTCGTGATTTCGCGTCGCGTTCACCAGGCTCACGATGTACTGCTTGATCAGCGGGTCGATGTAGATCGCCCGAACCGCCTGCTGGAGCTCCCGCACCTCTTCCGGCGAGGTCACCTCTTTCAGCGCCTCGATCGGGTGTGAGGACTGCTGCGCGTCCATGATCAGGATCTCGTCCGTCGGAGAGGGGTAGCCGAGGTGCACGCGCATGAAGAAGCGGTCGAGCTGGGCCTCGGGAAGCGGGAACGTGCCCTCGTACTCAATCGGATTCTGCGTCGCCATCACCATGAACGGCGACGGCAGCATGTGTGTCACGCCGTCGACCGTGATCTGTCGCTCCTCCATCGCCTCGAGCAGCGCCGACTGCGTCTTCGGCGTCGCCCGGTTCACCTCATCGGCGAGCACGATCTGCGCGACGATCGGTCCGGGGCGGAACTCGAAGTCGCCCGTACCCTGGCGATAGATCGACATTCCGGTGACGTCGGACGGCAGCAGATCCGGCGTGAACTGGATGCGAGAGAAGTGACCGCCCGTGGAGCGCGCCAGCGCGCGGGCAAGCATGGTCTTGCCGACACCGGGCACGTCCTCAATCAGGAGGTGGCCCCCACAGAGGAGCGTGATCAGCGCGAATCGCGCCTCCGCCGTCTTGCCAATGATCACGCGCTCGACGTTGTCGAGAATGCGCTCGGCGACCGCTTTCGCGTTCTCCACGGAGCCCCCGATCAAACTACCGGCCCGCCAGTGCACTCCGCGAGACGCGGCGCCGTGACGGTTCTGCTCACGACAGGGTAGGTGGGAGCGCAACGCCCGATCGCCTCTACCGATCGGCGTGCACGCGGGGAGTATAACAACACGTCAGACCGAGACTGCTCGCCCCGGCGAGCCCGTCCGCCTCACCGCCCCTACCATCATCGCATGACCACGCGGCGCCGTTGGGCATGGTTGTTTCGGCCCGAAGCGATGCTCGCACTGATCGTCGTGACGGCACTCTTACTCGCGCTCGGCATCGTCTTCCGGTCGCGCGGCGATGGTGCGGCGGGCGATCGGCTGCGCATCGCCCCGGGCGCATCCGCCGCGACGACCGCCGCCCCCACCGCATCGGTCGCGGCGGTCACCGCGTCCGCTCCGACGGTCACCGCAACCGCCGTGGCGCCGCCGACCACGCCCACGCCCACGCCCGCGCCCACGCCGGGCAGCACAGTGACCGCTACGCCTTCACCCACGGCGACCGCCGCCGACCTGCCCGCGCTCACCGCGCCGGCGGCGGCCGCCGGTGACGTGGCAGCCACACCGGAAAGCGCCTCGCCGGCGACCGCGGTCGTGATCACGCTCAGCCCGAACCGCGTCGGCGTCGGCGAGACGATGCTCGTCAGCGTCCGCTCCTTCGGCGCCGACAACGGCTCGCTGACCTTCCGTGGCGAGTCGTTACCGCTCTCCCTGGACGGCGACGACCTGTGGGCCGTCGTCGGCGTGCCGGTGCAGGCAACGGTGGGCGCGGCCACACTCGCCGTCACCACGCGCGATCCGGCAGGCAACGTGATCGCGACCGCGCAAGCGAATTACGAGGTCGTGCCGGTCGATCGGCCGATCCAGAACCTGACGCTGACCGAAGAAGAGGCGTCAGTGCTCACGGTGGAGGCCGGGCAGCGCGAGTACGAGTTGCGGTTGCAGCAGTTCTCCCGCTTCGACCGCGGACGAAAGTGGAACGGGCGCTTTGCCCGCCCGCTCGCCGGACCGATCACGACGCTCTTCGGCTCGGGACGTCGCATCAACGGCGGACCGCCCGGGAGCTTCCACAGCGGCACCGATATCGCCAACGCGCTGGGCACGCCCGTGGTCTCGGCGGCTGCCGGGCGGGTGTCGTGGACCGGTGAGATGCCGATCCGCGGCAACACCGTCATCATCGACCACGGCGCCGGCGTGCTCACCCACTACTCTCACCTGTCAGCGATCCACGTCGCGGTCGATCAGACTGTCCGTCCGGGCGAGACCATCGGACTGGTCGGGTCGACCGGACTCTCGACCGGCCCGCATCTCCACTGGGAGCTTTCGATCTACGGGGTGAACGTCGATCCGGTCGAGTGGATCACCACGAGCTTCCTCCCCGGCGCCGCCGGCCCGTAAACAGCGGCATCACGACGCACCATCGGCGGCGCCGGTCGCGTCGATCACGATTGCGACCGCGACGATTGCGGCCGTCTCGACGCGCAGCGTCCGCGGCCCGAGCGAGACCGTGGTTCCGCCGCGGGCGATCAGCGCGTCGAGCTCGCCGTCGCTCCAGCCGCCCTCCGGCCCCACGAAGACGGCGCCCGCCGGCGCCGGCACGCCGGCGAGCGCGGCCCGCCTGTTCGGGGCCGCCCGCGGGTCGGCGACGAGCATGCGGGCTTCGGGCGGCGCGTCGCCGCCGATCTCGGGGACGACCGCGCGGCCGCACTGCTCGGCGGCCTCGATCGCGATCCGCCGCCAGCGCTCGATGCGCCCGTCTCCGGGCGCGAGCACCGCGCGCCCGGCCGCGATCGGAACGATCCGGCTGACGCCGAGCTCGGTCGCCTTCTCCACGATCCAGTCGCCGCGGCTGCCACGGGGGAAGGCGCAGGCGAGCGTCACGGGCACCGGTGGCTCCGCGAGCGGCGCGATCGCGTGGAGCAGCGCGAGCTTCACCCGCCGTGGTGTCACTTCCGCGACGCGCGCCGCGCGCTCGTGTCCGCAACCGTCGAACACGTGGACGGCGTCGCCGGCGCGCAGCCGGAGCACGCCCACGAGGCGATGCGCCGCGTCGCCTTCACAGAGCGCGTGGTCCGCCGCGAACTGATCGGGCGGCAGGTAGAACCGTCGCGCGCTCGCCACAGCGTCAGGCCGAACGTGCCGGCGCGGCATGTTCAGCCGGCCGGTGCGCAATCAGGCAGCACCAGTCGCCCTCGCGCTCAACGGCGCCCGGGACGAGGCCGCTCGTCCGCGCGCGTTCGAACACGGCGGGCTCGTCGCGCGCGATGAAGCCGCTCGCGATCAGCGTGCCGCCGGCGCGCAGGGCCGCCGCCATCGCCGGCATGAGCGCGATCACGGCGGGCGCCGAGATGTTTGCCACCACGACGTCCGCGCAGTCGGTCGCGGGATCGGTCCATGGCCAATCCTCGCCGAGCGAGCCGGCGGCCGCTTCGATCAGCGCGGAGACGCCGTTGCGGCGCGCGTTCTCGCGCGCCACCGCGACCGTCGCGGCGTCCACGTCG
>JBBDXH010000169.1:0-2477 GCA_040902395.1 Dehalococcoidia bacterium
TGCCGAACACCAGCGAGCTCTTGCCCGAGCCGGAGACGCCGGTGAACACCGTCAGCCGGCGCTTCGGGAGCTCGATGCTGACGTCCTTGAGGTTGTTCACGCGCGCGCCGTGCACGCGAATCAGATCGTGGCGGTCTGCGACGTGCAGCGCGGGCGAATGCGTGTCCGTGCTCGTGGCCATGCTCATCGTGTCTCCATCTGTGAGGCGGGGCCGCCTGCGCGGTCCCGGTCGGCGTCGTGCGCGGGCTCCCTCAGGTGCCGTCCGTGCAGGTCATGGCCGCGATCGCCCGATGGCTCAGCGCAGCTCTGAGGCACCCTCACACGCGCGACGGGTGGCAGCGTAGAGCCCGACCGATGAGCCTGCTCGACTCACCGCGCCGCCACTGATCCACAGTTCCTCTTCCTGCCCCGTTGTGACCCACGCACACCTCCGGTCATCACCCTGTCCAACGGGTGGTGCGTTGATCGCTGAGACCGCCATCCTCTCGAGCGCGGTCGCCGCATGCACCCGAGCGCTTCGGCACTACCCTCGATCCCGAACGCGAGCTCACCCGGCGGGCACCCGGCCGGGCCGCGGCCCGCCATCGCGTTCGCGCTCGGCCAGATGCCGGACGCGCGTCGCGACACGGCTTGCGAGTGACGAGCGCGGTTCGGGGCCACGGAGATCTGCGCATGGCCGGCCTCGACCTCGCCTCGCTCCAGCGTCACCTCGATGAGGTGATGGCCGCCACCGCGGACGTGCGAGGCGGCGACACGGCGCAGTACATCCCGGAACTGGCTTCCGCAGATCCGGATCGCTTCGGCATCGCGCTCTGCACCGTAAACGGGGAGGTCGTCGGCGCCGGCGAGACCGATGCTCGCTTCTCGCTCCAGTCGACGTGCAAGCCCTTCCTGTACGCCGCGGCGCTCGCGCAGTTCGGACGCGACGCGGTGACGCAGCACGTCGGGGTGGAGCCCACGGGCGAGGCCTTCAACGCCTTCGTCGGCCTCGAGGCAGGGCGGCATCGTCCGCACAACCCGATGGTGAACATGGGCGCGATCGCGATCGCGGGGATGCTCGCGGGCGATCTGCTCACCGCACGGGCGGACGTCGTGGCGCTGCTGGATCGGTTCGCCGGCGGTCGGGCGACCGACTTCGACGAGCGCGTCTTCGCCTCGGAGCAATCCGTCGGGCACCGCAACCGGGCGATCGCGCACCTCCTCTGCGAGTTCGGCGTGATCGAGGTCGCTCCCGCAGTCGCCCTCACCCGCTACCTCGAGGCGTGCTCCACGCGGACCACGGTGCGCGGGCTCGCAGGCATGTCGGCGATGCTGGCCGCCGGCGGCCGCATACCGGGGAGCGACCGGCGCGTGCTGCCGCGCTGGGTGACGGGCGACACGTTATCCGTGATGTCCACCTGCGGGATGTACGACGCTGCCGGGCACTTCGCCTTCGACGTCGGGCTGCCGGCGAAGAGCGGTGTCTCCGGCGCACTGATGGCGGTGGTCCCCGATCGCTTCGGCATTGCGGTCTTCTCGCCACGCGTCGACGGACATGGCACCAGCGTGCGCGGCCTCCAGGCGCTCTCCCTGCTCTCCGCGCGACTCTCGCTGCACGCGTTCGACGCGGAGAACACGCGAACGTCGCGGCCGGAGGGAGCGGTCTTCCCCGCCTCCGCTCACCCTGCGGCGGAGCTGCAGGACACGCTGACCGGCATCGTCCGCAGGCGTCGTTCTTACGGCCGGCGCCTCCCGGCTCAGTACGCGCCCGCGCTCGCCGAGGCGAACGTCGCCTCCACCGCGATCGCGGTCTGTACGACGGAGGGGGTGATGCACGTCGCCGGCGAGCCCGATCTCCCGTTCTCCATCCAGGCGGCGGCGAACCCGTTCGCCTACGCGGCGGCGCTGGAACGACTCGGGGCCGAGCGCGTGCACACGCTGGTCGGCGTGGAGCCCAGCGGCAACCGCTCCGACGCGATCGAGCTCGAGCTCGATCCGGTGCGCCCGTTCAATCCGCTGGAGAACGCCGGCGCGATCGCCATCGCCGCGCTGCTCTCGGCGGACGGCGCGCACGCCCGCAGCGCCGAGGACGCGCTGTCGGCCTTCGCCGGCGCGCCGCTGCGGATCGACGAGCGAATGCTTGCCGGGGAGGTGCGAGCGGGTGAGCGCAACCGGGCGATCGCCGCGCTGCTGCGCGGAGCGGGGATCGTCCAGGACGAAGACGCCGCGCTCGACTACTACTTCCGCCAGTGCTCGGTGACCGTCACCGCGTCGCGGCTCGCGCGCATGGCCGCCGTGCTCGCCGGTCACGGCCGAGACCCCGTCACCGGAACGCGGGTGATCGCGGAGCGGACGGCTCGAGATGTGCTCTCGGTGATGTACACGGCCGGCATGCACAACGCCTCCGGGGAGTTCGCCGTGACGGTTGGGCTGCCCGCGAAGAGCGGCATCTCCGGCTGCATCGTCGCGGTCGCGCCCGGGCGGATGGGCGTCGCCGT
>JBBDXH010000170.1:0-2446 GCA_040902395.1 Dehalococcoidia bacterium
CGCGCGCCAGGTCGAGCCGGTCGGGCTCGGAGAAGGCGCGCGGATCGCGGTTCGCCGACCCGATCAGCAGGATCACCGGCTGGCCTCGCCGAATCGACCTGCCGCCGATTTCGACGTCGACAAGTGCGGTACGACCGTTCACCTGCACCGGGCTGTCGAAGCGCAGCAGTTCCTCGATCGCCGCTTCGGCCTCATCCGGGTGCGCTCGCAGCCACGCGAGTTCGTCGGGATGCCGGAGCAGCGCAAGCAGCCCGTTGCCGATCAGGTTGGTGGTCGTCTCGTTCCCGGCAACGAGCAGCAGGATCAGCATCGTCAGCAGCTCTTCATGGGCGATCGACCGGCCGTTCTCCTCGGCCGAGACCAGCACGCTCACCAGGTCCTCGCGCGGCTCGCGGCGGCGTTGCTCCACGATCTCGGCGAAGTAGTCGCGCAGGGCGTCACGCGCGACGTGCGCCTCCCGCAGCTCGTGCGGCTGCATCACCGGCTCGATCGTGCGCGCGACGATGTCCGACCATGCGCGGAAGCGCGGGTAGTCCTCGGCCGGCACGCCCAGCATCTCGGCGATCACCAGCGTGGGCAGGCGGTTCGCGAAGCGCTCCATCACATCGAAGCGCGGCGCGTCCCCGATCTCGTCGAGCAGCTGGTCGACGAGCTGTTCGGTGCGTCGCCGCCACGCCTCGATCGTGCCGCGCGTGAAGCCGCGCGAGACGATCGCGCGCAGTCGAGTGTGATCCGGCGGGTCGAGGAAGAGGATGCTCGGCTCGAACTCGTTTACCGCTATCTCGAGCGGCGTCGCGGACTTCCGCGAGTCGTTGCCGAAGCGCTCGTGATCGCGCAGCACCGCATCGATCTCGTCGTAGCGCGAGAGCACCCAGCCGTGCACCAGCTCGCTGCGGTGCACCGGATCGCGCTCGCGCAGCCGGGCGAAGAACGGGACCGGGTCCTGCTGGTAGGCGCGGTCGAGGGGGTTGAAGACCGCGCCGGTGGTCAGCCGTTCGCGGAGCACGATGGCGCGGACGGCGAGCGGACGGATGAGCGACTGCAGCGTCGGGGCCATCGCATGACCTCCCGGGGCGGATGCGGGCCGAGTATACACACGCCCCCTGCCGGTCATCGCCGCCCGCCGGAGCGCGGTTATGCTGCGCGCACGATCGGCCGGATGCGGCCAGCTGGAGGGCGCGATGGCGTACGAACACCTGGCCGTGGAGCGGCGCGGCGCGGTCGCGGTGGTCACCCTCAACCGCCCGGAGAAGCTGAACGCGCTCAACAAGGGTCTGCAGGACGAATCCGTCGCCGTGTGCGCCGAGATCGAGGCCGACGACGACGTCCGCGTCGCGATCTTTACGGGCGCCGGCCGCGGCTTCTGCGCCGGCGCCGACCTCACCGGAGCGCGTGCGCCGGACGATGACGGGCCGCCGCCCCAGCTCGAGCGCCTCGAGGAGTACGGCTGGGTGGGCCGCCAGGGCATCGCGCTCTACCGCATGACGAAGCCGACGATCGCCGCCGTGAACGGCGTGGCCGCGGGCGCCGGGATGAGTTTCGCGCTCGCCTGCGACCTTCGCGTGGGCTCGGAGCTCACGCGCTTCAAGACGGTCTTCCTCGAGCGCAGCCTCTCGCCCGACTCGGGGATGAGCTTCTTCTTGCCGCGCATCGTCGGCTACTCGCGCGCCGTGGACCTGATCATGACGAGCCGCGACGTCGGTGGCGAAGAGGCCTATCGCCTCGGCCTGCTCGACCGCTTCGTTCCGTCCGACCGGCTGCTCGACGAGGCGCTCACGGTCGGAAACCAGATGGCGATCTGGCCGCCGATGGCCGTGCGCAGCGCGAAGCGCGTGATCCAGCGCAACCTCCAGCACGACCTCGAGACGGCGCTGCGCGAGGAGTACACCGGCCTCAACTTCGCGCGCCGCGCCCCGAACGACGTGCGCGAGTCGCGCGCGAGCTTCGTGGAGAAGCGCGCGCCCAGGTTCACGGGGACCTGACCGGGGACCGTGGCACGCCGTCGTCGCCACTGCGGGCATTTGCCGCACAGACGACGACCATGCTCGCGGCGTGCCTCCTCGGCGTACCTCCTCCCCCGTCGCTTTCGCGACGACCTCCGTCGCGTTGCTCAGGGCAGGCTCTCCTCCCCCTTCGATGCGGAGGGGTGAAGAGGTCTGTTGAACGAATGATCTGTTCGCATCTGTAGCGACGTACCGGCGGAGCGTGCTCGAGCGCTTCTTCGACGTGACCCGCGACGCGCCCGCAGCGGATGCCCGCCTCGATCGCTGCCTGGAGCTCCGCGTCAGCGGCCCGCGCTCCGTTGGAGTCGTGCACCGAGTCGGGGCCTTTGGCGCCGGGGGAGGAGGTACACCGGGAGCGGTACGCATGCACCGGCCCCTGCGCGGCGTCGGGTGTGAGACAGATTTGTAGGTAGCGTGGTTCATGCCGCGTTCGTTTGAGTGTG
>JBBDXH010000171.1:0-16951 GCA_040902395.1 Dehalococcoidia bacterium
CGTAGGCACGATTTCCTCACAACCTCTCAGGATGAGCGGGAGGGGACCGGGCGCCAGCCTTGCTGGGGACCGGTCCCCTCCATCGCATACGGAACGGACAACTCGGTCGAGCGGCTCCCGGAACTGTCCCAGCGCGCTTGCCATACAGCGCTGACTTTCCTGGCGAGGCGCGAGCGGGAGTGAGCCGCTGGGCGCTGAGCCGCGGCGTCGCCGGCTGAAGCGCAACCGCCGTCACGCATCTCGCCGCAGGGCGTCTCTCGCTCGGTAGCGGGCACCGTGCGCGACTATGCGGTCGGACCGCGCCGCGCCGCGCGACGCATGAGCAGGTCGATCGCGAGGCCGCAGGCGAGCGCGATGCGACCACAACGCGCGTGGCGCGCCCGTCCTCCAGGACTCGAGTCAGGCGAGCTCGAGGTCGGTCCGCGGAAAGTCGTTACCGGTGCACAGCAGCGGCTCCCCGGCCAGGCGCGCTGTTGCGTAGGCGAGGCAGTCGCCGAAGTTCAGCCGCGCGGGATGCCGGCCGCGACCGAAGCGGTTCCACGCGTCGAGCGCGGCCGGCCAGTGCATCTCGGCGAGCGGGACGACCACGACCCCGAATCGCAACAGGAACCGCTCCAGGGTTTCAACGGCGGGCGGTCCGAGTCGCTCTTGCAGCACGATTCCGATCTCGACGAGCGTCGCCGGCCCAACGCCGATGCTCGCGGCCTCGCGGAGCAGGCTGATCAGCCGATCAAACGAGGGCGCATGCAGCGTGATCGCGACAACGGCGGAGCTATCGATGATCATCCGCCGTGCGAACCGTAGCCAAGGATGTTGTCCTCCTCCTCGCGCGTCAGCACGCGACCGAGCTCGCCCGGCGGGAGATTCGGCCACAGCTCGTGCGTCAGGTAGGAGAGGTACTCGTCGATCTGTCTGCGCCGCCGGGCTTGCTCCTCGATCCGAGCGAGGCGATCGGCGAGGGCGGTCCGGATCACGTCGCGCGGCGTCTCACCGGTGATCGCGGCGAGTTTCTCGATCAGGCGTTCGACCTCGGCATCGTCGATGTTCGGCGCCATGAGCGTCCTCCGGGCGAGATCGTGGCATCCTCGTGGCGGCCCAACAAGCTGTGAATGTTGACGGCCCGCACTCACCCTGAGGAGGCCCGCCCGTGACCACCGCCGCCCAGCAGCCCGTGCCCGAGGCCGATCGCGATCCGCAGAAGCGCTACACACCGGACGGCCTCGAGGTGCCCGCGCCGTCCGAGCACGACGTGCTGTACGAGTCTCGCGACGCGATCGCATGGGTCACGCTCAACCGGCCGCTCGTGCTCAACGCCGTCGACTGGTCGCTGACGTTGCACTTCGGGCGCGCGCTCGAGCGCGCCGCCGGGGACGACGACGTCCGCGCCGTGATCATCCGCGGCGCCGGGCGCGCGTTCTGCGCCGGCGGCGACCTCCAGTCGTCGCCGCGACCGGAGGGCCTCGACCTACCCGGCATGCCCGAGCTCATGCAGCGGGTCTGGCGCATGCCGAAGCCGGTGATCGCCGCCGTGCGCGGCCATGCGGTCGGGCAGGGCTGCGAGATCGCCGGCATGTGCGACCTCACGATCGCGTCCGAGGACGCGAAGTTCGGCGAGATCCAGGTGCGCCACGGCTTCGGTCCGCCGCTGCTGATCACGCCGTACGCGGTCGGCCTCAAGGCGGCGAAGGAGCTGCTCCTCCTCGGCGAGATCGTCGAGGCGCCGGAGGCGCTGCGCATGGGACTCGTCAATCGCGTCGTGCCGGGCGACCGCCTCGACGAGGCGGCGGAGACGATGGCCCGCCGCCTCGCCTCGCTCCCGCCCACTGCCGTCGCACTCAACAAGCTGCTCGTGAACCGCGTCTACGAGCTCGCCGCATTCGAGGAGGCGCTGAACTACCGCGACGTCCCGGCGCTGATGGAGCTCTCGGGTCGCACCCGCGACGATCGCGTGGCGGCGGATCGACTGCGCACACTGAGCGAGCGCGGCTGGGAGGCGTTCAAGGAGCAGCGCGACCAGGCGTTTCGCGAGTGACACCGCGTGCGCGTGACCGGTCGCCCTTCCGGTCCCCCGGAAGGATGACCTCCGAACCTGCGCCATTCGCGCTGCCGCGAAGCGGAGCGCCGCAGCGACGAGCGCAGCCGGCGGGTGGTGAGCTCGCCGGCTGCCCTCATGCCCACCGCGCGAGCTTCGGCAGCTCCTTCTTCAGGTCCAGCCGCGTCTTGCCGATCGCCTGCTTGCGCTGGGTGGCGATGCGCTCCACCGCGGCGTTGATGAACGCCTCGACGGCGTCGACGTCGTCGGTGAAGGCGCCGTCGCGGTAGCACCCAGAGCACCACCGGTCGGTGAGCGCGCCGTCACCCTCGGAGCCGAAGTCCGGATCGCGGCGCATGTTGAAGCCACACGACTGGCAATACAGGGACTCGCGTCCGTGCGCGAAGTCCTTCATGTAGTCGCGCGGGCCGCCGCCGCCCTTGGCGGACGGCGCCCGTGTCTTGCCCGCCGCCGTGTCCGCGGGTCGCGGGCGGTTGGGCTCGTTGCGGTTCGTCATGCGTTCGTCCTCCCGTCGCCCGAGACGCGCGTTCCCTGCCGTTCGGGATTCAACGGCCGGGCGTGTCCGTGCGGAGGGCTACCGCCGCCCGGCGGCGGCCGGCTCGGCTACTGGATCGGCGATTTCGCCGTCGGGGACAGGCGTGTCACCTTGATCTGCTCGCGGTCGATCATCTCGGGCACCCGGGGGCCGATCACGTTCTTCCAGTGGTCGCTCTGATAGACGGCCTCGTAGAGGCGCTCGCGCTCGGCCTCGTCCTTGAAGCGTCGAATCCAGACGTAGGTCGAGTCGTCGCCTTCCCCGACGAAGCTGCCGAGAATGACCATCCCCTTCGACACCTGGAACGGAATGACCTCGTCCTCCATGCATCGCACCCAGTTCTCGCGCTGGCCCGGCCGGATCGTGTACTGGCGAAGCTCGAACAGCATGCTGCCTCCCTCTGCGCTGGCGATGTGTGCGCGCCGTTCATACCCGTGAGGTCGGAGACACGGCAACCGCAGGCGGGCGGCTACCCCGGCGCGCTATCCTCCGCCCGGGTGGCACCGGCCGCCGCGGGTGGGCGTCGAGGGAGGGTGGATCGATGGACTGGCGGGACTCGGACGAGCAGGCGGCGTTCCGTGCGCAGGTGCGCACGGTGATCGAGGCAAAGCTGCCCGCGCGCTATCGCGAAGCAGAGGGCGACTGGACGCGCGATCGCAAGGCTGAGGATCAGGCAGTACGCCAGGACGCGATCGACTGGGGCAGCGCGCTCGCGGAGCACGGGTGGGTCGCGCCGCACTGGCCGCAGGAGTACGGCGGCGCCGGCCTGACGCCCACGGAGCAGTTCATCTTCAAGCAGGAGATGGCGCAGGTCGGCGCGCCGGCGGTGGGCGGGCAGGGCGTCTCGCAGCTTGGCCCCACGCTGATCGTCCACGGCAGCCCCGAGCAGAAGGCCGCGCATCTGCCGAAGATCCTGTCAGGCGAGGTCGACTGGAGACAGGGTTACTCCGAGCCCGGCGCCGGCTCGGACCTCGCGTCGCTCCAGACGCGCGCCATCCGCGACGGCGACGAGTACGTGATCAACGGCCAGAAGATCTGGACCTCGCTCGCGCACCACGCCGACTGGCTCTACGCGCTCGTGCGCACCGATCCCGATGCGCCCAAGCACCGCGGCATCACCTTCCTGCTGGTCGACAAGGCAACGCCGGGCATCTCGATCCGGCCGCTGATCGACATGTCGGACCGGCACCACTTCAACGAGGTGTTCTTCGAAGACGTGCGTGTGCCGGTGAGCAACCGCGTGGGTGAGGAGAACCGTGGCTGGTACGTCGGGATGACGTTGCTCGACTACGAGCGCTCGAACATCACCGGCGCGGTCGCGACGCGTCGGACGCTGCACCAGCTGTTCGACTACCTCGACGGCGACGAAGGACGCGCGAAGTCCACGCTGGAGCACAACCGGGCCGTGCGCCTCGAGATTGCGGATCGCGCGATCGAGACCGAGGTGATGTTCAACTTCTCGTTCCGCATCATCTCGATGCAGGCGCGCGGCATGATCCCGAACTACGAGGCCTCGGTGTCGAAGCTCTTCAACTCCGAGTTGAGCCAGCGCACGGCGCGCACCGGGACGCGGGTGTTCGGCCTGTACGGCGGCGTCCGGCCGGGCGACGACCACGCGGCCATGGACGGCGAGTTCACGCGCGCGTACCTGTCCTCGGTGTCGGCGACGATCGCCGCCGGCACCTCGGAGATCCAGCGCAACATCATCGCGACGCGCGGGCTCGGCCTGCCGCGCGGCTAGCCCGCACCACGACGTCGGCAACGAGGAGAGACCACCGCATGAGCACCACCACCGCGACGCTCCCCGCGTTCGGCCTCGACGACCAGGACGGGAACTGGCGAAAGTTCCCGTCCGGGCGCGTGGCGCTGCTCGCGTTCGTGCACGAGGAATGCCCGACCTGCGGCATGTCGATGCCGCTGATCGAAGCGGCGCACCGCGCATTCGGTTCGGCGATCGACGTCTGGGCGGTCGGGCAGGACGAAGCAGGCAACGCGGCACTGATCGAGCGCCACGCGCTGACGGGGCCGATGCTCGACGATTCGGATCTGAAGGTCTCGTTTGCGTACGGCTTCGATACCGTGCCGACCGTGATCCTCGCCGACGGCGAGGGCGCGGAGCTCGCACGCTTCGTCGGCTTCGGGCGCGAAGACTGGCGCGCGCTCTTCGCCGATCTCGCCGCGCGCTCCGGCCTGCCCGAGCCCGCGATCGACTGGACGTCCTACGCCGATTCGCGCCCCGGGTGCGGCTCGAAGGCGGTAGAGCCCGGCATCTACGAGCGGCTGGTCGCCGAGTCCGAGGGCAGCCCGCTGCGCGCGCGTCGCATCGAGATCGCCCCCGACGACGACGTGGCGGAGTTCTTCTACGACCAGGGGCTCACAGACGGGCTGCCGGTCGTGCCGCCCACGCCCGAGCGGGTGCTGCGCATGCTGGGCGGGACCCGCCGCGACGCGCAGGAGGTGGTGGCGGTGGTGCCGCCGAATCTCGCACCGGTCACCATCGAGAAGATCGCGATCAACGCGGTGCTCGCGGGCTGCCGGCCCGAGTACCTGCCGGTGGTGATCGCCGCCGTCGAAGCGATGTGCACCGAGGAGTTCAACATCCACGGCGTCAGCGCGACCACGATGGGAGCGACGCCGCTGATCATCGTCAACGGGCCGATCCGCCACCGCATCGGCATGAACATGCGGCTGGGCGCGCTCGGCGCGGGCCACCGCGCGAACGCCAGCATCGGCCGTGCGGTGCGGCTCGTGCTGCGCAACATCGGTGGCGGGAAGCCGGGCGGCACGGAACGCTCCACGCTCGGCAACTCCATGAAGTACACGGCGTGCTTCGCGGAGTGGGAGGAGCGCAGCCCCTGGGCGCCGCTGCACGTGGAGCGCGGCTTCGCAGCGGAGGACTCCGTGGTCACGCTCTTCGCCGCAACCGGGCAGAGCCTGATGGTCGATCAAACGTCGCGCAGCGGCAGACAGCTCGCCGGCAGCTTCGGGCTGCGGCTCGAGGGCGTGTACCACCCGCGCGGACACTCCGGCGGCGACGTCTTCGTCACCGTCTCTCCGGAGCACGTCGACACGCTCTGGCGTGACGGCTACACGAAGGAGGCGCTCCGCAACCGCATCCAGGAGATCACGTCCCGGCCGATTCGCGATCTGCTCGCGGATGCGGAGAGCGGCGCCGGCGTCCCACCGGGCCGCTTCCCGGACGGCGAGCTCGATCGCCTGCTCCCGAAGTTCGCGTCGACCGCTAACATCAACATTGTTGTCGCGGGCGCCGACGCCGGGAAGTTCTCGATGATCTTCGACGGCTGGGCGAGCGGCGCGATCGGCTCGATGCCGACCAGTCGCAAGATCGAGGAGGTTTGATGACGACACCACGTCCGGGCACGGTCGTTCTCGATCCGACGGATGAGCGTGAGCCGATCCGTCGGCAACTCGCGCCGCGTCCGGAGCACATCCAGGGCACGATCGGGCTGCTCGACATCTCGAAGCCGCGCGGCAACGTGCTGCTCGATCAGATCGAGCAGCGCCTCCACGAGCGCTATCCGGCCGTCGAAGTCAAGCGCTATCGCAAGCCGACGTTCGCCAAGCCCGCCCCGGAGGACCTCCGGCGCCAGATCGCAGAGGAGTGCGGCTTCGTCATCGAAGCCCTCGCCGACTGAGGGTCCTGCACAACGTGCAGTGTGCACGACACCGTCTGGTTCGAAATCCAGGGCATCCCCGCAGTGTTCCTCGCGTCGACCGAGTTCATGGAGGCGGCGACCGCGCAGGCGCAGTCGCTCGGCCTACCCGAGGTGCAGCGCGCGTTCGTCCCGCACCCGATCCAGGACGCGACCGACGAGGAGATGCGCGCGAAGGCCGATGCCGTGATCGATGAGGCCCTGGCGGCGCTGATCGACTGACCGCACGGTCCACATTGTCGACAGGCAATCGGCGCCCGCGGGGGCGCCGATTCGCGTGGCGGCGTGAGCGCATTGGCCGGCGCCTGACGGCCGAGCGGCGGGCGGTCCGTCGAGCGGCGCCCGAGAAGGGTGACGATCGCGATCCCGCTACAGGCGGTCCGTCGATGATCGGCGGGCGGTCCGTCGAGCGGCACCCGAGAAGGGTGACGATCGCGATCGTGCTGCCGTCGGTAGCCGACATCGATTCCCGGTGCCCATCTCGGGGCGCGCCCCCTCAGCACGAGTCATCGGTCCGGGTCAGCGGCCCGAGTAGCTCAGCCCATGCCGGCGCGATGACCAGCGCGAGACACCGGCGCTGCCGCGAGACGTAGCGGACTGCCGCCAGCACCGCCTCCTCCCTGACGAGCACCCGCGTCGATCCGTTCTGCGTCCACCAGCGCTTTCGTCGCCGCCACCGCGCGTTGAGCGTTCGACTCGCGTACGCCTTGAACGTGCCGGCGGCGCGCGTGGCGAGTGCCGGGTCGTCCGACGGCAAGCCGACGACGACATGAACGTGATTGCCCATCACCGCCGACGCCGGCAAATCCCAGCCGCGAATCTCCGCGGTCGTATGGAACTCACGCGAGACGGCCGCTGCCTGGCTCGTCGTGAGGAGGATTGGCGGTTCGACGAGGAGCGAACGAGCGGACCACCGGAGCGCGGGGACGTCGGCGTCCATCGTGGTCCCGGGCGTGTTGTGCCGCACTCGTCGACCGTCGGGCGTTCGGATCGTGCTCACGAACCCGCGCGCGTCACCCGGCAGGCGAGAGCCGTACGTTGTCCACGTCAACAGCCAGTAGCGATGCACGTCCGGAACGGTAGAGCGGAGCGGCACGAGTTCCGCCGGGAATGTTGACTGCTCCCGCTAGATTGCTGGCTCGATGGGGGACGAGTAGGCCACACGCAAGAGGTCGGTCTAGATCGGCAACCTGCCGGTTGCCGCTCGAGGGGAAGGGCGCCGCTCGAGGTGAAGGCGTGATTCGATTGCGTGAGCGGGATGTCGACAGGCAAACAGACCCGTTGTGCGCGACCTGTTGATCACCGCGTCGATAAGTCGCAGCCGCGGCCGATATGGCCACGTATCTTCGTCCGGTCAGGCGGGGGCGCACCAATCACCGAGTCTGCACTCAGGTGACAGGGGCGGGCAGAGTCCAGTCTGACACACGGAACCGCCCGCACCCGAGCAATCGGTGGCGGGCGGTTTCTCGTGAGCGGGCGCGTCGTCCGTCCCCCGTTTCTGCCAGTCAGTCCACGTCGAAGTCCCAGTCGTAGATGCGGCGCGCGTTCTCGGCGTAGAAGAGCGGCTGCACCGGCTCGCGGATCCCGAGGGCGTCGAGTTCGTCGCGTGAGCGGTCCCACGGAATCGTGGGGAACTCCGTGCCGAACATCATCTTCTCGCGGCCGCGCGTGTTGATGAACTGCACCAGCGCCTCCGGCCAGTACTTCGGCGCGACCGACGTCGTCGACATAAAGACGTTGTCCCAGTGCGCGATCGTGGCGATCGCTTCGTCCGTCCACGGCTGCCCGCAGTGGGTCATCACGAGGCGCAGTTCCGGGAAGTGGTACGCGACCTCATCGTAGTAGCGAGGGTCCTGCACCCACCCCGGGCGTCGCGGTCCCGGCATCCCCGCGTTCATGCTCACCGCGATCCCGAGTTCGATCGCCTTCACATAGAACGGCCAGTACGCGCGATCAGTCGGTGGGAGTGTGTACCGGAACGGGGGGATACGCAGACAGCGGACGTTGTAGCGCTCGTGGTACTCGACCACCCGCCGGATCTCGTCCATCCCCCGCGTGGGGTCCACGAGCATCGCCGGCAGGATCTTCCGCGGATGCAGGCGATGGGCGTCACCGACCCAGGCGGCGTGTTCGGGCTCCATGATCGAGATCACACACGCCCCGATGTCGGCCGCGTCGAGGGCGGCGAGCAGCGCCTCGGGGTCGGCGAACGACGCCCGCTGCTCGATGTCCCGGAACAGGTGTCCGAGCGTGCCCGACCCGCCCTCGCCGCTCAGGTCGAGGAAGCTCGAGTTGATCAGCGAATCGACGGCACGGATGCGATCGGCCACGGCGGTCCCTTTCACACAGGCGGCAGCATACGGTCGAGCAAGCGCGGAGCGGCGCTCCCACTATCATGCGCCGGGGCCGGCCTGGGAGGCCTGAGATGGCGATCCTGATCATGTCGCACACGACGGCCGCCGGCCTGCCCGCGGTCGCGGCCGCTGCCTCCGACGCATCGCGCGCGACCGACGCCCCTTGGTATCGCCGCTGGGACGTGCTCGCGCCCGGCATCGCGACCGCCGTCGTGATCGCCGGGTACGCGCTGAGCATTGCCATCTGGCAGGCCGTGCACGCCGAGCCGATCCGCGTGAACACGGACTTCAGCGCATTCGCACTGCTGTACATCGCGACACAGGCGACGGAGCGACTGCTCGAGCCGTTCGCCTCGTTCGTCATGACCACGCGGGAGATGAAGGGCGAGATGGAGGTCGCGCTGGCGGGAGCGATGAACGCGCCCGAGGACACGGCGCAATGGGCGCACGCGGCGGAGGCGAAGGAACGGCTGGAGGAGCGGCAGCGCGTTCGCGCCTACATCATGTGGTCCGCCGCGACGGTGGTGGGGATGCTCGCCAGCGCCTCGATTGGCGTGTACCTGATCGCCGCCGTGGCGGCCGGCCGCGGGCCCGCGGTGCCGATCGACAATCTCGTCACCGGGCTCGTGATCGGCGGCGGCACGAAGCCGCTGCACGATCTGATCGCGCGCATCGAGCGCGCGAAGCAGCAGGCGCGCGAACCGTCGGTCGGCTGATGGCGCCGCGGCGGCCGGGCCGGCGCGCTAAGCGAGGGGCTCGCCGTCCTCCATGTAGATCGGCGCACCGCCGGCGATGGTGGCGTCGAGGCAGCGCAACACGCGGCGGGCGAGGTTCGGCGCGAGCAGCTCGTGGAGCTCGTCCCGGTGCGCGAGCCGGTGCTCGCTCAGCTCGTCCGGCGGGAGCGTGATCGCAGCGAGCGCGGCCGCGCTCAGTTCACCGCAGTCGAAGATGAAGTGCAGGCCCTCGCCGTACTGCGAGCCCACCCGGTAGTCCACCCCGAGCAGCCGTGCCACAGGCAGTTCGAGGCCCAGCTCCTCTCGCAGCTCGCGCAGGCAGGCTGTCCGCGGCGACTCGCCGTCCTCCACGAGCCCACCCGGGATCTCCCAGCGCGGCTTGTACGTGGGGTTCACCAGCAGCACGCGACCCCCGGCGCGGCACAACGCGCCCGCGCTCATGTACTTCTTCGCGGGACTGAATTCGTTCACCAGCACTCCCATCCGCACCGGATCAGCCGCCTCCCACCGCCGGCGCGAGTCATCGGCAGGCCCGAGCCGACGCGTCAGCGGATGACGCCGGCCGCGCGCAGCCCCGCGATCTCGCCGGGGGCGAGGCCGTGCTCGGCGAGCACGTCGTCCGTGTGCGCGGCGAGCGCCGGCGACGGCCCGCGCGCGAGGGCGGGCGTCTCGGACATGCGCACGATGGGGCCGACGACGCGCTGCGGGCCGGTCACGGCGTGATCGACCTCGACCATGATGCCCATCGCCGTGACCTGTGGATCGTCGGCCAGCTCCTCCGGAAAGTGTGCCGGCGCCACCGGAACGCCCGCCGCCTCGAAGAGCGCGACCCACTCGGCAACGCTCTTCGTGCGCATCTTCGCCTGGATCTCCTCCTGCCACTCGCGCGCCAGCTCGTGGTTGCGCGGATCGGTGGAGTCGAAGTCGGGGCTGTCTGTGCGGTCGCGTTCCATGCCGAGCACGCGGCGCGCCGCGGCGCGCGTCGGGCGGGTGAGGCAGCCGAGCACGAGCGCGCCGTCGCCCGCGAGGTACCCGGAGTAATAGAGACGCGTGATGCGTGAACCGACGCGTCGGTACTCCGCGCGCGCGGTGAGTTGAGCGCGGTAAGACGCGCCCTCGGAGCGCAGGCGGTCGATCTCCGCCATGAGCCGGTCGCGCTGGGTGGCGTCGGTGACCGGCTGGCGCATGACGTACACGTCCTGGATGGAGAGCGCGGACTGCAGCAGCGAGGCGTCGATCAGCTGCCCGCGACCGCTCTCGCGCCGGGCGTACAGCGCGGCGCAGATCGCCATCGCGCCCGCGAGGCCGGTCGTGTAGTCGGCGACGGCCGGCGTGAGCGTCGACGGCGCGCCGTCCTCGTCGACCTTGCCGTTCCCGGCGACCAGCCCGCTGTACGCGCCCGCGACGAGGTCCGTGGCGCCGTGACCGGCGAGCGGGCCGTCCGGGCCGAAGCCCGTGATCCGGCAGTAGATCAGTCCCGGGTGCAGAGTGCGGAGCGTGCGATCGTCGATGCGCAGGCGTTCGGCGACGCCGGGGCGGTAGTTGATGGTGACGACGTCGAAGCCCGTGACGATGCGATGAACGAGCGCCTGTCCGCGCTCGTGGTGGAGGTCGATGGCGACGCTCCGCTTGCCGCGATTCAGGGACTGGAAGCGCTTGCCCTCGCCGGGCACCACCGCGCCTGAGTCGCGGTACGCCTCGCCTGCGAGCGGTTCGACCTTGACGACGTCGGCGCCGAGGTCGGAGAGGTTCACGCCGGCATACGACGCCGCGACGATCTGCGAGAACTCGAGCACGCGCACGCCGGTCAGCGGCCCATCAGCCACGGTCGCCCCCGTCCCGGCCCGCGCGCGGATGCGCGGGGCATCGTGCGCGCAGCCTAGCGGACGCGTCGGGCGGGGGCGCCGCGATGGTGGTAGGCGACGGTCAGGCCGGTGGCGGGAGGACGCACTGCACCATGCCGCGCAGGAGATCGCGCGTGGTGACGATGCCGACGACGCGATCGTCGTCATCCACGACGGGGACGCAGGAGATCGCGTGTTCGACGAACAGCGCCGCCACCTCCTGCACGCACGCGTCCTGGCGCACCGTGAGCAGGCGGAAGGTCGCGGCATGGAATACGGCGCGACGCATGGTGTCGTCGTCTCGCCGCTGAGCGTTCGCGGTGCCGGCGTACGGGCTGAGATTGCGCAGCAGGTCGCGGTCCGAGAGCACTGCGACCACCTGGCCGCGATCCTCGACGAGCAGATGGTGGACGTGGGCGGTCGCCATCAGATCGTGTGCCTCGCCCAGGGTGGCGCTCGAGGCGATCGTAATCAGGTCACGCGACATGATCGTGGAGACGGGCGGACCGTCTGTGAGGTCATAGCGTCGGTCGCGGGCGGGAGCGGCGGCCGCGATCAGTCGCGGCCGCGGGCGTGGCGCGTCTCCGGGTCGAGGGTCGGCGTGCATGGCGGGAACCCTTCCTGATCGAAGGGTCGTCACGTTCGGACGGGCGTCGTAGGGGTACGGTGCGGGAGGGCGGTCTCCGCGCCTCAAGCGACGCGGCGGAGTCGCGACCACAGCGCGTCGCGCAGCGCGCGCCAGGAGCGTCCGGCGTCGGCTCCGGCACCGGCGGCCGGGGCACGGAAGACGTGGTCGCGGTACCAACGCAGTTCGCGCACGCTCTCGCGCACGTCGTCCAGCGCCCGGTGCACTTCGCCTTTGGGCGGGGCCTGGTACGGCGCGTCGTACCAGCGGCGGACGAGCTCCTTGATGGTGCTGACGTCAATCTGCCGATAGTGAAAGAACGCGTCGAGATCGGGCATCTCGCGGCGGAGGAAGCGGCGGTCCTGGGAGATCGAGTTGCCCGAAAGCGGTGAGACGCCGCGTGGGATCCACTGCTCGAGGAAGGCCACGGTCAGGCGCTCTGCCTCTGGAGCATCGATGCGCGACGCGCGTACGCGCTCGATCAGGCCGGAGGAGGTGTGCGTGCTGACGTTCCATTCATTCATCTCCGCGAGTTCGCGTTCCGAGCGATGGATCGCGATCACGGGACCCTCGGCGAGGATGCGCAGCTGGGCGTCCGTGACGAGGCTCGCCATCTCGATGATGACGTGACGATCCGGTTCGAGCCCGGTCATCTCGAGGTCGATCCAGCCGAGGTTGCCTGCGTCACGCACGTACGGAGCCTACGCCGCGGCCCACGGGCAGTCACGATCGCGGGGCGGGATCGCGCGCCGGGTGCGTGCTACGGTGACTGTTCGTGACAGGCAACACACACCACCGGCGTCGGTATTGATCATGGGCATGCAACTTCCGCTCACTGGTCGGCTCACGCTGCTGATCGCTCTCGCGTTCATGCTCGTGGCGTGCGGCGGCGGAGGGAAGCAGCGCGTGGTAGCGGACGGCGATACGGTCTCGGTGATGTACACGGGTACGCTCGACGACGGGACGGTCTTCGACTCGTCCGAGGGCGGCGACCCGCTGACCTTCGTCGTCGGCCAGGGCCAGATGATTGCCGGCTTCGAAGCCGCGGTGTACGGCATGGCGGTGGGCGACAAGAAGGACATCCACATCGAGCCGGCCGACGCGTACGGCGAGCGCCGCGATGATCGCGTGGTCACACTGCCGCGGGACGGCGCGCCCGCAGGGCTGAAGGTCGGCGACCGCGTGCAGCTCGGCAACGGTGCGCCGGCGACCGTGATCGAGATCACGGCCGACAGCGTGACGGTAGACGCGAATCACGAACTCGCCGGGCAGGCGCTGAACTTCGCGATCGAGGTCGTCTCGGTGGAGTAGCGGCGCACCGTCCGGCGCGCCGCGGCGGCGGCGGCCTAGACCGGCAGCAGGTCCTCGGGCACACCCATCGCGCGGTAGACGCCGCGCACGGCGTCCTTCAGCTCATCGGGCGAGCGGTACTTGCGGTCGGGGATGCGGAACAGCACGCGCGCGACTTCGCGGTCGATGCCGCCCTTGTCGCGACCCGCGTTGAGCACTGCCGACTTCGAGGTTGGGTAGTGGAAGCCCGCGAACGCGGCCTCGTAATCCTGCTTCGAAGCGTGCGGCGTCTGCGGCATCCGGTCGCGCCTCCTGCTGCGCCGCGGATCGTAGCGGCAGCGACCCCTAGACGCTTGCCACCACGGGACGTTCCAGTAGCCCCCCGTCCGCAGGCGCGCGCACGATCTCGAAGCGGACAAACGCCTCGTCGATGTGCCGAATCGACTTCGCGCGCCATGAGGCGAGCGCGTCCTCGTAGCTCGCGAATGGTCCCTCGGGGGTGTCCCGCCGGGTCATTTCGCGAAACGTCGTGTCCCGGTATTGACCGCCGACGACGTAGTAGGCCATGGACGCTCCTGACTACTGAACCGGATCAATCGTACCGACCGATCGGCCTCCGTCCATGAGCGGTCGCCCGATGCGTAGCCGATGCGCGGGGTCGAAAACGCGCGTGTTCGGGTCGGTCGCCTGATGAAGCCGGAGGCGAGCGACGAACGTATTGAGGGAGGTCGACCTTGCTGGTCCGGGCCGGGTCGTGGTACTTCCGATCTATCCACCACGATCTTGCCCGGCGTTTCGAGTCCGCCCGGAGGTGCTGAGATGCCGCTCTATGAGTATTACTGTCGGGACTGCGACGGTGTGTTCGAACTGCTGCGCCCGCCGCGCGAAGCCGCGAAGGCGCAGCCGTGTCCGGTCTGCGACGACGATGCCGACCGCATCATGTCGAAGCAGTGGGCCGCCTTCATCTTCCGCGACGGCTACCCGCGCCGCATCCCGGATGACGGCTCGCACTGGCACCTGGGTAAGAAGGTGTCCAAGCCGATCTCCGAGGCGAGCGAGCCGTATGTCCACCCGGAGTTGCGTCCGCGCGATGCAACGCCGGCGGCGACGATCGAGGATCTCGAGCGCTTCGAGGCGATGACCGACGCGCGCCGAAACCAGACGCTCGAGTGGGGCGGGGCCGTCGACGACAAGACCAACGCCGGGTCCGAGCAGGCGATGCTCAAGAAGATTCGCCGGCGGGCGACGCCTCGCGTCGAGCAAGAGAAGCACCGCATCATGCGCAAGCTCGCGTCCGAGGAGGTCAAGACGGCCTACGTCACGCGGCGCGAGCGCGACGCGCGTATCCGCGCGACCCCGAAGCGCAAGGACTAGCCGGCCCGCGCCGTTCGCGGCGCGCCGAACGAACGCATGAGCGCCCGCCGCCAGGCGGGCGCTTCGCGTTGCCGGCGCGGCCGCCGCACCGGCGCGCGGCACGCGGTGCGCGGCGCTACGGCTCGGCGAGCGCGTTCGCGATCGCGTCGAAGAGCGCGCTCACGTCGGGACCTGCCGCAGGCTGCACGGGCTCGGGGTCGGGCGCGGGCTCGTCGCCCAGCATGAGCGCGCACAGCGCGCCGGCGCACCAGGCGAGCGCGTGCGTGTCGTACCCGCCTTCGAGCGCGACCAGGAGCCGGCCACCGCACAGCGCGCGCGCCGCCGCGATCGCGTCGCGCGCGACGCGGGTGTAGCCGGCGGTCGTGACGTTGAGCGGCGCCAGCGGGTCACGCGCGTGCGCGTCCCACCCGCTCGAGACGAGCACGAGCTCCGGGCGGAAGCGCGCGAGCGCAGGAAAGATGAAGCGCTCGTAGGCCTCCTCGAACGCCGCGTCCCCGGCGCCGGCCGGCAGCGGCACGTTCAGCTTCGTCCCACGCCCGGCGTCAGTGCCGCGTTCCCGGAAGTGGCCTGTGCCCGGGTAGAACGGGTAGGCGTGCGTGCTCGCGTAGAACACGCGCGGATCCGCGTCGAAGATCGCCTGCGTGCCGTTGCCGTGATGGACGTCCCAGTCGAGGATCGCGACCCGCTCGAGCCCGGCGCGGAGCGCCGCCGCGGCCGCCAGCGCGACGTGGTTGTAGAGGCAAAACCCCATCGCCGTGTTGTGCGTGGCGTGGTGGCCCGGCGGGCGCACGGCGGCGAACGCCGAGCCCACCTCGCCCGCGAGCACGGCCTCGAGCGCCATGAGCACGCCGCCGGCGGCGCGCCGCGCAATCTCAGGCGACTGCGGGTTCACGTATGTGTCCGGGTCGATCCAGCCGCCGTGCTCTGCGACCGCCGCGACGTCGTCGAGCAGCTCCGGCGTGTGCACGGCGAGCAGCTCCCCGTCCGTTGCCTCGCGCACCGGCAGCTCGCGCATGCGCGAGCGCAGTCCGCTCTGCTCGAGGTGCGCGAGGATCGCCGCGAGCCGGTCCGGTCGCTCCGGGTGCCCGGGCGACGCGTGTTCGAGGAAGGACGGGTCCGTGACGAAGCCGACGGGAAGGAGCGGTGACCCGAGCGCGGTCATCGCGCGATGCTGGAACCCGCCGGCGCAGGCATCAACCGACGCCGGCCAGCACGCGAGCGCTTGCCGGCCCGCGGGGTGGATGGCCGCGCGCCCCCGCGACGAGCGTGTCCAGGATTTCGTCCATCCAGTCGATCAGCATGAGGTGCCCGGCGTTGCGGGCGATGTGTGCGTGCGCGCCGGGGATCGCGGCGGCCACCTGCCGGCCGAGCCACGCCGGGACGACGGGATCGAGCTCGCCATGCCAGACGTCCACGTGTGCGCGGATCCCCGCGAGCGGGAAGCCCCACGGACGTGCGAGCAGGCGGACGTCGTCGGCGACCGCACGTGCGCCCTGCACGTACGCCTCGACCAGATCCTCCTGGGTCATCGCGCGGATGGTGGGGCGCCGGAGCACCTCGGCATCGACGGGCGGGATGCGGGCGACGCGCCCGGTGAGGTAGGCATGTGCGTCGTTGAGCAGGCGATCGGCGTCACGCGAGAGGGTGAACTCCATCGCGGGGCGCATGTGCGCCGCCGCCAGCCGGAACAGCTTCTGGCGGCCGGTCATCCGGCGCATCGCCTCCGTGGTCGTCACCGGGCCCATGCTGCTCACGAGCGCCACGCCGGTGATGCGCTCGGCGAGCGCATAGGCGCAGGCGGCCGCGAACGGTCCGCCGCCGGAGTGGCCGAGCAGCGCGAAGCGGTCGATTCCGAGCGCATCCGCCACGACCCGCACGTCCGCGGGCCAGTCGATGATGCGCCGTCCGGGCTGCGGATCGGAGAGCCCGTAGCCCGGCCGGTCGATCGCGATCACGCGCGCGCCGCGCGGCGCGGCGAGCACGCCGGCGAGCAGCCCGCTCAGCCGCGAACCGGGCACGCCGTGGAGATAGACGATCGGGAAGCCCTGGTGACGGCCGTACTCGGCGTACCCGAGACGGCGCCCGTCGGGCAGCGTGAGCGTGTTGTGAGAGGAGAGTCCCACCATGTGCGCGAGCGGGCGGAAACCCCATCGGACGAACGGGCAACCGAACCGGGAGCGCCCCGCAGCGTCAGGGTATTGCCCGCGCATTGCCGAAGTGTGATCGCCGTCGGAGATGGCGGCCACCCGCGTTGCTGCGCCCGTGCGGCGCAACCGGCTGCGCGGCGCCGCCGGTTCGTCGCGCGCCTGCGCACTCGACATTCGGGATTAGGCTTGCGCAGCATGAAGGGAGCGCGCGATGGCAGGTGGCGACGGCGAACTGACCGGGCCGGATCTCGCTGCGGGCGTCGCCGAGCGCGAGCTCGCGGATGGCGCGATGCTGCTCGGCCACGCCCACGGGGAGGCCGT
>JBBDXH010000172.1:0-801 GCA_040902395.1 Dehalococcoidia bacterium
CGAGAGCGTGCGGTCGGCGGTCGAGCGGCCCGAGCGCGGCGCCGACATGACCGCGTACCGCGCGGCGGTCATGAGCGCGCTCGCGCGCGCGCTCGGGCTGGACGCGGCGGCCGTCGAAGCGGCCGTCGGCGATGCGGGCTTCCCGTTCGGCGGGCATGGCCCGCGCGGCGCCCGGCTCGAGACGCTGGCGACCACGCTCGGCGTCACGACTGAGGCGCTCCAGGCGGCCATCGAGACGGCGAAGTCCACCGTCGAGCGGCCTTCGGCCGGCTCCGACCTCACGGCCTACCGCGCGGCGTTCGCCGCCTCCATCGCCGCAACGCTCGGCCTCGACGCCGCGACCGTCGAGGCGGCGGTCCGCGACGCCGTCCCGTTCGGTGGCCGCGCAATCCCCGGCGGCCGGCGGTTCGACGGCCTCGCCGACACGCTCGGCGTGACGAGCGAGGCACTCAAGGCGGCGATGCAGCAAGTGCGCACCGACCTCGCACCGCCGGACGCCGCAACGGACCGCGACGCGTACCGCGCGCAGTCCGTCGCCGCGCTCGCGCAGGCGCTCGGGATCGACGCGTCGACGGTAGAGACCGCGATCGGTGAAGACGCGATGCCGTTCGGCGGCCGTGGCTTGCGCGGTCGTCACGGCTTCCGCGGCGGCGCCCCGGACGGCGCGGGGACCGGCGCCGGGAGCGGCAGCGCCGTCTCCGCAGTGCGCCCACTCGCCGGACAGCCGGCGTAGCCCGCGGTGCAGGCGCGGGGGGCGCCCGCGCGGCGCCCACCGCCACCACGAGCGCGAGCAGCATGAGG
>JBBDXH010000172.1:811-2896 GCA_040902395.1 Dehalococcoidia bacterium
CCCCCCCCCGCTTTCGGGGGGCGCTGCTGTTGTGTCGGCACAGCCGCGACCGTCCTGCGGAAGCCGTCGCTGCACGACCGGGGACCCGCCGCCCGCGCGGCCCACCACGGTCGTACGCGCATGCCAGGTGTGAACAACACATGTTGGTGTGCTATCACATGCTCGATTCAACGGTCGACACGCTCCGACGCAAGGAGGGAACCCCCATGGCGCGCATCGATGGCAGTGACTGGCGTCTGACCGGACGGACGAACCGTCGGCGCTTCTTGCGAACGGCCGCCCTCGGCGCGGGAGGGCTTGTCGGCGCGGCACTGGTCGGCTGCGGCGGCGGCGACGAGGCCGACGCCCCACCGGCGGCGACAACGACCAGCGGCGGTGCCGTAGCCACCGCTACGCAGGCGGCCGCGGCAGACGCGGCCGACGCCGGGAAGCTGACACGGGCGAACTTCACGGGACCCGCAAAGTGGTGGCCGGAAGGCCTGCCGTTTCCGCTGAACTACCCGGAACCGGATGTCGACCCAAAGCCCGGCGGGTCACTGCGGATCGCCGCGACGTGGGACGTCTCGGTGTGGGATCCGACGACGACCGCGTCGGGCGGCACGATCACCGTGCCGAACATCGTCTACAACCGGCTGCTCGCGATCAACGCGGGACCGGGCGTTGATCCGCTCGCGCCGATCGAGCTGAAGCCCGATCTCGCGGACACGTGGGAGAACCCGGATCCCACGACCTACACGTTCAAGCTGGCGCCCAACATCAAGTACCACAACGTCGCGCCGTTGAACGGTCGAGCCTTCACCGCCGAGGACGTGAAGTCCGCCTACGAGCGGTACGCGGTCGAGGGCGTGCACACCGTCTACTTCCAGGCGGTCGAGTCGATGACCGCCGTCGATGACCAGACGCTGACGATCAAGCTGAAGGCGCCGTACGCCGACTTCGTGATCCCGCTCGGCTCGCGCTACCTGACCATCTTCCCGCGAGAACTGGTCGAGCAAGACCTGATCAAGACCCAGATCGTGGGCACCGGACCGATGGTCTTCGAGCAGGCAACCGCAGGCGACCGGGTCACGCTCAAGAAGAACCCCGATTACTTCCGGGGCAACGTGCTGCTCGACGACATGGTCTTCCGCATCATGCCGGACGCGAGCTCACGCTTGGCCGCGTTCCGCGCCGAGCAGATCGAGTACGCCTACGCTCCGGTCGACACGCTTCGCGACGTGGAGGCGCTCCAGGGCTCGAACCCCGACATCCAGGTCACGATGATCCAGCCCTCGACTTCGGTGTTCAGCCTCTCGATGAACCTGGAGAATCCCAAGTTCCAGGACGTGCGCGTACGCCGCGCACTGTCCATGGCGATCGACCGTGCAGCGATCGAGAAGATCCTGTACGTGGATCTGGCGGTCACGCTGCCGACGATCCCGTGGGTCTTCGTGTACGACCAGCAGCCGACCGAATTCAGCCCGTGGTGGAAGTACGACCTGGCCGAGTCGAAGAAGCTGCTTACGGCGGCCGGCGCGGACGGACTCTCGTTCGAGATGCTGTACTTCGAGTACACGGTGACGGCGAACACCCGCCAGAACGAGCTGCTCGTCGATCAGCTGGCGAGGGCCGGGATCACGCTCAAGGCGCAGTCCGTCGACTACACGACCTTCAACTCGCAGTGGGTCGGTCGCAGCATCCCGGAAGCCGCCGACGGCTGGGAGACGCTCGGCTTCCACCCGGACAACTACTTCTATCAGCAGGTCCACTCGGAGTCTCCGGGCAACCGCTGGCGCATCAACGACGCCGAACTCGACGACTGGGCACTGAAGCAGCGCGCCGAGGTCGATCCCAATTCGCGCAGACAGATCTGGCAGCAAATCTGGGACAAGGTGCTCGACCAGTCGTACCGCATCGAAAAGCCGAGCGCGATCGGATTCGATGTGCAGCAGCCATGGGTACGCGGACTGCGATGGGGCGGCCCGCTGGCATCGAACAGCTCGTACTACGACTGGGGTCCGCAACTCCAGGGAGTGTGGCTGAACAAGTAGCGCGAAGCCGGCGCGAGGGGACGCGACGCCGCGCCCGCGGGCTGCGGCGCGGCGT
>JBBDXH010000172.1:2906-16919 GCA_040902395.1 Dehalococcoidia bacterium
CCGGGGGGGGGGGGGGGGGGGCCGCGTCCTGGCAGAACGGGGCTCACGGTGGGCGGATATCTGCTGCGGCGACTGCTCGCCGCGATCCCGTCGCTACTGCTCGTCTCGCTCGCCGTTTCGGCACTCGTCCGGCTGGTGCCGGGCGACGTAGTGATGGCGCGGCTGGCCGAGGGCGGCTACGTCACCCCCGAGGTGCTCGCGAAGATGCGCGAGTCGCTCGGGATCGATCGTCCGTTCCTCGTCCAGTACCTCGACTGGGGCTCCCACCTGCTGCGGGGCGACTTCGGCAAGTCACTCTGGACGGCGGAGCCGGTGCTTCCTCGCATCCTCACGAGCGTTGGCGTCTCGGCGCAGATCGCCATCATGGCGATTCTGCTCTCGGTGGTGATCGCGATTCCGCTCGGCGTGCTCTCGGCGAGCCATCGCGAGTCCCCGATTGACTACGGGGCCCGCCTGTTCGCGATCACCGGGCTCTCCCTCCCCGATTTCTGGATTGCGACGATGCTGATCCTCGTGCTGACGCTGTGGGTCGGCTGGCTACCCGAGTTCCGATTCGTCGCGATCTGGCGCGACCCCAGCACGAACCTCCAGACGACGATCTTCCCGGCCGCCATCGTCGGCTACCGATTCAGCGCCATCACCGCGCGCATGATGCGCTCGACCATGCTCGAGGTGCTCCGCGAGGACTACATCCGGACGGCACGCGCGAAAGGTCTGCGCGATCGCGCGGTGCTGTACCGGCACGCCCTGCGCAACGCGATCATCCCCGTGCTGACGGTGATCGGCGGACAGATCGGCGTTCTGCTCGGGGGACTCGTCGTGATCGAGACGGTGTTCTCGCTCCCGGGCATGGGGCGGCTGATCTTCGACTCCGTGACCCGTCGCGATTACCCGTTGCTCCAGGGCGTCGTGATGCTCATCGCGGCCTTCTACATCGTCGTGAACCTGCTCATCGACGTGGCGTACGCCGCGATCGATCCGCGGATCCGGTACCACTGAGCCGGAGCCGATCCCCGCGGGTCGATCCCGCGGGGCGAGCCGAGAGCGTGTGAGTAAGGACAGCAAACCGACATGAGTCGTACGGCGCAGGCTGTGGATCCCATCCCGATCGCGGTACCTCCGCGCCTGCGGGTGCCTGACACCGCGCGGCGCATCGTACGCAACCCGGTTGCTGCCATATCGCTGGCGTTCATCTGCGTCGTGGTGCTCGCGGCGGTGTTCGCGCCGGTGCTCAGCCCATACGACCCGATCGGGAGCTCGATCGACACATTCGCCCGCCCGAGCCTCGCCCACCCGATGGGCACGGACGACCTGGGGCGCGATGTCGCCACGCGCGTGATCTGGGGCTCACGAACGTCCCTGTATGTGAGCCTGCTCTCGGTAGCACTGGGCATCTTCGGCGGCGCGACCATCGGGCTGGTCAGCGGGTTCATCGGCGGCGCGTTCGACCTCATCGTCCAGCGCGGCATCGACTCGATGCTCGCCTTCCCCGGGATCGTGCTGGCGATGGCGCTGGTCGCGGTGCTGGGGATCAGCACGACGAACGCCCTGATCGCGATCGCGATCGTGATCATTCCCGGCACGTCCCGTGTCGTCCGCAGCACCGTGCTCGTCACCAAGGCGAACGTCTACATCGAGGCAGCCGTGACCATCGGCGCGAGCGGGCAGCGCGTCATGCTGCGTCACGTGCTCCCCAACGTGATGGCCCCGATCCTGATCCTGATCTCGGCGTATCTGGGTAACGCCATCCTGATCGAAGCTGCGCTGAGCTTCCTCGGTCTGTCCACGCAGGCGCCCGAGCCCTCGTGGGGACTGATGCTGAGCGGGACCGGACGCCGCTACATGGAAACCGCGCCGTGGCTCGCGATCTTCCCCGGGCTCGCGATCAGCTTCACCGTGCTCGCGTTCAACATGCTCGGCGACGTCGTGCGCGACGTCCTCGATCCGCGACTGCGCGGCACGTAACGACGCGCCGCGTCTCGCGGCACGCGCCGCGGCTTCATCCAGCCGCCGCGTGTTCGGCGTTCGTGAGCGCGAGTTGATCACCCGGGGCCTCGCCCACCGCGTGCCTCACAGCGCCCGCCTCAGCCAGGGCCTGGCTCGACCGCCGCGGTCACCTCGCGGCAGCTCGCCTTGCGCAGCACGCGCGACTGCCGGTGTGCGAGCGCGGCGCGGCGGTGCTCACCGCCCGCGCCGGGGGCACCCCCCGGCCGCGCGTCTACGACCGCGAGCGCGGCCGCGACGGCCGACGCGGCGGCGGCGTAGTCGCGGCGCTCGTGCTCGTAGTACTTCGCCAGCTCGATCTGCGCGTGCACGCGGGCGTAGCCGGGGCACGCCGCCAGCTCAGCCCACAGCGGCGCCGCGAGATCGCGGCGACCCGCGCGCTTGCGGTGCGCGGCGAGCCGCGCAAGCGCCTCATCGCGCGCATGCGACGGCGCGAGCACGCCGACGGCGTGCTCCAGCAGCGCAACGGCCTCGGCCGCGCGTCCGCGGCGGCCGAGCAGCCGCGCGACCGCGAGACCCTCAATGCCGTGCGCGGGGCGCTCCACGCCCGCCGCCAGCGCGCCGAGCCGCGCGAGCAGCCCGCCGAGCGCGACGACGTCGATCTCGTTGTGCCGGATCAACGGGAGCAGGCAGCGGCCGTCGCCGCTGCGGAGGAAGCGGAAGTACCACGCCGGCACCTCCGCGCCCGGTACCTCGTCGCCGGGACGCGTAATCCCGAGCACTGCCGACTCCACGTCTGCGAGCCGGCACGACCGCAGGAGCCCGCGGTAGAGCGTCCGCGCCACGGTCAGCAGATCGATGTGGCGAAGCGCCTCGAAGCCGCCACGCTGGCGGTGCATCGTCATCCGACTGTCCAGCATCGGCGCGTCGAAGCCCCGACCGTTGTAGGTGACGAGCACGGGGTCGCAATCGAGCCGCACGTCCTCGACCAGCGCGACGAGCAACGCCGACTCCTCCGCCGGCGAGAGCGCGAGGTACTGCCGCAATACAAACGCACCGTCGCCCTCGAGCCGCGCGGTCGCGACGAGGAACGTCATCGCACCGGCGCCGCCGAGCCCGGTGGTCTCGATGTCGAGGAAGAGCAGGTCCCCGGGCGCCACGCCGTCGAGGTCCTCGTCGGGTGTGAGCAGCGAGAGCATGCCGGGCGCGAGGCTCGCGAGCGCGTCGAGCGGCTGGCGGCCGGCGAGCGCGCCCGGCGCGCGGCGCACCTCGCGGTAGCTGCACCAGCCGGCCGCGGTCTCGCGCCGCTCATGTCCGGCGACGATGCCTATGCCGGCCGCCGCGCCGCCCGGCGCGGCCACGCGTGAGTCCCGGGCGCCGGCCGGCCGGGAGCGCGGCGCAGCGCGGCGCTCGATGCTCGCGATCAGCTCGCGGAGGCGGTGGCGCGTCTCGTCGTCCACGCCATGACCCCGCTCACGCGGACGCGGGCATCCGAGCGGAGGCGCTTGCGGTCTCGGCGAGCGCGAGCAGCTCGGCGGCGAGCCTCTTCACGCCGACACCGGGCGCCGCCGGGGGCCCAACGCATCCGGGGCAGCCCTCGTGGCACGGACACGTCGCCACGATCACGCGCGCCAGCGCAAACAGCTCGGGCGCGTGCGTGAACAGGTGCTCACTGAAGCCCACGCCCCCGGGCACGGACTCCCAGAGGAACGCCGTCGGCCGGCCGGTGTGCGGCGCGCGCACCTGTGTCGACAGCTTGAGGTCGCGCGGGTCGCACATCAGCAGCACGGGGGCCACGTTCACCAGCAGCTGACCGAGGCCCGCGAGCGCGCCTTCGACCGCGCTCGTTCCCCAGCGCGCGGCGAGCTCGCCGGGCAGCGTGACCCAGAAGGCCTCCGTGTGCAGGTCGTCCTGGGGGAGCCGGATCTTGCCCCAGCCGATGTTCTCGCGCGTATCGAGCTTCAGCTTCTTGAAGAGCGTGGCGAGGTACGTCACCGCGACCTCGCCGTGCGCGGCGCCGAGTGCGCCGGGACGCACATCCCACTGCTCGAGCACCTTGAGATCCACCGCGAGCTGCGCGTCCGTGTAGTAGTCGACGTCGACCGGGCGGACGTAGGCCTTCAGCTCCTCCCAGTCGAGACGGTCGACGTGGTACTGCCGGCCGTCGTGCATGTAGATCGCTTCGTCGTGCAGGAGCGTCATCGCAGAGGGTCGGTCGACCTCACCGATCACGCGCGGCGGCGGTCCCTGTTCGACGACGACGACGTTCTGCTCGGCGCCACGCCGCAGCGAGATCTCCTGCGCCGGGTACGCCTCACTCGCCCAGTACGTGCGCGCGCCCCCGCGGTGCACGAGGCCCGACTCCGTGAGCGCCTCGAGCGCGCCCGCTGCTCCCGGACCGAGCGCAGCGAGCTCCTCGGCGTCCAGCGGCAACTCGAACACCGCGCACTTCACGTGATCGCCGACGATCGGCGGGTTGTCCGCGTTGATCAGGCCCGCCTCGACGCTTTCGCCGAAGAGGTAGTCGGGATGCGTCACGGCGTACTGGTCGAGCGGCGACGACCCTGCAGTGAACACGGCGAGCGAACAGTCCGCGCGGCGACCGGCACGCCCCATCTGCTGCCGGAAGCTCGCGACCGTGCCCGGGTAGCCCGCGAGCACCGCAGCATCGAGCCCGCCGATGTCGACGCCCAGCTCGAGCGCGTTCGTCGAGACGACCGTGCGCACCTCGCCCTCGCGCAGCCCCGCCTCGATCGCGCGCCGCTCGCCGGGCAAATAGCCCGAGCGGTATCCCCTCACAGCCTCCGGCGCCGCGGGGTCGCGCAGGCGCGGACCGCGACGGTCATCGCGGAGGTACTGCGTGATCAGCTCCACGTTCGTGCGCGAGCCGGCGAACACGATGGTCTGCACATCGGCTCGCTGGAGCGTCTCGGCTACCGCGGTGGCCGACGCGATCACGCCGGCGCGGATGCCGAGTTGCGCGTTCACGACCGGCGGGTTGTAGAGCACCACCGTGCGCTCGCCTCGCGGCGCGCCGTCGCCGGCCACCAGCTCGACCGTGCGCCCGGTGAGTGCCTCCGCGAGCGCGACCGGGTTCGCAATCGTCGCCGAGCAACAGATGAAGGTCGGGTGCGATCCGTAGAAGCGACACACCCGCAGCAGCCTGCGGATCACGTTGGCCACGTGCGAGCCGAACACACCGCGGTACGTGTGCATCTCGTCGATCACGATGTAGCGGAGGTTCTCGAAGAGGCGGACCCACTTCGTATGGTGCGGCAGGATGCCGGCGTGCAGCATGTCGGGGTTGGTGATCACGACGTGTCCGGCGGTGCGCACCGCTCGCCGGGCGTTTGGCGAGGTGTCGCCGTCGTACGTGAACGTCTTCACATCGATGCCGGCTTCGGTCACCAGGCCGTGCAGCTCGTGCAACTGATCCTGTGCCAACGCCTTCGTCGGGAAGAGGTAGAGAGCACGCGCGGCGGGGTCGTCGAGCACGGCCTGGAGCACGGGCGCGGTGTAACAGAGCGTCTTGCCCGACGCGGTCGGCGTGACGATCACCTGATCGCGCCCGGCGAGACCGTTGGCGATCGCGGCCGACTGGTGCGTGTACGGGCGCGCGATGCCGCGCCGCGCGAGCGCATCGACGATGCGCGCGTCGAGCGCGTCCGGCCACGCGCCATGGCGCGCGGGCCGCGCCGGGAGCGTGCGCCAGTCGGCCGTACCCCCGAGCCGAGCGAAGGTCACCTCGAGCGCGCGCGTCGCGGCCTCGAGCCGTGTCGAATCCAGCCGCATGCGGCCGCCTCTCGCACCCCCGCGCCCGTGACGAACGTATGTTCCATCGAACATGCGTTCGCGTCAACCCGGGAAAGGTGCGGGCCGGCGGCCGATTGCCCCGCGGGCTCGCCGGCCGCGGCCTTATCGAGCCCGCGGCAGCAGCTCGAGCAGGCAACGGCCTGAGAGGCCCAGCGCGATAGGCACCAGCCCGACGACGCCGATCACCACGCCGGCACTTCCGCCGACCGTGATGCCGACGCCGATCAGCACGATGCCGGCGATGATGCGGGCGCCGCGACCGAGCGGGCGGTTCATGAACTCGACTGCGGTGTCCATGGCGGCCTCCCCTCCGACGCCTCCAGCGTAGCCAGGTCGGAAGTACCCGGGAGAGGAGGAGGTCGACACAGCGGGCGTCGTTCGTCCCGCTGTTGCACGGGCGGGGTCAGAAGCCGAGCCCCGGCTTCCCAAGCAGCGTGCGCGCGGTGGAGATCATGCCGAGGTGGTTGTTGCCGTGATTGATGATCACCTGGCCGATGACCTGCGCCTTCGTGAGCTCGCCGTGCGGCCGGATCGTGGTCATGGACGCGAGGTAGTCGTCGGTCATGGCTTCGATGCGCGGCGCGATCGCGTCGCGGACGGCGGTCACGTACCCGCTGAGCTCGGCGACCGGCGGGAAGCGGAGGGCGTGCGCATCGGCAGGCGGCATGCCCGTGCCCTGGTCGACCTTCGGCAGGCCCCAGCGTTCGTCCAGGCCCTCGCTCAGCCAGAGCGGTCGCGCCCGCTCGAAGGCGAAGGAGACGAGGTTGTCGGCCGTGCGTGCGACGTGCCACGCGTCGAAGCCGATCGAGTTGCTGTCCGCGTGCGGGCGGCGGTTCAGCTCGTCCTCGCTGAGGTCCGCGATCGCCTCGGCGATCTCGGTGAGCAGCGAGCGCACGTAGCGGGCGTAGAAGTGCTGGAGCGTCATCGGTTCGACCATGCGCGGATCCTCACCTGCAGTCACGCGGGGGGCGCATCATCGACGCGGCGCGATCGGCGTGTCAACGCGCGGCGTGAGCGGTCAGATCTGCGGCCGGCGCGGCCGCAGCGGGCCGAGCAGGTCGAACTCGTCCAGCGTCTCGATCGCCGCGTAGGGCAGCGGCGGCTCGCCATCGCCGGGGTCGTCCCGGTCGCGGCGGTCGCGCCCCGGGCGGGGCAGGCCCGCCGACCACGCCGCGAGCGCGGTCGTGAGCGGCACGGCGGCGACGAGGCCGATGCTGCCGACGACCGTGCGCACGACCTCGGTGGCGAGGAACTCGCGATTCACGAGCGTCCCCACCTGTTCCGTCTGGCTCGCGAGGATCACGAGCAGGGGCAGCGAGGCGCCCGCGTACGCGAGCACCAGCGTGTTCACGATCGATGCGATGTGGTCCCGTCCCACCCGCATGCCGCGGCTGTAGAGGTCCAGCGCCCGCAGGTCGGGGTTCGCCGCGCGCAGCTCGAAGACCGTCGACGATTGCGTCATCGTCACGTCGTCGAGCGCGCCGAGCGCGCCGATCAGGATGCCGCTGAGCAGCAGCCCGCGCGCGTCGATGCTGCCGCCGAAGAGGTGGAACACCGTCGCGGCGTCCTCCTCGGCCAGCCCGGTGAACTTCGCCGCGGTGATCGACAGGTCCGCGAACACCACGATCAGCACGAGCGCGAGCGCGGTGCCCCCTACCGCCGCGCCGCTCTTGCGATCGGCGCCGTGTGCCAGCACGAGCGTCGACGCCATGATGCCGATGCCGCCGACGAGCGAGACCGCAAGCGGGCTGTAGCCGGAGAGGATGGCGGGGAGAATGAAGCGCATCAGGATCAGGTAGGTCGCGGCGAGCCCGAGCAGCGAACGCACGCCGTACCAGCGACCGACGAGGAGCACGAGCGCGGCGAACGCGAACGCGAGGATCAGCAGCAGCCCGGATCGCACGTGATCCACGATGAAGTACTGGCTGCCGCCCGGCCGCTCCAGCTCCTGCACGAGCACGCGGTCGCCCGGCTTCGGCGGCACGAGCTGCGCGTCGTCCTGCGCGACCGTCTCCTCGATCGTGACCGTGCGGCCTTCGATCTCGACCTCGAGCGCGCGCGTGGTCGTCGGGGGCGACGACGTGGTGTCGACCCGCTCGTCGAAGACTCGCAGCACGGTGCCGCGGATGGCATCGGTCTGAGAGAGCCGTACCGGCACCTCGAAGGCGCGCGGCGCGACGAACGCGAGTACGAACACGATCACGCCGACCACGGCAAGCGCGACGACGTCGACGCGGAGCAACCTCGGTACGCTCACGTCTCCCCCCGGATCGAGACGGGCGGTGCTGCGGCAGCGTCGCGCGAGGCACGCGCACATGCAAGCGCGACCGCCGAACGCCGATGGCCGACGGGCCCGCGCATGCGCTCAGACGTGGACGAAGACCGGCATCCCGATCTCCGCGAACTCGAAGATCTCCCTGGGAGCGCCCGTGCGTATGCAGCCGTTCGAGACGCGCCCCACGGTCGCGTCGGCGACCACCCCGCGCTCGTCCAGCAGAAACGAGTGGAAGCCGTTCGCCTTCTCGGGATCGAACCCGACCCACCACTGGATGTATGTGTCGTACGGAGCGTCGTACGAGAGCGTGCCGTCCTTGACATAGACGTGGAAGAGGCCGGTCTGGGTCGACTCGTACCGGCCGGTGTCGATCTCTCGGCCCACGGCGACGGGACCGATCTCGCGAACGACCGTACGCCCGTCCATGAGGCGCACCGCGAAGCGCGTGACGTCGACGTCGATCCAGCGGCCGCTCTCGGGCGGCGCCGGGGGCGTCGCGGCGGCAGGCGCCGCCGGCGCCGGCGTGGACACCGGCGAGGGGACGGCCGTGGGCGCGGCAGGCGCCCGTGCGAGCGGAAGCGGGAGCCCCGCGACCGCGGCGCCGGCGGTCGCCGTCGCGGTGAACGGGGGCGGGGTGGGCGGGGCGCCCGGGCCGCCGCCGCAGCCCGTCGCTGCGAACGCCGCGAGCGCGCCGAGCACGAACGCGGCCAGCGCCGACCAGGCGATCCGTCTGAGAACGAAGCGGGCGCAGTCGCCGTGGTCGCCAATATCGATCATCCGCATGACTGGATCATCGCACCCCTGCCACGATGCTGTCGAATCGCGTACCCGCGGCGTTCGATTCGACACTTCGTCTCAGTTTATTGACACTTAGTCTCACTTCGATTACCGTGCGGCTGCCGCCGGACCGAATGGGGCGAGACCGGAAGCGACACGTGCGCGGAACGAAGGTATGCCGATGATTCCCCGACCGGCGATCGCTGCGGCCCTCACCGCCGTGCTCACTGTCGCACTGCTCCTCGGCGCCTGCGGGAGCGCCGACGTGCGCGACGGCGAGGGTGACGGCATCTCGGTGGTCGCGACGTTCCCATTGATCGGCGAGCTGGCGACGCGCATCGCCGGCGCCGATGTCGCGGTCGCCACGCTCATCCCGCTCGGCGTCGACGAGCACGCGTACCAGCCGTCCACGACGGTCGCGCGCACCGTCGCCGGCGCCGACCTCGCGCTCGTCAACGGCTACCACCTCGAGGAGGGCCTGCTCTCGATCATCGTGGAGAACGTGCGGGACGGCGTGCCGGTGGTCGCGGTGTCGCGCGGGCTGGAGGCGCTCGAGGGCGGTCACGACGACGAGGAGCACGAGGGCGAGGACGAGGAGGCCGTGCCGGCGGGCAAGGGGTTGGTCGACGACGCGGCATTCGCGGAGGGCGATCCGCACTTCTGGTTGAGCGTCCGCAACGCGATCGGCTACGCGGAGAACATCCGCGACGCGCTCGTCGCGCTGGACCCCGGAGGCGCCGACGGCTACCGGGAGCGTGCGACCGAGCTGATCGCGGAGCTCGAGGCACTCGACTCCGAGATCCGCGAAACGCTCTCCGTGATCCCGGCCGAGCGGCGCAAGATCGTCGTGTTCCACGACGCCTACGAGTACTTCGCGCAGGCATACGACTTCGAGGTGATCGCCTCGGTCGCGCCGTCCAACCCCAACCAGGCGGCGAGCGCGGCCGCGATCGCGGCGATCGTGGACACGGTGCGCGCCGAGGGCGTGACGACGATCTACCGCGAGCCGCAGTACAGCGCGCAGGCGCTCGACGTGATCGCCGAGGAATCGGGCGCAAAGGTGGCCGTGCTCTACTCCATCCCGACCGACGACGTGCCGAGCTATGCGGCGATGATGCGCGCGAACGCGCGGGCGCTGGTCGAGGGCCTCGGCCGCTAGCGCCTACACTCGCCGCTCTCGACGATGCACGACGCGACGGTGGGCGCCGCCCGCGCGGGGACGGCCGCGGGCCGGGGAGTGGCGATGCGCGAACCGATCTCCGCGCTGCACGTGCCGGCCCGCGAGCCGCTCGCGCCCGAGCACGCGCATGGCCAGTTCGCGCTCGTCGTGCGCGACCTCACCGCGGGCTATGACCGTCAGCCTCCGGCGATCGAAGGCATCAACCTGCGCGTGCCGATCGGCGAGATCGTGGGGCTGATCGGCCCGAACGGCGCGGGGAAGTCCACGCTCTTCAAGGCGATCCTGGGGCTGATCAGGCCGACACGGGGGGAGGCGCTGGCTTTCGGCCGGCCGGTGGCGAAGGCACGCGACCAGGTCGCCTACATGCCCCAGATCGAAGAGGTGGACTGGGCATTCCCCGTCTCGGTGCTCGACGTCGTGCTGATGGGGCGCTACCGCCGGTTCCGCCCGTTCGCACGGTGGACGCGTGCGGACCGCGAGGCCGCGCTGGACGCGCTCGCTCGCGTCCAGCTCGAGCGATTCGCGCACCGGCAGGTGGGCCAGCTGTCCGGCGGCCAGCGTCGCCGGGTGCTGATGGCGCGCGCGATCGCACGCGGCGCACGGCTGCTGCTGCTCGACGAGCCGTTCGCCGGCCTGGATGCCGCCGTCCAGCACGATCTGATCCAGATCCTCGACCAGCTCGCGCACGAAGGGACGGCGATCCTCGTCGCCACGCACGATCTTTCGTGCGTCGCGAACTCGTGCGACGAGGCGATCTGCCTCAACCGGCGCGTGATCGCGCAGGGCCCGTCCGCGGAAGTGCTCACCGCCGAGGTGCTCACGGAGACGTTCCAGCGGCACCTGCTCGCGGTGCCCCGGCAGGACACGCTGCGCGTGGTGGCCGACGGGCCCGGCGGGCGGAACGAGCGCGGCCTGCTCGGTGGAGGTGAAGGCGGCTGATGGCAGAGCTGGTCGAGTGGGTGGTCGGCCCCTACGACTTCACGTTCATGCGGCGCGCGCTGCTGGTGCTCGCGATCATCAGCGTGGTCAGCGGCGTGGTCGGGACGTTCGTGATCCACAAGGGGCTCGCGTTCTCCGGCGACGCGCTCGCGCACTCCACGCTGGCCGGGGTGGCGGTGGCGTTCGTCTCGGGCATGAACGTGTCGCTCGGCGCGCTGGGGGCGGCGGTCGTGACCGCGCTCGGCATCGCGTGGACCCGCGATCGCGCGCGCGTCAGCTACGACACCGCGATCGGCATCCTCTTCGTGGCGATGTTCTCGATCGGCGTGCTCGTGCTCTCGACGCGGCAGTCGTACACGCCGGACCTGTTCTCGTTCGTCTTCGGCGACATCCTGGGCATCTCGCGGTCGGACGTGCTGGGGGCGGCAATCCTCGGACTCGCCGTGCTCGTGTTCCTCGCGGCCTTCTCACGCGAGCTGCTCTTCGTCGCGTACGACCCTTTGATGGCACGCGCCACCGGGGTGCCCACGCGCTTCTTCGAGTACGCGATGGTGGTGGTCGTGGGCGTGGCCGTGGTGGTCGCGCTCAAGGCGATCGGCATCGTGCTCGTGAACGCGATGCTGATCATCCCGCCGGCGGCGGCGGCGCTGCTGGTGACGCGCCTGCCGCGCATCATGCTGCTCGCGATCGTGTTTGCCATCGCGTCGTCCGCGATCGGGATGCACCTCTCGTTCCACCTGGGCGTGGCTGCGAGTCCCGCGATCGTGATCGTGGCGTGCGCGATCTTCGTCGCGGCCCTGATCGCGAGCCGGTGGCGCCGGACGGCCGCCGAAAGCCCCGAGCTCGGCGCGGTCGCGTGACGTCTGCCGCCCGGGGTCGCGGCGGTCAACGCGGCCCGCTGCTAGAGTCGGTCACGTGATCACCATCGCGCTGCAACGGCACGACGGCCTGCTGCGCGTCGTCGCGATCAGGACGTCCGAGCGCATGCGCCGGGGCCTCGCCGCGATCGCGATCGCGTCGCTGCTGCTCAGCACGCTGCTCACGATCGCGGACTCGCGGCTCGTGGCGTGGGCGCCCGGGCACGGTCACGTGTTCCGCCAGGGCGTGCCCGTCGCGCACACGCACCCGTGGGACGCGCGCCACCGCGAGGCGCGCCTCGCCTGCGTCGCCCCGACCGCCACGGAGACCGAGCCCGTCTTCACCCCGTCCGCCGAGGGCCTGGCCGGAGCATCGCTTGCCACGCCGCTGCTCGCCGGGCGGCCCGCCACCCCGTGCACCGCCGCGCTCACGCTCCGGCCGGCACGCGACGCCGCGCCCATGGCCCTCGCCGGCGCGTTCGCCGCCGTTCCCACGCCACCCCCGCGCGGCTGATCGTCCGCTCGCGGATGCCCGCCCGCCCGCCGCGCCGCTGCGTGGCGGCGGGTTGCCCATTCGCGTCACGCGCACGATCACTGGAGGAACCGTCATGCAGTTCGTTAGCTCGAGCGCGCTCTGGCGCGCGGCCGCGGCCGCGCTGATCGCCATGCTCGTCATGTCCGGCGTCGCGCTCGCACACGAGCGACGCGAGGTCGCCGGCTATCAGTTCGTCGTGGGCTTCTTCACGGAACCCGCGATCGAAGGCATCAGCAACGCGGCCTCGCTGCGCGTGAGCAAGCCCGGCGGCGCAGGGGCGACGCCCGTCGAAGGGTTGGAGAAGACGCTCGAGCTCGAGATCACGCACGTCGAGACCGCCGTCTCGCGCACCTTCACGCTGCGCGCGCGCTTCAACGACCCGGGTCATTACGTCGCCGATCTGATCCCGACCGCACCCGGCCAGTACCGCTTCCGCTACTTCGGGACGATCGAGGGCGCCGCGGTCGACGAGACGTTCGAGTCAGGGCCGGAGACGTTCAGCGACATCGAGGCGGCAGGCGAGCTCCAGTTCCCGGTCATGGTCGCCCAGCCGCGCGAGCTGGAGTCTGCGGTGCGCGGTGCGACCGAGGCCTCCACCGACGCTGACGACAGCGCAAGCGCCGCGCGCACGCTGGCGCTCGCGGGCATCGTGCTGGGCGTAGTCGGCATCGTGACCGGCGTAGGCGGCGCGCTGTGGGCACGGCGGCGCACATAGCGAGCGGGCTCGCGCCGAGCCGGAATCCCCACGCAGAGAAGATCGAGGAGATCGCACCATGTCACTGATTCGCACGTTGCGATGGCCGGCGGCCGTGGTGGTGGCGCTCGCGGCCGCCGCGCTCGCCACCACCGTTGCGCAGGCGCACTCCGGCTACGACCATTCCGATCCTGCCGCCGGCGCCGTCGTCGACTCGGCGCCCGCCGAGGTGAACGTCTGGTTCACCGAAGCCGTCTCGATCGCAGACAGCTCCCTGACCGTGACCGACGCGATGGGCACCCGCGTCGACCTCGACGACAGTCGCGTCGACACCGCCGACACCACGCACATCGCGATCTCGTTGCAGGCGGATCTCCCGCACGGCGTCTACACCGTGCACTGGACCGTCGTCTCCGAGGACGGGCACGAGGAGAGCGGCGAGTTCGAGTTCGGCGCGGGCCACGGTGCGCACCCGGCCGCGCCCACCGGCAGTGTGCCGACGGAGGGCATCGACGCCGAGGTCGAGATCGCGTCGCCTGCGGTCGGCGCCACGATCACGGGCTCGGATCTCCCGCTGACCGTGCATCTGCACAACGTCACGCTGATCGCGCTCGGCGCTCACGACCACGCGGTGCCGGCGGGCACGCTCGGCGGGCACCTCCACGTCTCCGTCGACGGCACGGCGCTCGGCATGGTCGCGCAGACCGAGGGGCTGACGATCCGCAACCTCGGCAACGGCACGCACACGATCACGGTCTCGCTGGCGACGGCGGAGCACCAGGACTACGACCCGCCCGTCGAGCAGAGCGTCACGGTCACCGTCTCCGGCAGCACCGCGACCGGCAGCCCGTCGCTCACCACCGCAGGCACCGCGGTCCCCGCCGCGGCCGCGACGGGCATGGCCGGGCTGGCGGCGCCGGCGAGCGCGAGCATCGCGCTCTCGCTGGCACTCGTCGCGCTCACCACCGGGCTCGTCGCCGCGGCACGCCGCGCGACGGC
>JBBDXH010000173.1:0-16863 GCA_040902395.1 Dehalococcoidia bacterium
TCACGCCGGTGTTCGCGAGCCGCTGCGAGAACTCGGAGTTGAACAGCTTCGCCACCGAGGCCTCGTGGTTCGGCACCATCCCACGACCCTGGAGCGAGATGATGCGGAACGAGAACTGGAACTGGACCTCGACCTCCACGTAGCGATCCGCGATCTGATGGCGAAGCGCCGGGAGTTCCGCGAGCCGGGAGACGGCGCGCCCGTCGTCGCTCCGGACGAAGTCGCACAGGCGGGTGATCGAGCGGCGGGCGCCCTCCGAGTTCGAGATGTTCGAGCGCTCGAAGTCGAGCAGCGTCATGCCCACGTACCAGCCACGGTTCTCTTCGCCCACGCGGTTGCTCATCGGCACGCGGACATCCTCGAAGAACGTCTCGTTGAAGCCGTGCTCCCAGCCCATGTTGATCAGCGGCCGCACGCTGATGCCCGGGGTGCGCCTGTCCATCATCAGGAACGAGATGCCGCGGTGCTTGGGCGCGTCCGGGTCGGTGCGAACCAGCGCGAACAGCCAGTCCGACGTGTGCGCGCCCGAGGTCCAGATCTTCTGGCCGTTGACCACGTATTCGTCGCCGTCGCGGACGGCGCGGGTCTGGAGCGCCGCGAGATCCGAGCCCGATCCCGGCTCCGAATAGCCCTGCGCCCAGACCACCTCGCCCGTGAGCATCTTCGGCAGATGCTCCTTCTTCTGCTCATCGCTGCCGTGGACGATCAGCATCGGGCCGAGCATGCCGAGCCCCTGGCCGTTGAGGCCGGGCGCCCCGGCGCGCGCCATCTCCTGGTTGAAGATGAACTGTTCGAACGGGCTGAGGCCCGCGCCGCCGTACTCCTTCGGCCAGGCCGGCGCCGCCCAACGCTTCTCACCGAGCGCGCCGGACCACGCCAGCGCCGCCTCGCGCGCCGCCGGGTCGTCGGCGACGCGATCGTTCTGCCAGCCGCCCCCCTCGCCACCGCTGTCGTCCTCGCCGGACGCGATCCGCCGGTAGCGCTCGGGCAGCCGCTCGCCGAGGAACGTGCGGACCTCGCTCCGGAACCGCCCCTGCTCATCGCTGTCGTTCCAGTCCATCGTTCGCTCCTCGCGTAGCCGCGCGTCTGCCGACGAGCGGAAGCATCGATCCGCACCGCGCGGTCGTCAACACGTACGGCATGGCACGTGCCCCGACACGTTCGCAGCCGCGGTGCGGCCGGTACATTTGGCGACCGGAAGGACTGCCTGATGGTGATCGCGCTCTACGTCGCGGATGTGACGAAGTCATTCGGCGGGCGGCACGTGCTCGAGGGCGTGTCGTGGGAGCTCGCCGACGGGGAGACGGTCGGCCTGATCGGCCCGAACGGCGCCGGGAAGTCGACGCTGCTCCGGCTGATCGCCGGTCTCGACGATCCCGACGCGGGCACGATCTCGCGCCAGCCGGGCGTCACGGTCGGCTATCTGCCACAGGAGCCCGTGCTCGATCCGGCGCACACCATCCTCGAAGAGGTGCTGGCCGCGCACGCGGAGCTGGCGCGGCTCGATGCCGAGCTACGCGCGCTCGAGGCGCGCATGGGCGAGCCCGCGGTGTACGAGGACGGCGCCGCGCTCCAGCGCGTGATGGAGGCGCACGCGCGCGCCACCGAGCAGTTCGAGCGCCTCGACGGGCGCGGCTACCGCGGGCGCGTCGAGCGCACGCTCCGCCGTCTCGGCTTCGACGCGGACGACTTCGACCGCTCGACCGTGGGGCTCAGCGGTGGCGAGAAGAAGCTCGTTGCGCTCGCACGCGTGCTCACGATGCAGCCGTCCGTGCTGCTGCTCGACGAGCCGGACAACCACCTCGACCTCGCGGGGAAGGCGCTGCTCGAGCGCGTGCTGGCCGAGCATCGCGGCGCCGTGGCGATCATCTCGCACGACCGCTACCTGCTGGATGTGGTCGCTGACGTGATCGCGGAGATGGAGCCGGCCGGTCGGCACCCGGGACGCCCGCAACTCTCCGTCTTCGACGGCAACTACTCCGAGTACATGTACGAGAAGCGACTGGCGCTCGAGCAGCAGGAGAAGCTGCACGTGGTGCAGGAGCGGGAGGCGGAGCGGCTGCGGCGCTCGATCCTGCGGCTCAAGGATTTCAGCAGCGGCGGGCAGAACGAGAAGATGGTCCGCCGCTGGAAGAGCATGGAGAAGCGGCTCGACAAGCTGCCGCGGACCGAGCGGCCGATCATGGAGCCGCGGCGCATGGGCCTCACCCTCACCGCCGAGCGGGGGTCGAAGCGGGTACTCGAACTGATGGACGTGCGGCGGACATTCGGCGAGCGCGAGGTGCTCCGCGGCATCGACCTCCTGCTGCTGGCCGGCGAGCGCGTGGGGCTCGTCGGGCCGAACGGCGCCGGGAAGTCGGTGCTCTTCGGGATCGTCCTCGGCGCAGACCCGGACGGAGGCACGGTGAAGCTCGGCCCGAGCATCGCTGCGGGCTATTACGCGCAGGAGCACGAGACCCTCGACCCCGCGCTCAGCGCGGTCGAGCACGTGCGGCGCGGCCGCACCATGACCGAGGGCGACGCCGTCGCATTCCTCGGTCGCTTCCTCTTCGACTTCGATACGTCACGCAAGCCGGTGCGCACGCTGAGCGGCGGGGAGAAGAGCCGCCTGCAACTGGCCGTGCTCATGCTCCAGCAGCCGAACCTGCTGCTGCTCGACGAGCCGACGAACAACCTCGACGTCACATCGTCGGAGGTGCTCGAAGACGCGATCGATGATTACCCGGGCACGATGCTCGCGATTTCGCACGATCGCTACTTCCTCGAGCGTGTGGCCGGGCGCGTCGTCGAACTGGTCGATGGCCGGCTGACGGAGTACCCGGGCGGGTACGCGGAGTACCGGGCGCGCGACGACGTGCCCGAGCCGGAGCCGCCGCCGGCGCCGGCTCGGGCGCGGGTGCGGCGGGGTCGCGGCTAGCGCGCGCCGCGCGCACCGGCTCGGTCGTCGCCCGCGGCACACGCGTCGAGATTCGGGGTCGGCTCGACAGAGCGCCCTCTCGCCCGGCCGGAGCCGGGCACGGCGTTCCGGATGCGGTACGCTCGCCGCCGACCGGTGATGGGGAGGGAGAAGTCTGATGGGACTGCTCACACAGCTCAGCAGGTTGCTGCTCGGCCCGGCCGCCGAGATCGAGGCGCAGGCCGCCGCGCAGCGGGCGGAACTGCTGCCCCTGCCCACGACGATCACGCTCGGCGGCGAGGAGCTCACGATCCGCCGCCTCGAGCGCGCCGATCGCGAGCCGATTCTGGCGTTCGCGCGCGCCCTCGCCCCGCATGATCTGCTCTTCCTCAGGCGCGATATCACACAGCCGGATCAGGTCGACGCATGGCTCGATGACATCGAGCAGGGGTACACCATCTCGATCGGAGCGTTCGACGCCGACGGGCTCGCGGGTTACTCGACCGTGGGCCGCGATCACATGACCTGGACGGCGCACGTCGCCGAGCTGCGCGTCCTGCTCGCCCAGCGCGTGCGCGGGAAGGGCCTGGGCCGGCTCCTCACCGAGCAGGCGTTCGCGATCGCGCGCGAGATCGGCATCCGCAAGATGATGGCGCAGATGACGACCGATCAGCTCGCCGCGATCGCCGTCTTCCGTCGCATGGGCTTCGAGCCCGAGGCGGTCCTGCGGAACCAGGTGCTCGATCGTGACGGCCGGCTCCACGACCTCCAGATCATGAGCCTCGACGTGGACGCGTTCCGGGCGAAGGTGTACCTCGCACGCGCGAGCGTCGAGAGTCACATGCTGGAAACCTAGCGAGAGCACGCGCGCCGGCGTCACTTGCCGCGCCGGCGCGCGCCACGAGGGCAAGCGCGGACCGGAGGCGATCTCATGCAGGAACGACGGCCCCACACCTACGACATCATGGAGGTCGTCGGTTCGTCGCAACAGGGCATCGAGGATGCCATCGAGAACGCGATCGGGCGCGCAAGTCAGACCGTGCGCCACCTCGAGTGGTTCGAGATGCGCGAGGTGCGCGGGATGATCGCCGACGGCAAGGTCGGGTGGTACCAGGTCCGGCTCGGCATCGGCTTCCGGCTCGAGGATCCCAGCTAGCGCCGGCGCCTGCGGACGGATCGACGGCGCTGAGCTCCGCCCGGTTGGCGCCGGCGAATGCCGTCGCTGCAGCCGCACCCGATCGTGAAGCGCGCTCCGCGTGCCGCGCTCAGATTGCTCGACGGTTCGCGTTCCGCCCCGGTCGGCGTTCGCAACACGCTCGTCGTTCGAGGCGCTCGGGACTGCCGGCAGCCGACGCGCGATTGCGCAACCGACCATCACGGTCTGAGGGGCCGCAGGCCGCCCCGGCGTACGCTGGTGCGACGTTTGCTCACGTGTGCGGGCGCGGTGGGAGGTCAGAATGAGTCAAATCGGCTTCGGCAGCGGCTCGCCCACGCAGCGGCTGGTCGCGTTCGCGTTGAACTGGGCGATCATCGCCGCAGCGGTGTGGGTGGTCGCATACCTGATCGACGGCGTGCGCGTGACCGGCTGGGAGAGCCTCGCCGTGGTCGCGCTGATCATCGGACTGCTCAACGCGCTGCTCCGTCCGGTGCTGTTCACGCTCGCGTTCCCGGTCACGCTGATGACGCTCGGCCTCTTTCGCCTCGTGCTGAGCGCCGCGATCAACGCCGGCCTGCTCTGGGTCGCCGACCGCATCGCCGACGCGAACCCGCGTCTGCTGTTCGCCGTCGACGCCTTCCTGTGGGACGCCGTGCTCGGCGGCGTGATCATCAGTCTCGTGGCGTGGGCGCTCGACATGGTGATCAACCCCGGTCGCATGGCACGGCGGATGGTGTAAGGCGAGATCTCGACGCGAGTCGCGGCGGGCGCTCGCGCGGGATTCACCTTGACCCTCTCTCAGAGCGTCGATAGCGTTAAGTCGCCCGAATAGCCACGCACCGCACACACCATCAGGGAGCATCACGCGATGCCCGATACCTATTCCGTGGAACCGCGCACCGTCATCGGCAAGAACGTGAAGAAGCTCCGGCGCGAGGGGATCATCCCGGCCAATATCTACGGGCGCGGCCTCGAGTCGAAGGCGGTGCAGCTGCCGTTCGCGGACGCCCGCGCGTTGCTCAACCACCACGGCCGCAACGTGCTGATCAACGTGAGCGTCGACGGCGAAGACCGCGCGCGCCCGGTCGTCGTTCGCGATATCGAGCGTGAGCCGGTGTCCGGTGCGCTCCAGCACATCGACTTCTACCAGGTCGACCTGACGCGCGCGATCCATGGCAACGTCACCGTGGTATTCGTCGGCGAGGCGCCGGCCGTCGAAGATCACGGCGGCATCCTGGTCACGGACACCGACACGGTCTCCATCGAAGCGCTGCCCGGCGACATGCCGGAGAGCATCGAGCTGTCGGTCGAAGGGCTGACGGAGATCGACCAGGCGCTCCGGGTCTCCGACCTCGTGCCGCCCGCGGGCGTGACGATTCTCACCGACCCGGAGATTTCGCTCGTCCACATCAGCCGGCCGCGGCTGATCGAGGCGGAAGAGCTGCCGGAGGGCGAAGCGGGCGCTGAGGCGCCGCCCGCCGGAGCAGGCGCCGACGAAGACTGAGCCGGGGACGAGGGGCGACGCGCGGGCGTACCCCCTCGGCGATTGCGACCGAGACGAGCGAAGCCGCCCACCGGGGCGGCTTCGTTGCGTCCGGTCGCTTCCCTAGCGCTCGACGAGTTCGCGCGGGACGGCGCCTGCGCCGAGCCGCTGCACGTCCGTGCGCAGCTGCCCGCACGCGGCCGCGATCTCGACGCCGCGCTCGATGCGCACGGTGGCATTCACGCCCGCGCCCTGGAGCTCGCGCTGGAACGCGCGGACGCGGCCGAGCGACGGACGCCTGAGCCCGGCGCCTGCGGTGGGGTTGTACGGGATCAGGTTGACGTGCGCCTGGATGCCGTGGATGCGGCGAGCGAGCGCGCGCGCCTGCGCCGGCTCGTCGTTCACGCCCTCCAGCAGCGCGTACGCGAAGGTCACCCGGCGGCCCTGCTTCGCGATGTACTCGCGCGCGCCGGAGATCAGCTGGTCGATGGTCGTGCCGCCCGCGGTTGGGATGAGGCGGCGGCGCAGCTCGTCGTCGGGTGCGTGGAGCGAGATCGTGAGCCCGATCTGGAGGCCCTCGTCCGCCAGGCGGTGGATGCCGTGGAGCACGCCCACCGTCGAGACGGTGATGCCGCGCTGCCGCATGTCGAGGCCGTCCGGGTCGACGAGCCAGCGGATTGCGCGCACCGTGGCGGCGTAGTTCGCCAGCGGCTCGCCCATGCCCATGAACACGACGTTCGTCACGCGCCGCTCGCGCGCGAACGCGAGCACCTGCTCCACGATCTCGCCGGGCGTGAGGTTGCGAGTGAAGCCCTGCTGCCCGGTGGCACAGAAGACGCACCCCATCGCGCATCCGACCTGCGTCGAGACGCAGACGGTGGTGCGATCCGGCGCGCCTTCGTCGTCCGGGTCGTAGTCCATGCGCACGGTCTCGACGGCCGCGCCGCCGCCGAGGTCGAGCAGCAGCTTCGTGGTCGCGCCGTCGTCGGCGCGACGCTCGGCGAGCGTGGGCAACGAGCCGATCGTGAACTCGCCGGCGAGCCGCGCGCGGAGCGGCGCGGGCAGATCGGTCATCTCGGCGAAGGAGCGCGCGCCGTGCTTGAGCGCCCAGCGGGCGATCTGCCGCGCGCGAAAGCGCGGCTCATCCCACGCGGCAAGCCTCGCCTCCAGTTCCGCGAGCGAGAGGTCGAGGACGTGCGGCATGCGCACCAGTGTACGGAGCGCCTTAGCCCAGCCGCGATCCCACGAACGCCGGATCGCCGTTGAGGTAGTCCTCGATCGCGGCGGGGCGCTTGCCGGGGCGCTGCACGGTGAGCAGCGCGAGCCCGCCCTCGCCGCAGGCGACGATCGCGCGCGCGGTGCGGCCGGGGAGCAGCGGGCTGAGCGGCCCGCTGTCGCCGGCGAGGACGGTCCCGGGCGGCGCGTCGCTCGCGAGCGACACGGGCCACGCGTCGTGCACCGTGAACGGCTGCGCGCGGTAGCGGGTGGTTGCGAGCGGCCACGGCTGGAAGGCACGCACCCGCCGACAGATCTCGTCGGCGGCGCGCGACCACGTGATCTCGCCGTCCGCCTTGGTCAGGCGCGGCGCGTACGTCGCCAGCGCTTCGTCCTGCGGCTCCGCCGCGATCTCGCCGCGCACCCAGCGCGGGAGGAGCTCGCCGAGCAGCGCTGCGCCGAGCTCGGCGATCCGCTGCGTGAGCGTTGCGGTCGTGTCGAGCGGCGCGATGGGCGTGGCCGTGCGCCCCAGCACGGGTCCCGCGTCGACCGCGCGCACGACGCGCATGATCGTCGCGCCGCTCTCGGCGTCGCCGGCGAGGATCGCGCTCGCCACCGGTGACGCGCCGCGATGGCGTGGCAGCAGCGACGCGTGGACGTTGAGCACGTGCTGCGGGAACGCGGCCAGCAGGTGCGTGGGCAGGATGTGGCCGCTCGCCGCGACGACGCCGACGTCGGGGCGGAGTGCCACGAGGCGCTCCGTGAGTGCGCGACGCGCACGCTCGGGCTGGAGCACGACGCCGACGCCGGCCTCGACGGCCAGCGCCTTCACCGGCGTCACCGCCGCGCGCCCGGACCGGCCGCGCGGCCGGTCCGGCTGGGTGACCACTGCGACGACATCGACGCCGGCCATGGCGAGCAGCGTGCGCAGCGTGGGCACGGCGTATTCGGGCGAGCCGAAGAAGACGACGCGCATTCAGCGCGCCCCTCGGCGCACCGCTCCCCCGTCGCTGGGCGACGACCCCTCTCCCCGGAGGCGGACGGGGGACCTCGCGAAGCGAAGCCCGCCGTGAGCGGAGGCGAACGGAGGGGGGAGGTTCATTCGATCACGCCCGATGCCACGAGATCCGCGAGCTCGTCCGCGGAGTAGCCGAGCAGATCGGTGTAGACGTGCGCGTTGTGCTCGCCGAGCAGCGGCGCCGGGCGCTGCGGGTACGCAGGCGTCGCCGAGAGGCGGTACGCAGGTGCATCCCATGTCGCGCGGCCGATCACCGGGTGCTCGATCTCCCAGAAGTGATTGCGTGCGGCGAGCTGTGGATCGTGCTGGACGTCGCGCGCGTCCCCCACGCGATAGGCCGGCACGCCGAACGCCTGGAGGCGCGTCGCGAGCGCGTCGGGCTCCTGGTTCGCCGTCCACGCGGAGAGGTGCGCCTCGATCTCGTCCTCGCGGGCTTTGCGGCCCGCAACCGTGTCGAGCAGGGCGTCCGTCGCCCATGCCGGCTCGCCCATCGCGGCGCGCAGCGCACGCCACTGCGCGTCGTCGAGGACGCTGATCGCACACCAGCGGTCCTCGCCGGCGCAGCGGAAGGCGCCGTGCGGAGCGTGCAGCGCGTGGCGGTTGCCGTTTGCCGTCATCACCTCGCCGGTCGCGGAGTAGCGCACGATCGCGTCGTCGAGGCCCCACGCCATCGCTTCGAGCTGCGAGAGGTCGATGTACTGGCCCTCGCCGGTGCGCTCGCGATGCTCGATCGCCGCGATCATTGCCGTCACCGCGAGGTGCGTCGCGAACCAGTCCGTGTACGCCACGCCGGTGCCTACCGGCGGGCGGTCGGGCCAGCCCGTGAGCCCGGTCACGCCCGCGGTCGCCTGGAGCACGAGACCGAAGCCCTTGAAGCCGAGGTGCGGTCCGCCCTGCCCCTCCATCGACATCGAGATCATGATCGCGCGCGGATTGATCGCGCGGATGCCCTCGTAGTCGAAGCCGACGTCGTGCATGAAGCCGGGGCTGAAGCTCTCGGTCACGATGTCGGCGCGTTCGACGAGCCGGCGGACCGGGCCCGCGGCGCCTTCGTGGCGAAGGTTGAGCGTGATGCCGAGCTTGTCGCGGTTCACGTTCGCCCAGTACGCGCTGCGATTCGGCCCCTCGCCCGGTGCAAGCGGCTGGCCGTTGCGGAAGGTGTCGAGCCGAGTCGCGGACTCGACGCGGATCACCTCCGCGCCGAACAGCGCGAGCACCTGCGAGGCCATCGGTCCGACGCCGACCCACGAGAAGTCGACGACGCGGAGGCCCGCGAAGATCTCGCGGGCGTCGAGCGTGCGCCGCCCGCCGCTCGCGCGCGGCGGTGCGGGTCGCCGCGCCGGCGCGTCGAGCACCGCGCGCGTGTGCTCGCCGACCGCCGGCGCGCGCGCGCTGCGCCACGGCGACGCGGACAGGCGGAACGGCGCGCCGGGGTAGGTGAGCGTGCGGCCGAGCTCGGGGTGCTCGACCGACTGGAAGAACTCGCGATGCAGGAGCTGTGCGTTCGCCAGCAGGTCGGGGATGCTCGACACCGGGCACAGCATCGCGCCGCGGCGCTGGCCCTGCTCGTAGAGGTACATCTTGTCGAAGCCACGGAAGAAGCCCTCGATCCGTGCCTCGAGCGCGCGCACCTCGTCGCGCGGCGCCACGTCCGGGCCGGCGGTCGGGCGTCGTGACCACAGTTCAGGATCGAAGCCGGGTTCGTAGCCCTCGTCGAGCATCCACCGGTGGAGCAAACCCATGGTCGACGGGATGCGCCCCCACGCCACGTAGCCGTCCCGGCACGGCCAGACGAGGCGCGAGCCGGTCTCGCCGGTCGCGCGCCCGCCTCCGGCGCGTTTGCTGATCACGCCATCCAGCGCGTAGACCGCCTGCGAGTTGCCGAGCGTGAGCGTGATCGCCTCCTGCATGGAGACGTCTACGCGCTGACCCGGCGCCCCGGCGCGGCGTGCGCGGAGCGCGACCAGCGAGCCGACCATCGCGTGCAGACCGGCGTGTGCCGACGCCTGCTCGACGCCGACGCGCAGCGGCGCGCGGTCCGGATCGCCGCAGAGGAACATCAGCCCGCCGGCCGCCATCGCGATCAGATCACCGCCGAGCCAGCCGGCGCGCGGACCCTCGAGTCCGAACGGCGAGATCGTCGTGTAGACGAGGTCGGGGCAGCGCGCGGCGAGCGCGTCCCAGCCGAAGCCGGCCGCTTCGAGCGCCCGGCGGCGGCCCGACTCGAAGAGCAGGTCGGCGCCTTCGAGCAGCCGCCACAGCCCGGCGCGGCCCTCGGCCGCGGCCAGGTCGAGCACCGCACTCTGCTTGCCGCCGTTCATCTGGAGCCAGTAGCTGCCGACGGGCGCGCCCGCGCCCGTTACCGGATCGACCAGCGGCGGCCGCGCGCGCAGCGCGTCCCCGCCGGGCGGCTCGATGCGGATCACGTCGGCGCCCAGTCCGGCCATGATGCGCGGCCCGAGGATGCCGTACTCGCCCGTGAGATCGATCACGCGGTAGTCAGAGAGCGGGCCCGGGGTCGTCATGTGGATCGTCCGCTCAACGGTCGGCCGCCGCGGCTGCGCGATCGTGCCGCGGCGCACGGCTCCGTCCGTCCCGTGAGTCACGGAAAGCGGTCACCGCTGGCGCCGGGCATACGCCGCGCGCGCCGCCGCTGCCTCGGGCGAGGCGGCCGCGAACTGGAGGAGCAGCTCCTCATACGCGAGCTCCACCTCGCGCGGCAGGCCGGGCGCGTCGCGGAGCAGGCGCTTCGTGAGCATCGCGGTCACCATCGGCACCGCGGCGAAGGCGCGCGCCAGCTCGGCGACTGCGGCCACGAAGTCGGCCGCGGGCACCACGTCGTCGACGATGCCGAGCGCGTGCGCGTCGCCGGCGGGGAGCGTGCGCGCGAGCAGCAGGATCTTCAGCGCGCGGGGGTAGCCCACGCGACGCACCAGCCGCTGGGCGACGCCGTTGTCCGGGCTGAGCCCGAGTCGGGCGGTCGCCGGCGCGATCGTGGCGGCGTCCGAGGCGACGATCACGTCGCACGACAGGGCGAGGCCGAGCCCGGCGCCGGCGGCGACGCCGTTCAGCGCGCAGATCGTCGGCTTCTCGGTGTCGTCGAACGGACGGTGCCACCAGAAGCGGTGGCGCGCCCACTCCTTCGGCCCCTGCTTCACGACCTCGCCCTGGCCGGACAGGTCCGCGCCCGAGCAGAAGCCGCGCCCGGCGCCCGTGAGCACCAGCACGCGCAACTCGTCGTCGCGGTCGAAGGCGGTCACGGCCTCGGCGATCGCGGCGCGCATGGTGAGCGTGAGCGCGTTCAGACGGTCCGGCCGGTTGAGCGTGAGCGTGCGCACGCCATCCGCGTCCGCGACGAGGATCTCGGGTGCGTCGGGCGAGCCTGCGGCGCTCACGGTCTCCGCGGTCAGGTCTGGCTCCCTCCGGTCGGCTCGTCGGGCGCTCCGCCCGGCACGGCGGGCAGCGTACGACGGTCGAGGCGCCGGGACGAGCCGGCCGCACGCTGCCCGCGGGCAGCCGTCGCAATCGTCCCGTCCCCGGCAAGCGGCGGCAGACAAGCCGCCGAGCACGGCGCAGGCGCCGCCAGGCGCGCCGGGGTGGCCGCGACACCCAGGCAAGCGGCTGACAAGCCGCCGACGCCACCGGCGCCGTGAGGCGCACGACCAGGCAAACCGGCTGACAAGCCGCCGAGCACGGCACAGGCGCTCGCCCGACGACTGCCCGTCGTGCCAAGAGCGACACCACGCGGGGTGAGCGCGCCGCTGGCTCCTCGCTCGGCGGCTTGTCAGCCGCCGCTTGCCGGGGACGGGCGACGAACTAGTCGAGCCGCCATCGCTCGACACCGTGGAAGCGGCTCGCGGGGGAGAAGAGCAACCCGTCGTCGAGGCCCTCGAGCGCGCGCGGGAAGACGTAGACACGCGCCGGGTAGTACAGGACCAGGCTTGCCGCCTGCTCGCCGAAGATCGCCTCGAACTGCGCGTACAGGTCGCGACGCTCTGCACCGTCGAGGGTGGTGCGCGCAGCCTCGAGCGTGGCATCGGCGGCGGGCGCGTGGAAGCCCGCGATATTGCGCGCCTGCGCGCTGATCTGCGACGAGTGCCAGCCGCCGTACGGATCGGGGTCGGGCGCGACCTCCCAGCCGAAGAGCGCGAGCTGGTAGTCGCGAGGACCCAGCCGGCGCTGCACGAGCTCGCCCGCAGGCGCCGTGACGACGTCGACCCGGACGCCCCAGCCGGCGAGCTGATCCGCAAGCGCATGCGCGAGCGCCTCGCGGTCCGGGTCGTCGTTCGTGATCAGCTCGAGCGTGAGCGGTTCGCCGCCGCGGCTGCGTGCGCCGTCACGATCGCGTTCCCAGCCGGCGGCGAGCCAGAGTCCCTCCGTCGCGGACACGTCGCCTCCGCGGGGCCGGGGCGCGTAGGCCCACGACCCGGGGACGATCACGCCGTCGCCGACGCGACCGGTCGCGCCACTCGCCAGGAACAGCGCCTCGCGGTCGATCGCGGCGGTCAGCGCCCTGCGCAGCCGCGCGTCGTCCAGCGGGGGCGCCTGGTTGTTCAGGTAGAGCACGACGAACGCGCTCCTGAGCAGCGCCGCCGCCGTGAGATCCGAGCGCGCCGCGACCGCCGCGCGATCGAGATCGTCCGGGTGATCGCCGAGCAGCGCGGCGTCCGCGTCACGATCGCGCAGCGCCGCGAGTTGCGCCGCGCGGTCGGGGACGAAGCGCAGCTCGATCTCGCCCACCGCCGGCGCGCCGCGATAGAAGCGGGCGTTCGCCACGAGCCGCGCGTGCTCTGCGTCCAGTTCGACGAGCCGGTAGGGGCCGGTGCCGACCGGCGCCTGGTTGAAGCCGTCGTGCGGGAGATCGACCGCCTGCACGTCGCCGAGGAGGTGTGCCGGGAGGAGCGGCACTGCCGCCTGCGCGAGGAAGTCGGCGGAGGGCTGGGGGAGGTGGACCAGCACCGTGCGGTCGTCGGCCACGAACACCTCGACGCCGCGCCACGGCGCCGCACGCGCCGGCGGACCGGCGAATGCCGGCGCCTGGAGCTGGTGCACGGTGAACTCGACGTCGGCGGCGCTGACGCGGTGGCCGTCATGCCAGGTCGCGTCCGGGCGGAGCACGAACGTGTACGTCAGTCCGTCGGGCGTCACCTCCCAGCGCTCGGCGAGATCGGGCGCCGGCCTGCCGTCGCCGGTGATGCGCATGAGCCCGGTGAAGGTGAGCGCCACGAGATCTTCGGCGACGTCGTCCCGGGCGAGCAGCGGGTTGGCGGGGCCAGGCCGCCCGATCACCGCCTCGACGTAGCGACCGCGGGCGGTGTCGCCTGCTACGCCGAAGGCGAGCCAGCCGCCGACGAGCGCCGCGATCCCGCCGGCGAGAAGCACCGCGTAACAGGAAGTGAGAGCGGTGCGCGGCACGGCGGACCCCGTCGCACGCGGACTGCCGCTAAGACGCGGCGACGCTCCATGCGGAGATCGCGAGGAAGACCCCGACGATGCCGATGGTCACGCGGTGCAGCGAGCGCTGCATGCCGCGGCGCGTGCGGAAGCTGTAGTCCTGACCGCCGAGCGCCGCGCCGAAGCCAGTGCCCCGCACCTGCATCAGCACGAGCACGATCAGCAGAGACGAGATCAGGATCTGCGCGAAGGCAAGGAAGTTCCGGAGTTCCATCGTCGGTCGAGGCTAGAGCCTGCCCGAGCGGGAGGCAATGGCCCGATGCCGTTGCGCGCCGGGGGCTAGCGCGCGAGCGCGGCCTCGCCCACGCGTTCTCGCAGATCACGCTCGAAGTAGAGCCGCATCACCGCGCTCGCCAGCTTCTCGGGGTCGTGGCGAAGCCGCCGTTCCGGGTCGACGAGATCGGCGAGCACGAGCCGGGCCCCCGCGTAATGCGCATCGCCCGGCGCGACGACCGGCTCCGCGCCCCACGCCTCGGGGAACGGCTCTGACGGCAGGTTGGTGTTGGCAAGCACGGCGTCCACCAGCCAGGCCACGCCCAGGTGGCGGAGGATCGCCGCGTAGTGGTCGGCGGCGGCGTAGCCGTTCGTCTCACCGCGCTGGGTCGCGACGTTGCTCACGTACACCTTGAACGCATGGGAATCGCGGATCGCCTGACCGAGGGCGGGTACGAGCAGGTTTGGCAGCACGGACGTGTACAGGCTCCCGGGGCCGATCACGATCAGTTCTGCGTTGGCGATGGCGCGCACGGCGTCGGGATGCGCCACAGCGTTCCGCGGCTCGATCGCCACGGCGGCGGGCGGGACGCCGCTCGCCGGCAATCGCGACTCGCCACGCACGACCGAGCCGTCCGCCATCTTCGCGGACAGCACGATGTCCTCCAGCGTCGACGGCACGATGCGGCCGCGCACGGCGAGCACGCGCGAGGTCTCCACGATCGCGGCTTCCATGGAACCCGTCACGCCGGCCATCGCCGCGATGAAGAGGTTGCCGAACGAGTGCCCGGAGATGTCGTCGCCAGACGAATCGTTGAAGCGGTACTGGAAGAGCTCCGTGACGAGCGGCTCGGCGTCGGCGAGGGCGGCGATACACGCGCGGATGTCGCCGGGCGGGATCACCTGCAGGTCGCGCCGCAGGCGCCCGCTCGAACCGCCGTCGTCTGCGACCGTGACGATCGCGGTGACGTTGCTCGTATAGCGCTTGATCCCGCGCAGCAGCGTGGACAGGCCGGTGCCGCCGCCGATCGCGACGATGCGCGGACCGCGGTCCTGGGTGCGCCGCGCGTAGACGAGGTCGAGGATTGCGCCGCCGCGGACCTGCGGCGCAACAGCTTCAGCGAGCGAGCGGTTGAGCCGCCAGCCCGAGAACACGCCGAGACCCGAGGCGAGGGAGATGAACAGCACACCGCGTGCCCAGCGCGGCATGAACTGGAGCGTCACGTAGTACGCCCACGCCGGGAACGTGTAGGTCTCGTACAACTCGCGCAGGAAGTACGCGAAGCCGAGCCCCATGATCGCGATGCTGATCAGCAGCAGCGCCAGCCAGCGCTTGATGTGCAGACCGAAGTAGAGCCACTTGCTGAGATCGGTACGACTCAAGAGCAGCCTCGCACGCCGCCCGCCGATGATCGGTATACCGGGGCCGTTCAACTAGGGTCAACCTTTCGGTGGTGGTTCGCAGCGCTGTTCGGGCCCGAGCGGCTCATCGCGCCGCGTCCCCGTACGCCCACTGCCGTTGATCCCACAGCGTCGCGGGGAGCGTGTCCCAGCCCACCGGCAACTCGGGCGTCGACCACGACGGGTCGGGAGACCAGTGCTCCCACCCGTCGGCGAAGGGCGACGCACGGCGCTCGATCGCCGCGATTACGCGCTCGCCCTCCGCCCGCACCTCCGCGGCGAAGGCCGCCGGGAAGACGCCTGCGCGCACGCGGTCGGCCAGCTGGTCGTCGTCCTTCCACTGCCAGGAGAGGTCTGGCGCGACCACCACGTCGAGCACGTGATCGTTCGTGTCGAAGCCGATCGTGGTGCGCCGGAACGGCTCTTCCATGTTCACGTAATACGAGCTGAAGCGGCGCTGGTCGTCATCGTCAGCTCTCCGCCAGAAGAGCCACACCGAGTGCCTGCGCCCGGCGAACATCAGCCGCAGCACGTCGTGACGCCAGGCGCCGTCGACGAGCGTGCGCTCGCCCTCGGGCGATCGGCCCCACTGCTTGTAGGTCGCGCCGCGAGGGATGAAGAGCGCCACGAAGTCGCCGCGGTCCTCGACCACGCGGTACGGCCAGCTCATGCCCGGCTTGCCGTCGCGTGTGATGTAGCGCAGCGCCACGCTGTCGCCCGGCCGCCACAGCCGCGATCCGTCGCCGCCTTCGGACGCAGCGGCCGCGGCGGCCGAACGGCCGGCCGGACGCCCCGTCACCGGCCGCCGTCGAGGTGCGCGCGCAGCGCCTCGGTCGCGCTCTGCGGGTTCGCGCGACCGCGCATCTCGCGCATGACCTGGCCGACGAGGAACTGAATCGCGCTGTCCTTGCCGCCGCGATAGTCGTCGACGGCCTTCGGGTTGGCCTCGATCACCCTGCGCGCGACCTCGTCGATTGCGCCGGCGTCGCTGACCTGGCGGAGGCCGCGTGCTTCGACGATCGCCGACGGCATCTCGCCGCTCGCGAACGCCGCCTCGAGCACTTCCTTCGCCGTGTTCGCGGTGATCGTCTTCTCCTCGACCAGGCGCACGAGCTCCGCAATGTGGCCCGGCGTGAGCGCGCTGTCGCCGAGCTCGACCTCGCCGTCGGCCGCGTGCAGCAGCCGCACGACGTCGCCCATGAACCAGTGCGCGACGGCGCGCGCCCGGCCGTGCTTCCCTGTCCGGGCAGGACCGGCGAGGCGCACGCTCTCCTCGAAGGCGTCGGCGCGTTCGCGCGTCTCGGCGAGCATCGCCGCCTCGTCGTGGGTGAGCCCGTAGTCCGCCTCGAAGCGCGCGCGCTTCGCGTCGGGGAGCTCGGGGAGCGCCGCGCGCAGCGCGGCGACCTCCTCGCGGGAGATGCGCAGCGGCGGCAGGTCGGGCTCCGGGAAGTAGCGGTAGTCGTGCGCCTCTTCCTTCGATCGCTGCGAAGACGTTTCGCCGGTGGCGTCCACGTACCCGCGCGTCTCCTGCACGATGCGCCCGCCCGCGTCGAGGATCGCGGTCTGCCGCTCCACCTCGAATTCGACCGCACGCTGTGCCGAGCGGAACGAGTTCATGTTCTTCAGCTCGACCTTCGTGCCGAGCGTCTCCTGTCCGTGGGGCCGGAGCGAGATGTTGACGTCGAAGCGGAACGAGCCCTTCTCCATGTCCGCGTCGGAGATGTCCAGGTAGCGCAGCGTCTGGCGCAGCTTGCGCAGGAACGCGGCGGTCTCGGCGCCGGACCGCAGGTCGGGTGTCGTCACCAGCTCCATGAGCGGCACGCCGGAGCGGTTGACGTCGAGCAGCGAGTACGGCTCGGCCCCGTCGTCGCGATGCAGGAGGCGCGCGGTGTCCTCCTCGAGGTGGATGCGCTCGAGTTGCACGCGTTTCGCGACGCCGTCGACCTCGATGTCCAGCGTGCCGCCGACGCAGAGCGGCTGGTCGTACTGCGAGATCTGGTAGCCCTTCACGAGGTCGGGGTAGGGGT
>JBBDXH010000174.1:0-2415 GCA_040902395.1 Dehalococcoidia bacterium
GCCGCACGCGCTCGCCCACGCCGTACTGCGCACTGAGCCCGCCGCGGAACTCGATCGTCAGCCGGCGACCCCGCACCGCGCTCACGACGAAGCCGGGATGATCGGTGTGCGCGGTGAGCACGAGCGGCCGCGGCGCGCGGCCGCGCCGGTAGCTCACGTAGAGATTGCCCGCGCGGTCGGCGTCGCACGCGAGCCCGCGCGTCGCGGCGAAGCGCCGCACGTAGTCCAGCACGCGCTCCTCGCGATAGGACGCGGTCGGGAGCGGAAGCAGCTCCTCCGCGATCGTCGCGACGGGCGTCGGCTCCGGGCGAACCGCCCGGCGTGGGCGTGATGTTCCTGGCGCCACGACGTGACCTCTCCCGCGGGCGAGTCGCCCGCCGCGATCGCTCGGCGCGCGATCGTACAGGCCGCTCCCGGCACCGTCCGCGCTGCGGCTGGTCGCCGGGCCGCACGCGCCCGTACGATCGGCCCCCATGACCATCACCCCGTCCTCCGAACCGATGCGGCCCGCTGCCGCCATCCCTGAACCGGTGCCCGAGCAGCGGTCGAAGAAGGACCGTTTCACGGTCAATCGCCCGCTCGTGCCGCTCGAGCTCGCGATCACCGGGTTCGCCTCGGGCGCACGCGGAATCGGTCGTGCCGAGGACGGTCGCATCGTCTTTGTCGACTACGCGCTGCCTGGCGAACGCGTGATCGCAGAGGTCACGGCCGATCACACCGATTACATCGAGGCCACCGCCGTGCAGGTGCTCGAGGCCTCTCCCGCGCGCGTCGCGCCACCGTGCGAGTACTTCGGCAAGTGCGGCGGCTGCCAGCTCCAGCACGCGACCTATGACGAGCAGTTGCGGCTGAAGACAGGCATCGTGCGCGAGCAGTTCGTGCGCATCGGGCGGATGGAGCCCGACGCCGTCGACGCGGTCGTCCGGCCCATGCTCGGCATGGACGACCCGTGGCACTACCGCAACCACATGCGTTTCACCGTCCGTCGCGACGGCGAAGTCGGCTTCATGCAGCGCGGAACGCACCGCTTCATGCGCATCGACGAGTGCGCGATCGCGCTGCCGCGCGTGAACGAGATCCTCCGTCAGGCGCAGGACCGCACGATGGAGGCAAGACAGCTCACGATCCGCGTCGGCGAGCAGACCCGCGAGGAGATGATCCAGCCTCGCCTCCGCTGGCGTCCGAAGCGCGCGGGCCCGCGGCCGAACAGCGGACAGGGCTCGTACTCCGAGTCGCTGCTCGGCCAGAGGTACCGCATCTCCGGACCGGCCTTCTTCCAGGTCAACACGCGGCAGGCGGAGCGGCTCGTCGCGCTGGTGATCGAGCGCGTCGAGGCCGTCTCGCCGCGCGTGGTCGTGGACGGGTACGCCGGTGTGGGCACGTTCGCGGTGCAGTTCGCTTCGCGCGTCGCACAGGTCGTGACGATCGAGGAGTCCGCCGCCGCCGGCGACGACGCCGAGGTGAACCTCGCGGGGCTCGGCAACGTGCGGCGCGTCGTGGCCAAGATGGAGGAGGCGCTGCCGGGCCTCGACCCCTCGCCCGACGTCGTGGTGATCGATCCCCCGCGCGTCGGGCTCGCGCGCGTCGTCGTCGACGCGATCATCGCCTCCGCCGCGAAGCGCGTCGTCTACGTGTCGTGCGACCCGGCGACGCTCGCCCGCGACGTACGGCTGCTCCGCGACGCCGGCTTCGCACTCAGCGACGTGCAGCCCGTCGACATGTTCCCGCAGACGCAGCACATCGAATGCGTGACGACGCTGGACCGAACGGTCCCAGGGGACCGGGTGGCGTCGCCGCCGGAAGCGTGACCGCCATGACGCGCGTCGTGCTCGCCTCGGCCTCCCCGCGCCGCCGTGAGCTGATCGCGGCGCTCGGCGTCGCCTTCGCGGTGCAGCCGGCCGACGTGAGCGAGGCCACGGTCGAGCGCGATCCCGTGCGCGTCGCCGAGGGGCTCGCGCTGCGCAAGGCGCGCGCGGTGGCCGAGCTGCTCGCCGGCGGTAGTGTCGTGATCGGCTCGGACACGGTGGTCGCGGTGGACGGGCGCATCCTCGGCAAGCCCGCCGACGCCCGCGAGGCACGCGCGATGCTCGCGGCGCTCCGCGCCCGCGATCACGAGGTGGTCACAGGCGTGGCGGTGATTGCGCGCGACCGAGCCGCCGCCGACCACTCGCGCACCGCGGTGCGCATGCGCGCCTACGCCGACGCCGAGGTGGACGCCTACGTGGCGACCGGGTCGCCGTTCGACAAGGCAGGCGGCTACGCGATCCAGGACGAGGCCTTCCACCCGGTCGAGCGCTGCGACGGCTGCGAGTGCGGCGTGATCGGGCTGCCGCTGTGGACGCTGCGCCGGCTCCTGCGCGTCGCCGCCGCCGTGCGCGCGGATGCGCCGGCGCTCGCGCGCTGCGCCCGCTGCCC
>JBBDXH010000175.1:0-5143 GCA_040902395.1 Dehalococcoidia bacterium
CCCCCGCACTCTGCTTGATCGCGACGCTTCCGGGGGATCGTCGGTCGCGGACGCGGATCGGGGCCCCACACTCTGCTTCATCGCAACGCTTCCGGGGGATCGTCGGTCACGGCGAGCGCTCCGGAGTGTGGGGCAGGCATCCTGCCTGCCGCTCCGGCGCCCAGCCGGCGCGCGAAGCTCAACTCATGGCCGTCGGGGTCGCGGAGGTGGAAGTAGCGTTCGCCCCACTCGGCGTCGCGCGGGAGGAACTGCGGGCGAAAGCCTGCGGCCACGGCGCGCGCATGCATCGCGTCGACGTCGCGGACGTAGCAGATCACGCGGCCCCACGTGCGGTCGCCGGGCGGCGTACCGCCGCTCGCCGAGAGATTGAGGTACTGCCCGCCGACGCGGTATGTGACGAAGCCGCGCTCGGGACTCCCCCACGCATGCTCGAAGCCGAGCGTCTCGTAGAACGCGACAGACACCGTCAGATCGCTCACCGTCAGCGTGACGGCGCTGATCGACTCGATGTCGCCATCGGGCGGGCCGGTCATCACGCGCCTTTCAAGAGCGAAGCGGGACGCATCCCATCGTACGGACGAACGACCGAACGGCCCGGCCGTTGCGGAGCACGGCCGTCGCAACGCACAGGCACGACGACGGAGTCGCATCGCCCGAACCCGACATACCGGCCGTGCAGGCGGGCGCGTCCCGACCACTTCCGAACGTCGCGCGGGAGCCTCCGTTAGACTCTCCGGAAACACAGTCGCTTCGTCGAGCCGGTGGAAAGGCAATCACCATGGGCCTGATCTTGCTCATTCTCCTGCTGCTCTTGCTCTTCGGCGGCGGCGCCTTTGTGATCACGAGCAACGTGATCATCGTGGTGATCGTCGTGCTGATCGTGCTCGCGGTAGCGGGTTACGGTGGGCGCGGGCGATGGCGCTGAGCGCGCTCGATCCGACCCGCGAGGCAGCCGCGTTCGCCTGATCGCCATCCCGGCGGCGCGAACGCCGCCGGTGTGGTCGAGCGGCCTCGACGCCGGCGTGAACGAAGGAGGCCCGCCCCTCCCGAGGGGGCGGGCCTCCTTCGTTCACGCCGGACCGGCGGCTACGGGACGAGCATCCCCCGGCTGACCGTGGTCTGGCGCTCGCTCCACTCGGCGTCGCGGAAGGCGTCGTTGACGTCGGCGAGCGCGTACCGGTTCGAGACGATCTTGTGGTACGGCACCGTCTCGAGGTTCTTGACCATGCGCTCCATCATCTCGGGCAGGAGCGCCGGCCGGTACATGCGTGAACCCATCACGCGCTTCGCGCCCATCATCAGCGTCGACGGATCGAACTCGACCTTCGCGCCGCGGACGATGTTGCCGATCTCGACGAAGGTGCCGCCGTTGGCGAGGTACTCGATGCCCTCGATCAGCAGCTCTGCGCGCCCGACCAGTTCGAGCACGATGTTCGCGCCGCGGCCCTCGGTGAGGTCCCAGATGCGCTCGCGGCGCGCGTCCTGGCTCGAGTACTCGGTGATGTCGATCGTGTGATCGGCGCCGAACTCGCGGGCGAGCTGAAGCCGGTTCGCGAGCCGGTCGAGCACGATCACCTTGTGTGCGCCCATGTCCTTCGCCATCGCGGTGGCGTTCAGTCCGAGCCCCCCGGCGCCCTGGATGACGACGTAGTCGCCCTCCTTGCACCCGGCCCTGAGCAGGCCCTCGGTGACGGTGCCGGTGGCGCAGTTGATGAAGCCGAGGACCTCGTCCGGCAGCTCGCGCGGGACGGCGAAGACCGGGCGGCCGGCGGGGATGTAGTAGTAGTCCGCGTACGTGCCCGTGAAGTGGGGGAAGGTATTCGCCTGGCGCGGGGCCTGCGGTCCGGAGCACCAGTTCTCGTTGCCGTTGATGCACTGGTAGCAGCGGTTGCACGGCGCGATTGCCGCGTACATGAGGCGGTCGCCCTCCTTGATCGGGCGGCCGAGCGAGTCCGTGGACACACCTTCACCGAGCTTCGCGATCACGCCCGTGCCCTCGTGCCCCATCACGCGACCGCCCGGCGGGATCGGCGCATACGCCTCGCCGCGCCAGGTGTGGAGATCGGATCCGCAGATGCCCGCCTGGGTGATCTTGAGGATCATCCCGCCGGGCTCCGGGTCCGGGACCTCGTACTCCTCGATCTCGAACGGCTTGCCGTACTCCTTGACGACGACCACTCGACCCTTCGTCACCCTGTGCCCCCTTCGTGCGAGCGCTTCGGCGGATTGCCGGCGCGGTGTGACCGCGGTTCTGCGCCGGGGTCCGCGTTCGTCAGTTAGTCCTCACCGAGCCCCCACGCGATGCCGTTGCGCAGCAGCGTGCGAAAGCCCTCTGTGCCCCACGACCCGATCAGGTCGAGCGGCGGCTTGCCGTCGGCAGCCACGCTCGTGTCGACCGAACGCTGGTTGTTCGTGGTGGGCGTGTGCTTGTGCCCGAGCGTCGTGTACGCCACCGCACCCTGGCTGAGGTGGCGGACGAACGCGATCGCGCGCGTCGTCCCTCCGGGCAGCGTCGAGGTGTCCTTTTCGTAGAAGAAGCCCGCGCCCGTATCGGGGACGGGGCCCCAGTCGGATGTGAGCAGCAGGTCGCTCTTCTCGGGGTGCTGCATCTCGACCATGTACGGCTCGTCGATCGTCTCGAACGACTCGGGCAGCCCCTTCGTCAGCGGGTGCTTCGGGTCGACGAGGTCGACGCGGAACTTGCGGATCGGCGGATGCGCGAGGAAGAAGCCGCCGAGCGTGTCGTGGTACGGCATCTTCACCATCGTGCGGCGGCTCGAGTCCGCCATGCGCGCGGCCTTGCCGCCGCTGCTGCCGTGCAGCGCGAGCCAGCGTCCGCCGGCCTCCACCCACTGGCGGATCACGGTGTTCTGCTCGTCGTTCGCGAACGGGCCGGCGACGTAGGTGACCAACAGCCGGGAGGCCGGCAGCCACTTCTCGATGTCGGTGTAGTCGCCGGCGACCGTGGCGTGGACGTGGTCGCGCTCCTTGAGCTGCTCGAGGATGCGGAGACGCGCGTAGTCGTGGTCGTGGCCCGCGGGCTGTCCGGGCGGGTACCCGCCCGCGATCACGTGCGCTCGGATCACCTCGGTGCTCATGTGCTGCTCCGCTTCCGCGGGCTGTGCGCCCGCTCGCCGTCCCGGGCGCGCCCCGGGCGGGGCTGCGCGACGGGTGCACCCTATGCCGAGCGGTGGGGGCCTGTGAAGCGGCGCGGGGCACCTCCCCGCCTCGTCGCTGCGCGAGCCGCGCGTCCCCAACCGGGGTTGGAACCGAGCGGACCGACACCGCAGCGCAACCGCACGGCAACGCGCGGGCAACGCGGCGTTCATTCGGGCGATACGTCTACTTCGTACATTCGCCGCCCCACGGATCGGGCGAAGGAGCGAGCGCGTGACGACCACCGACAAGCCGCGGATCGCGGTGTTCTCAGGACCGACGGCGACGATCCAGAACAGCGCGCCGCTGGTCACCAGCGAGAAGGCGCGCGCCGCGTACGGGCTCCCTTCGGCCGGTGCGGTTCCGGGTCGCTTCGACGCGCTGCGCGCGCAGCGGCTCGCGGCGCCGGTGACCGTCTACATCGACGCGTACAGCGCGCATCCGCTCGAGGCCGACGCGGCCGAGCTCTACGCGCCGCCCGACGGCTTCCTCGACGCGAACGGCGCGTTCCACGAGCAGCCGACGTCCGGCGCCGATCGGCCGGTGTACCGCGCGACGCTCGAGCCCTCGGACGGGCTGTACCTGCTCCCGTACATGGCTCGCCAGGCCGGGGGCCAGGCGTGGGACGAGGCGTGTGCGTTCCCGCTGGCGCCGGCGGAGCAGGCGCGCCAGACGTTCTACCCGGACGCCCACCGCATCTACGAGGAGATCGACCGCTTCGGCCTCGACTCCTCCGGGCACGCGAACCTGCTGTCGTCCGCGGCCAGCTTCGACTTCTACCGGCCGGCGCCGTCCGGCGGGTACAAGCGCGGGCTCGCGGCGGCGAAGCGCACAGACGCAGGCGACGGCGACCTGGCGCCGGAGACGCTCGGCGAAGACTTCTTCATCTACTACCCCCAGCACCTGCGCGCCGAGCCCCACATCCGGTCGCTCGCGCGCGCCACCAACGTGGTGCAACGCGCGCTGGCGACCGGGAAGTACGCCGGCGCGCAGTGGCTCGAGGGCAGCCCCACGACCGAGGAGTCGATGTACTGGCTCAACCTGATGATCGACACAACGCTGCCGCTCGTCGGGCACTCGGCGCAGCGCCCACACGGCACGCTCAGCGCCGATGGCGACCGCAACATCGTCGACGGCGTGAAGTACATCGTGTCGAACATCTGGCGGAACGGTGGCGCGGTCGACATCGTCGGCGGCGTGATGATCGTGGACGAGGTCGTCTTCTCCGCGCGCGAGGTCACGAAGACCGACGCGCGCCCGGGGAACTACCAGGCGACCGGCGGCCACGGCGGCCTCGTCGCGCTGATGGGCGGCTATGGGCCGCCCCAGCTGACCTACCTGCCGACGAAGCGTCACACCCACGCGTCGGAGGTCAACCTCTCGCGCATCCCGGACACCGTGCCCGGTGTCCACGCCGTGGACGGCCCGATTGCGACGACGCCGGTGCGCGTGAAGGATGCTGCGGGCGACCTCCTGCCCGAGGCGATGCCGAAGGTCACGCTCTCGAAGTACGCGCGCTACCTCCCGGACGGCGCGGACACGAGCCCGGAGCTCGAGGTGGAGGTGATGTCCCGCATCGCGCGCAGCCTGGAGACGTCGCCGCTCGCCGGGTTCGTCGGCGAAGGCGCGTCGCCGTACGGGAGCATGAACCGCGGCACGGACAACGCCTTCGCGCGCGCGGTGTTCAGCGGCATGCCGGTGGTGCGCTGCGGCCGCGGCGCGACGGGCGGGCTGGCGTACAAGAACGACCCGTTGTTTGTCGCCGGCAGCAATCTGACGTCGACGAAGGCGCGCATGCTGCTCATGGCGTCACTGCTGAGGCTCGGCGCGCTGCCGCCGGCGCGCGACCCGGCGTGTCCCACGCCGGACGAGCTCGCGGCCACGAAGGCGAAGGTGGCGGAGTACCAGGCGATCTTCGACACGCACTGACTTGCACGTCGGCGCGTACCTCCTCCCCCGGCGCTTCGCGCGGACAGCACAGCGGCGC
>JBBDXH010000175.1:5153-16686 GCA_040902395.1 Dehalococcoidia bacterium
GTTCACCAGTGCGCTCGCCGCGCAGGCGCTGCACTGCGCTCAGGAGAGCCGCGGAGGGAACGCGAAGCGCGACCGGCAGCGCGGGAATCAGTACTGGGGGCGCGGTCGTTCGTCGGCGCCGCGGGCGGTGCCGCGGATCACGTCGCGCACGAAGGCCTGGAGCAGCGCGGCGATGCGGCCGCGCTCGAGCATCGCAGCGGCGGGCGCTCGCCCGCCGCCGTCCTCGGCCTCGCTGAGTTGCGCCAGCGCGATCCGCACGCGGCCATCCTGCGCCATACGCAGCAGCGGCTCGACGATGGTGAACGTGGAACAGCCCTCGTGGCGCCCCGGCTCCGCGCTCGCGTATGCCGCCCAGTCGACCGCGCGCTCGCGGATGTCATAGTGCGAGAAGAGCCGGTACTCGAGGTCCCACCGCGATGGATCCTGGTACGCGGCCGGGCCCCACGCGATCGGCAAGGGGCGATCGGACGTGCTCAGCGGGTCGAGCGCGATCAGCCAGAGTGAGACGGCCAGCGCAACCGACGTGTGGTGATAGGGCGCACCGCCCTTCGCCGTCCACGAGAGCGCGTAGCCGTCGCACATCGCAGCGGTGACGCGGTCGTCGACGTGCAGCCCGGCACCGAGCAGCGTGCGCGTGACGAGCAGATGCGCGACGAAGCGCGCCTCGTCGTCCGCCGCGACCGTCTCGCCCGTCGCGAGCGTGAGCGTCGCGACCGCGTCGGGCGCGAAGCACGCGAACGTCCCGCGTACGCCGAGCTCGTAGCCCGGCGCGCCGGGTTGCCCCTGCGCCTCGATCAGCGTGTCGAGATCCGCGGGATCGCCGACGGCGCCGGAGTCGCGGGCGCCGGGCCAGAGGCGGAGGGCGAGGTCGAGTACCGGGCTGTCGGACATTGCTCGCAGCGTTGCAGTCTCATCCGCGCGTGTCAACGCGTGGATCGCGGGCGGCCGCAGGTCCGGCAGGCCATGTCGCGCGGGCTTCGGAGGCGCGTCGACAGGCACCGCGTGCGCTCGATACGATCGCCCCGTGCGACGCCCCTCGCTCGTCCTCCTGGCCGCGTGTGCGCTCCTCGTTCTGCCGATGGCGTGCGGCGACGGCGGCACCGCGACTCCGCGCGCCGTCACCACCACACCCGCGCCGGCGTCGATCGCGACGCTGGCGCCGGCGGCCGCCGCGTCCGCCTCGCCGGCGGAGCCCGTTGCCTCGACCGCCGCCGTCCCCACCGAGCAGCTCCCCCGCGTCGTCTTCCGGCGAGCGGACGGGTCGACGGTCGCGCTCCCCGTGGAGGTGCCGCCACGCGCGGAGTACACGATCGGGCTGTCGGGGCGGCGCACGCTCGACGAGCGCGGCATGCTCTTCTACTACCCGGACGGCGTCGGCAACGCGGGCTTCTGGATGAGCCACACGCACGTCGATCTGGCGATCGCGTTCGTGACGGTCGAAGGCGTGATCAGCGAGATCCACGAGATGGCGGCCGAGTCGCTGGAGATCACGCGTCCGGCGGAGCCGTACGAGTTCGCCGTCGAGGCGCCTGCCGGGTGGTACGCGGCACACGACATCGCGCCCGCCGACACGATGCGTCTCGACTTCGACGTGAGCGAGTTCGTGGAGTGAGCGTGGGGGCCCGTCGCTATACTCTCGCGGCTGCCGCGCGGGACGTGGAGGAGGGAGGGCCCAGATGCCCGATACGAGCTTCGAGCACGATGGCGTGCAGATCGCCGGGTACCTGTCGGAACCCGATGATGCCCCCAGGGGCGGGCTGATCGTGATCCAGGAGTGGTGGGGCCTGACGCCCGACATCAAGGAGATCGCCGACCGCTACGCGGTGGAGGGCTATCTCGCGTTCGCGCCGGACCTGTACCACGGCCAGGTGGCGAGCGAGCCGGACGAAGCGCGCAAGCTGGCGATGTCCATGGAGCGCGACCTCGCCGCGCGCGAGATCGACGCGGCGATCGACTGGCTGAAGAGCGTGCGCGGGCTGCGCAAGGTGGGCGTGGTCGGCTACTGCATGGGCGGCGGCCTCTCGCTCGCGACCGCCATCCGGCCGAGCTCAAACGTCGACGCGGTGCACGTCTACTACGGCGGCGGCATGCCTGCGGCCGAGCAGATCGCGACGATCAAGGTCCCCGTGCTCGGCTCGTACGGTGAGGACGACGCCGGCATCCCGGTGGAGCAGGTGACGATGCTCCGCGACACGCTCGCGGCGCACAACGTGACGAGCGACATCACCATCTACCCCGGCGCCGGGCACTCGTTCTTCAACGACACGCGGCCGTCGTATAACGAGGCGGCGGCGGTGGACTCGTGGCAGCGATCGGTCGACTGGTTCGATAGCTACGTCGCGAAGTAGCGGCAGGCGCGGTCCCGCGTGAGGGCTGCGCCCGCTAGTACCACTCCGTCTCGATCACTCGCCCCGCGTGGAGGGCGAGCGTGATCAGCGCGCGCTCGTCGTCGTCGTCGAACTGGCGGTCGTCGCGCCGGTCGGTCACGTAGAGCGACCCGCGCACGTCCCCGTGGACCCAGATCGCGACCCCGAGCATGCGCTGCATCTCGGGGTGCTGCGGCGGGAAGCCGAACGCTCTGGCGTGCTCGCGCACATCGTCGTAGCGGACGGGACGTCCGTCCTGACGGAGCGATCCGAGCGGGCCGTGGCCCTGCGGCGGCGTCGGTAGGTGGCGCAGCCGCTCCGGTTCGATCCCCGAGACGACGAAGCCCTGCGTGCGGTCGTGCTCGTCGGTCACGGCGAGCGCCCCGTAGCGGGCGCGCGTCAGTTCGCGCGCCAGGTCCACCACGACCTGGAGCGAGTCTTCCGGCCGGTGGCGGCGCGGCAAGCGCGCGATCGCCCGGCCCAGCGCGCGCAGCGTGCGCGCCTCGGGATCGCGGTGCACGAGGGGATGGACGGTGGGCAGGCGCATCGCGGCCAAGCGTACCGACGGCGTGTACGCGCGTCGAGACGGCGCAGTGCGGGCTCTCGGGACGTCAGTCGATGGCGGGCATGCCCGCGTGGCGCGGCGCGGGCGGCTGCGCTGCGGGTGACGGGACGGGGGTAGTGGGCGAGTTGATCGGCTGCTCTGGTGCGGTGGACTCCTCGTGCACGGGGTAGCCCGCCGTGTCCGGCGGCGGATCGAGCTCGTCCACCGTTTCGAAGAAGCGGAGCGTGCCCGGGCGAGCGGCGATGTCCACGCGCGTGCCTTCGCGAGGCGGGGTGAGGTCCCACTCCCAGCGCACCGGGACCTCCCGGCCGCCGGCGACCACGTCGAGCACGAACATCGGGCCGTCCGGCCGCGCCCGCCGCACCACGCCGGACACGCCGATCCCGAATCCACGACCGGCCGGCACGCCCAGCAGTGACGAGGGATGCCCGAGTACGGCCGCGTCCCCGCGAATGCGTGAGCCGGGCGGCAGCGTGACGCCACCCACACCGACCTCGGTCAGGACGCGGTCGCGCACGCTGCCGGCGGCAATCATGACGTAGCCGACCAGCCTCGCCACACGGGTGGAGTCGGGCTCGGCGAGCACCCATGGCAGCGGGCCGCTCTGGAGCACACGGCCGCGATCCATGACCACGAGATCGTCCGCGATCGCGATCGCGTCCCGCAGGTCGTGGCTCACGACCAGCGCGGTGGTCTCCAGCCGTCGCAGCACATCCCGCAACTCGTCGCGCAGGGACTGCTTGCGGGCCTCATCGAGCGATCCCAGCGGCTCGTCGAGCAGCAGCACGGCGGGCCGGGGCGCGAGCGCGCGGGCCATAGCCACGCGCTGGCGTTCGCCGCCGGACAGCTCGTGCATGCGGCGGCGACCCTTGTCCACGAGCCCGACCGCGTCCAGCAGTTCCGCCACGCGCGCGTCGCGTTCGTCGCGCGGCCAGTGGCGCATGCGCAGGCCGAAGGCCACGTTGCCGCGGACGTCGAGGTGTGGGAAGAGCGCGAGCTCCTGGAACATCAGCCCGATCCCACGCTGGTCCGGGGGCTGATCGGCAATGCTGCGGCCGTTCAGCAGGACGTCGCCTGCGTCGGCGCGGTCCAGGCCCGCGATCAGCCGGAGCATCGTGGTCTTGCCGCAGCCCGACGGCCCCAGCACGGCAGCCACCCGCCCGTCTTCGACGACGAACGACGCGTCCTCGAGCGCGACCACCTCGTCCGGGTAGGAGCGTGAGAGCGCACGCACTTCGAGCCGCGCCATCAGAACTCACCCACTTCGCGGAAGCGGAAGCGCTCGATCACGAGGAAGGCGACGACCGTGACGGCCATCAGGATGGTCGACAGCGCGAGCGCACGCCCGAGATTCGCGGCCCCGGGCCGTCCGAGCGCGTCGAAGATCGCGATCGGCACCGTGGCGAACTCACGGCGGCGCAGCAGCGACGTCGCGCCGAACTCGCCGAGCGAAACCGCGAACGCGAACACCGCCCCGACGAGCGTCGCGCGCGCGGTGATCGGCAGCTCCACATAGCGCCAGACCGCCCACGGGTGTGCCCCCAGCACCCGCGCCGCCTCCGGCAGCTGCGGATCGACGGCGCGGAGCACCGCGATCACGGCGCGCAGCACGAACGGGTACGCGATCAGCGCATGCGCGACAAAGACGAGCCACGGGGACCCGCGCAGGTCATACCAGCCGCGGTTGAAGGTGATGATGTACCCGAAACCGAGCACGACGGCAGGGACGGCGAGCGGGAGCATCAGCGCGCCGTCGAGCAGCGCGCCGAGACGCCCGCGCGTCCGCGAGATCGCGGTCGCGGCGGTGCTGCCGACCACCATGGCGACCAGCGTGGCGCAGATCGCGTAGGTGAGGCTCCAGCGCACCGCCTGCAGCGGGGGGATGTACGAGACACGACCGGTGTCCTCGAACAGCCGCGCGAAGTTCGCGCCGGTCAGCGCGCCGCTCGCGCCGACGTTCACCGCGCCGTGCACCAGCGCAGCGATCGGCGCAAGCACGAGCGCGCCGAGCCCGAGCACGACGCCGGCGAGCAGCGCGCGGTCGCCCCACCCCGTCGCGCGCAGCGGACGCGCGCGGTCGGCCCTCAGCCCCAGCCGGTAGCCGAGCCGCCGCTGCAGCGTGGCGTAGACGAGCAGCGCCGCAAGCGTGGCGCCGAGCTGCACGAACGAGAGGACCGCCGCCTCCGGCAGATCGACCAGGCGCGTCGCCAGGCGATAGATCGTGACCTCCAGCGTGTCGAGCCCGGGGCCGCCGAGCACGAGGATCACACCGAACGAAGTGAAGGTGAAGGTGAACACGAGCGCGGCGGCGGAGAGGATGGCCGGCGCGAGCGTGGGCAGCGTGACGGCGAGGAACGTCCGTCGCCGGTTGGCCCCCAGCAGCCGCGCCGCTTCCTCGGTCTGCGGGTCGATGTTCGCCCACAGCCCCGAAACCAGGCGCACGACGATCGACACGTTGTAGAAGACGTGCGCGAGCAGGATCACCCAGAGCGTCCCGGCCGCGCGCACCGGTCCGAGCCCGACCCGCGCGAGCGCGTCGTTAATCCACCCGCTGGGCCCGAGCAGCTGCTGGAACGCGAGCGCGACCACGAGCGTCGGCAGCACGAACGGCACCGTCACCAGCGCGCGCAGCAGCGTGCGTCCGGGGAAGCGGATCGTGGCGAAGACGTACGCCGCCGGGAGGCCGATCAGCACCGCGAGCGCGGTCGAGGCGAGCGCCTGTGCCGTCGTGAAGGCGAGCCGCTCCAGGTAGAAGCGGTCGCTCAAGACGTCGACCAGCGTGCTCGCGGTGAGCGCGCCGTCACGCACGATGCTCCGTTCGAGCATGGCCGCGAGCGGCCAGATCAGGAACGGAGCAAGCAGCAGCAACACCGGGAGGCCCCAGCGCCAGCTGTGTCCGCTCGGGAGTTGGGCGGCGCTCACGCGGCGCATACTCCTACCGACGCATGATCTCCGTCCACTCCGCTATCCAGCGGTCGATCTCCGCGGCGTCCACTTCGAGTGTGGCCGGCTCCACGTCCACCTCTGCCCACTTCCACCATTCCGGCAGCGGCAGGCCCGGGATCACCGGGTAGACGAACATCGTCTCCGGGATCTGGGCCTGGAAGAGCTCGCCCGCGAGAAAGTCCACCAGCAGCTGCGCGAGCTCGGGCTGCTTCGTTCCGGCGAGCACGCCTGCGGCCTCCACCTGGCGGAAGAGCGTGCCACCGGGGATCACGTTGACCGTCGGCGGCTCCTCCAGCTCGCCGAAAAACACCTCGGCGGCGGGGCTCGTGGTGTACGAGACGACGAGCGGGCGATCGCCCCCGTTGAGGCTGAAGTGCGTGTAGTACGCCGTGTTCCACCCGTCGACGACGAGCACGTCGTTCGCGCGCAGGTCGCGCCAGAACTGCTGCCATCCGCCCTCGCCGAAGTGCGCGACCGTGGTCGCGAGGAACTGCAGGCCGGGCGACGACGTCGCCGGATCCTCGACCACGAGCTTGGCCTTCCACGCCGGCTGGGTCAGCTCCTCGAGCGTCGCGGGCGGCTCGCCCTGCGCGCGGTCGAAGTTCAGGTCGACGAAGCCGTAGTCGATCGGGGTGACGAGCGTGGAGTCGCCGAACTGGTCGCGGATGTCCTGCGGGATGGCGGCTCGTCTGGGCGAGACGTGGTCGGCGAAGACGCCGCCGTCGCGCACGCGGGCGAAGGTGAGGTTATCGACGCCGAAGAGCACGTCGGCCTCCGGGTTGCCCGCGCTGAGCAGGGCGCGATTGACCAGCTGGTTGGCGTCGCCCGCCTTCACGATCGTGACCTTCGCGTTGTAGGCCCGCTCGAACTCGGCGAGCACGTCCTCCTTCGCATCGAAGGAGTCGTGCGTCATCAGCAGGATCTCGATGGGCGCGCCGGCCGCGGTCGCGGGCGTGCCCTGCACGATCGGGGTGGCGGTCGCGGTGGCCGGCCCGGCCGCCGTCGCCGTCGCCGGCGCGGTCGCCGTCGGGGTGGCGCCGTTGTCGCCGCCACACGCGGCCAGCGCAAGCGCGATCAGGAGCGCGGTGAGGACGCCGGTCATGCGCATGATCCGCATCTGGATGCCTTCCAGTCGCGAGACCGCTGGTCGCCTGGACCGGGTCGGGCCGGGCATGGCCGGCGTCCGCGCGTCGGGACGCCGTCCGAGGATCGTTCGCCGAGAGAGCGAAGATCGGGGCGCCGCATCCCTACGCAGGTATCAACCTGGTCAGGTTCCAGGGGTTGGCTTCGCGCCTCTCAGCCGCCATCCGGCGGCACCCCCGCGGTCTCTCTGATCGAGATGGTGGAAGCGTCGCACCGGCGGGGGCCCGACGCAAGCGCGCGCGTGCCGCACCGCCCGCCGGCCCGGCGAGCCCGCGCGGGCGCGGCTGCCGTGGCGCGAGGCGTGAGCGCTAGAGCCCGAAGAGCTGCCAGCCGGGGCGCCCCGCCCCCGGCCCGGCGCTCTCCGGGGTCAGACCTGCGTTCGGTGTGGCGACCAGTGCCTTTTCGATCGCCCAGCGCGAGAGGCCCTGCACGGCCTCCATCTGAGCCATCTCGTCGAGTGTGAAGAACCCGGCGCCGGTGATCTCGTCGCCGTCGAACGCCGGGCGCCCCCCCCCGCGTGGGGGTCTTGCCGGAAGACCACGTAGAGGTTCGTGCTGGGGCCGCCCACCGATCCGCCGAGCGAGTGCCTGAAGGCGATGACGTCGCGCACGGCTGCGCGAATGCCCGACTCCTCCAGCACCTCGCGCTCGACCGCTGCGGTCAGCGGTTCGTCGTGCTCGACGTAGCCGCCGGGGATCTGCCACGAGCCGGCAAACGGCTGCCATCCGCGTTGCACGAGCAGCGCGCGGCCATCGCGGATGACGACACCGGCACAGCCGATCGAGAAGTCGCCGTAGTGGATGAAGTCACAGCCGTCGGCCGCGCACGCCACCCGGTCACGCCCCCCGTCGGGCCTGGTGGTCAGCGTCGAAGCGCAGCGCGGGCAGTAGATCAGCGTGCTCATCGGACGACCTCCGTCAGATCACGACGTGTTGTCAGACGGCCGCGCCGGCACGGGCGCCCGCGCCCACGCCGAGCCGGGCGACGAGGAACGCCCGCGCCTCGTCGAAGAGCTCGGGCGGCGACTCGCCGTGACCGCCGTCGAACCAGCGCAGCGTCTTCGGCTCGCCGAGCGCGGCCTGTAGCCGCTCGCCGCCCTCCTGCGTGACGAGCACGTCGCGCATGCCGTTCGCCATGAACGACGGCCGGCCCGCCGTGAGCGGCGCGAACGTGATCGGGTCCGTCAGCTCGAACGCGAGCTGTTCGTCGGCGGCGAGATCGGCGAAGTCCGTGCCGGCGACCACGAAGCGCGAGTACGAGGCGGAGCCGCCGACGAAGAACGTAGCGGCGCCGACGCGCGCGTCGAGCGCGAAGAACGGCACGCCGATGCGACAGCCCATCGAGATGCCGAGGAAGCCGATCGCGTCGCGGCGCACGTCCGCGCGCTCATGCAGGTAGTCGACCGTGCGCATGAGGTCCTGGATCGCCTGCATACGCTGATCGCGCGTGCGGAAGAGCAGGTCCGGGCGTCCGGTGCGCAGCCGTCCGCGGTCGTCCGGGCTCTCGCGCGACCCGAAGCCGTACGCGTCGACGGCGACGGTCATCAGCCCCGCCTGCGCCCACGCCTGGTGAATCGGGCCGGCCGCCCGCTGCGCCCACGAGTGACGACCCATCGGCGTCGAGCCGTGCTGGAGGATCACGGCCGCGAACGGTCCGCCGTGCGCCGGGTACGTGAGCGTCGCGAGCACGCGTTCGTCGTGCGTCGACGCGAAGGTGACGCGCTCGCGCCGCAGGTCGGCGAGCGGCTGAAGCGTCACCGGGTCCATGACCGGCTCGGACTCGCTCGTGGCGAGCAGCGGGAGCGTGCGGTCGTACTTGTAGAGGTGGCGGAGCAGCGCCTCGTCGATGGTCATGGGTCTCCCCCTCCCGGCAGCCGGGGCATCGTAGCGCCGGGGGCGGCGGGCCGGGCGCGGGCGCCGCTCACGGAGCGGTCGCGAAGTCCAGGATCAGCGCGGCGTGATCGCTCAGCGCGTCGCGTCGGGCGACGGTCACCGCGGCCTCGCCGCTCGCCGCGCCCCACTCGTGGCGTACGGCGAGCAGCCGCGGCAGCATCCCCGGTGCGACGAACGCCTCGTCCAGCCGGAAGCCGTTGCCCCCGTTTGGGGAGTACCAGGTGAAGACGCGCGTCTCGTCGCCGTGGAGGTGACGGAGCGCGTCGGGCCAGCGGTCGTGCATCGCGTCCATCCAGTCATGGTGGCGTCGGTCGAAGACCGCCGTCTCTTCGTCCACCCCCATGCGGCCGGTGTTCGTGTCGCCGACGAGCACGGCGGGGCCCCCGCGCCATGCACGCACCGAGGCGTGTACGGCGTCGAGGAAGGGCAACTTGCGGCCGGTCGCGTAGTTCGGGATGTGCATCGCCCCGAGGGCGAAGGCGCCGCCGGCCTCGGCCGGCGCGGCGACGCGCGTGAGCAGCCAGCGATGGCGGTCGACGGGCGCGCGCCGCACGCCGACGCGTCGCAGCGGCCAGCGCGCCGCGACGAGCAGCGCGTTCGTGCGCGGGTCGCGCGGGTCGGCCGTCGTGCGCTGGTACACGAGTCCGAGCTCGCGCATCGCCTCCGCGATCGCGCCACTCGGCGGCGTCGCCCGGAACTCACTCAGCGCGACCGCGTCGGGCCGCCAGCGTGCGAGCTGAGCGACGATCGCATCGGCGCGCCGGCCGCCGCCGGCGCGGATGTTCCAGGCGACGATGCGGAGTGCATCGGCGGGGTCGCGCACGTTCATCACAAAGCTCTCAACGCCGCGGGAGACCGAGCATCGCGGCCGCCTGCTCGCACGTCGCGATCGGGCGCCCGACCGCCGAAGCGACTCGCTTCGCCTCCGCGATCAGGTCGACGTTGGTCGGCGTGCGCGGCCCGGCAAACGGCTCGAGGCCCACCTGGAGATGCCCGCCGCGCTCCAGCGCGTGCCGCGCCAGTCCGCAGCCGACCACGTCGCCGCCGAGTGCGGAGACGAGCCACGGCAGCCCCGTGCCCTCGATCATCGCGAGGTAGGCCTCGAGGCCGGACAGCGTCGGGGGCAGCCCGAACGACAGCGGACGCGCGCCGAAGTAGAGCTTCACGAACGAGCCCGCAGGCAGCCGCCCCGCGCGGTGATACGCGAGCACGACGCGGAGGTAGCCCGGCTCGAAGATCGAGATGCTCATGCCAACGCGCAGGCGCGCGCACGTCTCGATCATGTAGCGGGCGTCGCGGTAGGTGTTCTGGTAGACGGTGTCGACGGCTCGCGGCAGCCCCTCCTCGTCGGCGCCGCCGAGGTTCGTCGTGCCGGGGTCAACGAGCCCGAGCGAGAGCAGCCCGGCCTCGGCGAGATCGACGACGTGGGCGTAGCGCTCCTCGACGGTGGTGTGCGGTCCGCCGCCGGCCATCGTCGGGTAGAGCAGCACGTCCGGCCGGCGCGCGCGGATCGCGCGCCACGCCTCCGCGTAGGGCTCCGTCGCATGCCGCCCGGCGCCGCCGATCACGGCATCGTCGTTGTGGTTGTGCACGACCGCGGCGCCGGCATCGAGGCACCGCAACGCGTCCGCCGCGATCTCGCCCGGCGTGCGTGGCGCGTGCGGGTTCATGGACTTCGGCGTCGCGCCGTTGATCGCGGCCTCGATGATCACGGGCGTGGGGTCGGGCATGCCGCGTCCTCCCGGGGAGCAGTTCGATCCTACTGTTCCGATGTATCCTTACATCATGTCGCATCGCACTCAGATCACTCTCACGGAGGCGCAATACGAACGCCTGAGGGGCGAGTCCCAGCGCTCCGGGCGTTCGATCGCGGCGATCGTGCGCCGCGCGATTGACGAGCAGCTCGGCGGGGGGCGTGATACCGGAGCGACGCTCGCGGACCTCGACGCGAGCTTTGGGACGTGGGCCGATCGCGACGAAAACGGCGCGGCATACGTCGACCGCATGCGTCGCGGACTTGCCCGGCGACTGGCGGACGAGTGACCACCGTCGTCGACACGACCGTCCTCATCGACCATCTCCGAGGTGACGAGCGGGCGCATCGGCGCCTGGCGGGGCTTTCCGATGGCCGCGAGCGCGTCGTCGGATCGGTTTTGACACTGGTGGAGGTGCTCGCCGGCGTGCGCCGCGGCGAAGAGGCCGGGACCGCGCGGCTCCTGGGCACGATCGAATGGATCCCGGTTGACGAGCCGATCGCCCGGCGCGCGGGTGAGCTCGCCCGGGAGTACTTGCCGGCCTATCCCGGCGTTGACACGGTCGACTTCGTGATCGCGGCGACGGCCGAGCAACTCCATGCGACGCTTCTCACCGCAAACGTTCGTCACTTCCCGATGTTCCCCGGCCTCTCGAACTCGTACGCGTAGTACCCCGCGCACCAGCCGAAGGCTCGCGCCCTCCGCTCGCCGAGACCGCGGGTGCGCTCGCGTGCCGAGACCGTCGGAGGGCTCGCGCCCTCCGCTCGCCGAGACCGCGGGTGCGCTCGCGTGACGAGACCGTCGGAGGGCTTGCGCCCTCCGCTCGCCGAGACCGCGGGTGCGCTCGCGTGCCGAGACCGTCGGAGG
>JBBDXH010000176.1:0-12368 GCA_040902395.1 Dehalococcoidia bacterium
CCCGGGCGCGCGCCGGCGCGGGCGCGAGCGCGCGCGCGAGGCGCGTCACCAGCGCCAGCGCCAGGACCAGCCCGATGCCGACCCGCTCGCCGCCGGCCACGTCGAGCGCGATGTCCAGCCGCAGCGCCCCGGCGCTCCCGACGTCCTCGGCCACACCGTCCAGGATCTCGCGGCCGCTGTCGAGGCGGATGTCCTGGAGCGTGACCTCGGCGCCCATCAGCGCGTCGGTGAAGAGCGCGAGGCTCATCAGGTCGAGCAGCTCACGCACGGCCGTCGCGACCGCGTCCAGCTGGCGGTCGCGGAAGTCCGGGTCGGCCAGCTCGTCGGCGTCCGTTTCGAGGCGAATCAGCGCGCCGGCGTCCGCCAGCGGGACGAGCACGACGAGCGGCTCACTCTCGTGTTCGGAGAAGGCGAGCTTGAGCCGCAGCGCGATGTGCGGCACGTCGGCAAAGCTCGTCGCCACCGCGTCGAACGAGGTCGGATCGAGGTGCGCGCCGGACAGGCCGGCCCGCTGCCCGGCGACGCTCTCCAGGCCCACCTGGAGCACGTCGGTGAGTCGGGCGCTGAACTCCATCAGGCGGCCGATGCCGTCGCCGGCGAGGTCTGCGAGCGCGTCGGCGCCGGCGGGCCCGGCACCCCCGGCCGCTGCCGGCGCTTCGTCCGCCGGCGCCGTCGCAGCGTCGATCAGGCCATCGAGGTCGTCGACCGCCCCGTCACCCCGGGGCGCGGCCTTGCCTGCGCCGGCATCGGCTTCGTCGAAGTCGAGTTCGGCGAGATCGTCGAGCGCGTCCTGCTCGGGTTCGAGTGCGTCGTCGGGGTTCTGGTCGTCGGCCATCGTGGTCTCCTGTTCGGACCGGGCGGGGTCCGCGTGTGCAGTTGCGTGATCGCCCGCGCGCTACTCGACGTCGTCCGTGTCGACATCGACCGTCGCTGCGGAGGCCGGGCGTCTGCCTGCCTCGCGCCGGCGCCGCTGGAGCGGCTGGGGCTGCCAGCTGCTGGGGAGCGCCGGGAGCGGATCCGGTTCGATGACGTCGGTGATCTGGATCGCCATGTGGTTGCCGACGAGCCCGGGCCGTCCACGGAAGCGCGGCGTGTCGCCGACGAGCAGGTTCAGCGTCTTCCCGAGCCTGGCGTCGAGGACGATCGTGTCGCCCTCCTGCATGTCGTTGATCGTCGAAGCGGGGAGCATCGTGGCGCCGAGCGTGGCGCGCAGGCTGAGCTTCGCGCGACCGAGCAGCGCCTCCATGACCTTGCGTTCCTCGGCGCTCGCCGCGCCGCTGCGGCCCGCCTGGAACCAGACCTGGGAGGAGAGCTCGGAGGCGATCGGCTCGAGCACCGTATACGGCGTGCAGATGGACATCGCACCCAGGTGGTTGCCGATGTTGACCTCGAAGAAGGCGATCACCACGACGTCGGTGGGCGCGGCCACCTGGATCAGGCCGGCGTCGAACCCGAGGTCCTGGAGCTCGGGCGAGAGGCGCACGACCGCGCTCCACGTCTCGTCGAGGGCGGAACGGATCACGCCGGCGAAGGAGCGCAGCAGCGCCGTTTCAACCTCGGACATCTCGCGGCCGCGGTCGATCAGCAGGCCGGTGCCGCCGAGCAGGCGGTCGACCACCTCGCTGGCGACGTCGGAGTTGAATTCGACGACGATGTTGCCGGTCAGCGGGCGCATGGACATGACGTAGCAGGCAGTCTGCGAGGGCACCTGCGCCTGCCACTCCTCGTACAGCCCCTGGTCGAGACTGGACAGGCGCACGCTGACGAGCGAGCGCAGCCGCGACGAGAACGACGCGCCGATGATGCGGGCGAACGTCTCAAACATGGAGTGGAGCGTGGCCCACTGCTCCCGCGAGAACTTGTCGGGGCGCCGGAAGTCGTAGACGCGGATCCCGCGACGGACCGGTCGCTCGCCGCGGCCCGTGGGGCTCTCCGGCAGCGGGTCGCCGGCGACCACACCCGCCGCCTCAGCGGCAGGGACCTGGTTCAGCAGCGCGTCGATTTCCCACTGGGAGAGTGCTCGGTTGTCTGCCATGGCGTCGCGTCCGTCCGGTTCGGCGAGTGAATCCTCGGCGAGGGGTGACTACTGGGTGATGAAGTTGACGAAGAGCACGCGCGTGACCCGCTGCTCCTCGAGCAGCTCCTGCACGGCGTGGAGGATCTCGGCCTTCAGCGCCTCCTTGCCCTCGCGGCTGCCAAGCTCCTCCGGGGTCTTCGCGGAGACGATGGTGGTGATCGCGTCTTCGATCAGCTGACGGCCCGTGCCGATCTCCTCGGCGATCTCGGCCTGGAGCTTCTGCTCCTCGGCCTCGCAGGCGGAGCCGCCGGCCTCGGTCCCGCCCGTGCGTGCGGCCACAACCCCGGCGCCGCCGGGTGCCGCCGAGGCGTACAGCGGGCCGGCGAGCGGCGTGAGGTTCATCACGCAGCCGCGCAGTACGCGCGCCCAGCGCGGGTCCGTCGTCTCGAACTCGATGATCGTCTGCATCTTCAGGTAGGCCGGGACCGCACCACGCAGGTTGAAGATGCGGTCATCGAGCGTGATGTGCGGACCGAGCTTCCCGGGGATGTTGACCACGGTCGGCACTGCGGTTGGCACCGCGGCGACCTGGGCCCCGCTCGACCCACCCCCGAAGACGAACACGAAGAGGGCGAGCGACACCACGATGCCGACGACGGCCCCGAGGATGGCGAGAATCAGCGGCATCTTCATTGAACGGTTACTCCTGCCCGCCGGTGACGGGCCCGGTGATCTTCACCGGCGGATACAGCACGACGATGTCGGCGCGACGGTTGAGCGCCCGGCCCTCAGGCGTAAGGTTCGTGGCGATCGGTCGCTCGGCTCCGAAGCCGGCGGCGAACACGCGCGACGAGTCGACATCCGCCCGCTCCACCAGGTACCTGAGCACTGCCGTCGCGCGGGCCGACGAGAGTTCCCAGTTCGACGGGTAGCGATCCGTGCCCACGGGCACGTTGTCGGTGTGTCCCTCGATCCGCAGCTCGTTCGGGAGACTCGCCACCGCGCGCGCTGCGACGTCGAGCACGGGCAGCGCCGCCTGGCGCAGGTCGGCGCTGGCCGAAGGGAAGATCAGCTGGTCGGCGAGGCGGATCACGATGTGGTCCTCTTCCCGCGTGACGCGGAGCTGGCCCTGGATGCCCGCGACCGCGGACTCGCGGTCCACCACGGAGCGGATGAACGCGAGGTCGTTCTCGATCTGTGCCGGCGAGTTGCGACCGGGCACGATGCCCGTCCCGCCGTCGAGGATGCCGCCGCCGCCCTCGGCTTCCTTGACCGGCACGTGAAAGGCTTCCGCCAGACCCTTGGACAGCTCCGCGAACTTGACGACATTCGCATCGGCCGTCGCGTACAGCAGCAGGAAGAAGCCGAACAGCAGCGTGACGAGGTCTGCGTACGAGATGACCCAGCGCTCATCGGGGTGGCTCTCCTCGTGCGCCTTCTTGCGGCGGCTCATGCGGCCCGCCGTTCAGACTCGCCGCCCTCGTCCTCCTCGTCGGCCATGCGCGCCGACGGCTTGAGGAAGCCCTGGAGCTTCTCCTTGACGATGCGTGGGTTGTCGCCCGCCTGGATCGAGAGGATGCCCTCGAGCACCATGTCCCGAACGTTCTGCTGCTCGGCCGAGATGCCCTTCAGCTTCGTCGCGACCGGGATCAGCACGACGTTGGCATAGCCGACGCCGTAGAACGTGGCGACGAAGGCGACGGCGATGCCGTGCCCGAGCACGGCTACGTCGCCGCCCAGGTTGCCGAGCACCGAGATCAGGCCCATCACCGCGCCGAGCACGCCGAGCGTCGGCGCGAAGCCGCTGGCGGTCTTGAAGATCTCGGACGTTTCGTTCTCCCGCGCCGAGGCGGCGTCCATCTCGATCTCCATGATCGCCTTGAGCGCCTCGGGGTCCGTGCCGTCGATCATGAGCATCAGACCCTTGCGGGCGAACGGGTTCACGATGTTGTGCGCGTCCTCCTCGAGCGCCAGCAGGCCCTCGCGGCGAGCCTTGTCGGCCATCTCGACGAGCTGCGTCGCCATCGCCGTGGACTGCCCACTCGAGGCGCCCTTGATCGCCTTGATGAACGACATCGGCATCCCGAGGAACGCGCTGAGCGGGTAGGAGGTCATGGTGGCGCCGAGCGTGCCGACGATGACGATCATGAATCCCGGGAGGTTGACCAGCGACATGATCGAGCCACCCTCGATGGTGTAGCCACCGAGGATGCCGATCGCCGCGACGAGCAATCCGATGAGCGTGGCAATGTCCACGGGCCGCCCTACCCCTCGACCAGGCGCAGGGTGGGCGCCCGGCCGCCGCCGTACGCCGCACTGCGGTACTCGATGATCCGGTCGACGACTTCCTGGTCGCTCTCAGTCACGACGTAGGAGTGGCCGTTGAACAGCACGATGTGCGTGTCTGGTGTGCTCTCCACGCTCTGAATGAACTCCGCGTTCACGTAGAACTGGCTGCGGTCCAGGCGAGTTACTCGGATCATTGCCGAACCTCCAGCGGGGAGCCCCGCCAGTGCTGATTGGTCTGGAGGCCATTGTTCGGCCGCGCGGCTCGCGGCCGTAGTGGGGAAACCCCTCTACCCGCGCGCCCGAAGCCCCGAGCCTGTGCCCCCGCGGCCCGATTCCCGGGGCGACGCGGCCCGCCGTGCGCCGCGCGCGAGCGCAGTCGGCACGCGCCGTCGCCGCAGGGAACGACCGGCAGGGGGACTGGGAGCGTGGGGGTGGCCCGAGGCCCGGGGATCTGCGCCCCGTCGGCCGCCCGGCGTCAGGAGCCGCGCGAGCGCGGTCCGAGCAGCGCCTCGAGCGCATCGCTGAGATCGCTGACGGTGAATGGCTTCGCAAGGAAGATGTCCGCGCCGGCGGAGAGGACCTCGCGCTCCTGGCGCTGATCGTTGTATGCCGACATCGCGACGACGGGCAGCGTGCGGAGCGCGGGCTGCTGGCGAATGAATCGCACGAGCTCCACGCCGCCGAGGCGCGGCATGCGGATGTCCATGAGCACCGCGTCGATGTGGACGCCGGCTTCGATCTGCGTCACCGCCTCGAGTCCATCCGCACAGAGGATCGTCCGATACCCGCGGCTGCGGAGGACGAGCGCGATCATCGAGCGCACACTCCCCTCGTCCTCGGCGACGAGAATCGTGGGGGCATCGCCGGGCCCCGGACCGGTCGGTCCGTCAGATGCGGAAACGGCGGCGGCCACGGTTCGCCCCATCCGTGCCAAGGTCGGACATCCCATTCAACGTGCGCGCGTGCGATGAAGCTGCGGTCGGGTAACAGCAGCGGCGGGTGGGGCCCCGCCGCGGCGACTGCTGGCGGGCCGCGGGCGGCTAGCCGGCGCGCCGCCCGGCCTCGAGGGCCTCGGTTTCGCTGTCGGCGCTCTCGAGCCCGACGAGGCCGCGCTTCAGCGCGTACCGGATCAGGTCCGTGCGGTTCTTCGCGTGCAGCTTGGTCATGATGTGCGCGCGATGCGCCTCGACGGTCTTCACAGAGATCACGAGCTCCTCGCCGATCGCCTGGTTGGACAGGCCTTCGGCGATGAGCTGTAGCACCTCGCGCTCGCGATTCGTCAGCAGGTCGTAGCCGGCGCGGCCCTCGACCTGTTTCGCCTGGATCATGACCTCGTTCACCGCGATGCCCTCGGAGACGGAGGTCGAGAAGTAGGTGTTGCCGCGATGCACCGACTGGATCGCGACCACCAGCTCTTCCAGATCGGAGTTCTTCACGACATAGCCGGAGGCACCGGCGCGAAGCGCCTGGAGCAGCCGCTCGTCTTCGAGGTACGCCGTCAGGATGAGCACCCGCGTACCCGGCGCCCGCTTGAGGATCTGCCGTGTGGCGTCGATGCCATTGAGACCCGGCATGACCATGTCCATGAGCACCACGTCCGGGCCGAGGCGCTCCGCCGCGTCCACCGCCTCGCGACCATTGGTCGCCTCGCCGACGACCTCCAGACCCGGCTGCGACTCCAGCAGCACGTGCAGTGCCTGCCGGAGCAGCGCGTGGTCGTCTGCCACCAGCAACCGAATGCGTTGCACGCCTCCCCGGATCGGTCGGCCACGCGTCAGCGGCGCCTGGTCGCGCATGCGGTCAATGGTCATGGGTGGAACCTCTCAGTGGTCGCGGGCCTATGAGCGTACGCGGTGCGTGTCGAGGGCGACCATCGCGCGAGCGCTCCGGCCGGTTAAGGGTTCGTTTCGTTTTGCTATGCCGAGAGACGGCCGCTGCGGTAGTAGGAACTCGTCGCCACCAGCTCGCGATAGTCGTCGAACCGCTGGGTCGATTCAGGCGACGCGGGGAACACCTTCGTCGCGTCGCAGCTGCGGCAACGCCCGATGATGCGCCCGCCGACGGGGTCCATCAGCAGCCAGTGGTGCACGCAGTCCGGCGCTTGCGCGTCGACGAGGATGAGGTTGACGGTGTGTTCACTCATGGCGCTGTACCTCGGTGCGGTTCGCGGATGGTCACAACAGGCATGCTATGTGCGCCCCGCGAAGACTCCCCATCAGGTGAATCCCTACATTCCCCCCGCAGCCCCCTACAAGCCGCCAGACATTCCTGCGCTTTGCCCTGAACGGCGCCGGACGGGCGGCGCGCGCATCCGAGATCCGGGAAAACGCTACCGAGAGCCGAGCAGGTGTCGATGATTGCGTCATGGCACAACACCGTCCGCGCGGGCTGTGCGGGGTCGAACATGCACGAGGATGGGATGAGCACGATGTCGGACGAGGCCGCGGAGCACGCTGACTACATCAGCATCCCCCGCGAATTCATCAGCCCCGACTCCGTCACGGGTGCGCACCTCTACGTGCACATCGGTGGTCGGTTCGTGCTGTATCGGTCGGGTAACGACCCGATCGACGCCGCGTCGCTCGCGAAGCTCCAGTCGCGCAACATTCACTCGCTCTACGTGCTCGCCGAGCAGCGCCAGCAGCTCGAGGAGTACGTGGTCAAGCATCTGCGGAGCGTCATCGCCTCCGCCACGGGCTCCGAGCAGGCCTCTCGCGTCATCCGGGACGCCACGCGCGCCGTGCTCCGTTCCACGCTCGGCCGCATCGACACGGCGGACGACTTCGAGCGCCTGCGCGGCGTCTCAGACGTCCTGACCGAGAAGATCGCCAGCAGCCAATCGCTGCTGTCCGGCGTCGTCCGCTTCGCCGAGGGTGACGAGCGCCTGCTGACGCACGCCGCGAACGTCGCGGCGTATTCGGTGGTGCTCGCCAGTCGCGTGCCGGGCCTCAGCTCGGACGACGTCTCGTCGATCGGCGTCGGTGCGCTCGTGCATGACGTCGGGCTCGCGAGCGTCGACCCTGTCCTCCTCTACAAGCCGGACAACGAGCGCACCGACCTCGAGCGCTACTTCCTCGGCCGCCACCCCGGGCGCGGCGCCGCCCAGCTGGAGCAGGCCGGCGTGGACGACCCCATCGTGCTCGACATCGTGCGCCATCATCACGGCGTACCGGACGGCGAGCACCTCTCGCTGCCGGCACAGATCGTGCAGCTCGCCGACGTGTTTGACTCGCTCACGAGCCAGACGCGGCAAGGTGCGCCGAACGGCCCGTTCGCGGCGCTGTACGACATGCGCCACCGCGGGAACGGCCGCTTCTCGCCGGAGCTGATCCGCGAGTTCGTGCTCACGCTCGGCGGAATGACGGATGTCGTCGCAGACAGCCCGGTCGCGCCGCTCTCGCGCCGCCGAGTGCGCTCCGACGCCTCCGCGGCCTGACGCCGTCCCGCGCGCACCACACGGACAGGCCGGGCAATGCCCGGCCTGTTGGTGATCTCGGATGAGTGCAGTGCGGGGTCGCGAAGCGCGTTAGCGATCCTGATCGCCGAGGAACGAGAGCTCCTGGTGCGAGTCCTCGTCCACCAATCGCAGCAGCTCGGCGCGCAGTGCGAGCGCGTGCTCCGTCTGCGCGGCATGCACGGCGTACTCTTCGCTCTCCCAGACGCCGAACCGACCCATGCGGCGGTTCGGATCTCCCTCATGCGGCCGCAGGTGGTAGCCGGTGATGTACCCACCCTCGGACACGTAGAAGTCAGAGAGCTTGTCGAGCAGTTCCTCGACGCGCCCCGCCTGGCCCGACTTCGGGGTCATGTATGAGATGCGGACGTAAGCCATTACACCCCCCTTCCCGGAGGATGGTAGTGCGCGCGGCTGCGAAACGGAGAGCGTGCCGGCTAGAGGCGCAGCTTCCCGTGAGACGGCTGCCGCCGCCGCTGCTTGCCCGCGGCAAGCCGCTCCTCTTCTGCGAGGTCGGACGGGTCGCAGCGCTCGGTGTCGTGAACGTAGCCGCAGGCGATGCAACTGCCGAAGCGACCGTACCAGTCGTCTTCGATGATCATTAGCCCACGGCAACGCGGACAGTTCTTGGGAGGTGCACTGGCGAGCATAGGAGGGAACTCCAGGGATCAGCGCTATTCCGACAACCCGCCGGCTGGGCCTGATCCACCTGCCTCCGGGGTTAGCTGACGGGTTCGGGCCGAATCAGGTTGGCCCGTCCTTCCTGTGAAGGATTCACCCCAAGAATTGGGTCCCCCGGTCTCCGCTCAGCGGAGATTAAGCAGGGCGCCGATGCGCCTATCACAATCGCGGGTATTTCGTGATTGTGACAACAAGAGCATACGGTTAGGCACTCCGTTGTCAACCCGCTATTGATGAATACGCGCATGCGCGTGTGCAGGTTGCCCGCCGCATCAACCGGCCCTCCGCGCGATCCACACCATCTCCGTGGAGCGCTCCTCGAACGGCGCCCGGAAGTGGTCGCCGAAGAGCGCCTCGACCGCGAATCCCGCGCGCGCCAGGAGGTGCTCCATCTCGTAGCGGTACACGTAGCGGAGCGCGAACGAGAATCGCACACTGGAACCTCCCGGCTGATGAATGGACCAGCTCGAACGTGTGATCTGCGCGGTCGGCTCGTACGCGCGCTGCTCCACGCCGCCCCCCGGCGCCCGCCGCGGCCGCCACGCGCCGGGCTCCGCCCGCATGCTCTCCGCGATCATCGCGATGTCGGGGTTGAAGACGTTGAGCGCGAGCCGTCCGCCCGGTGGCAGAGCCTCGTGGGCGGCCGCCAGCGTCGCGAGCTGGTCGGCGGTCGTGATGTTGTGGAGGAAGGTGCGGAAGGGGATCGTCACGAGCGCCACCGGCCGCCGCAGCGCCCACCGACGCATGTCGCCGCGCACGAGCGCCAGCCGGCCGTCCACCGCAGGCCCTGCCGCGCGCGCCTTGTCGCGCGCGATCGTGAGCATCGCCGGCGACGCGTCCAGCCCGATCACCGTCACGCCGGCCTCGGCGGCCGGCAGCGCGATGCGTCCCGTCCCCACGCCGATCTCGAGGATGGGGCCGTCCGCCTCGAGCGCGAGCGAGCGATAGAACGCGACGTCGCCGGGTACGCCGGCGGTGTGTGCGTCGTAGGCGGCGGCGTACGAGCCGTAGTCGGCGAGGTCGCCGCTCACGATTCCGGCTCCGTCGCCGCCTCGAAGTCGCGACGCAGCAGCCCCATCACGATCGTGTCGTGGTAGCGGCCCGCGATGTATCGGTGCTCTCTCAGCCGTCCCTCGATCGCGAACCCGACCTTCTCGTACGCGCGTCGTGCGCGCGGGTTGTACTCGGCGACGCTGAGCTCGATGCGGTGGAGGTCGAGGTCGGCGAAGGCCCAGCGACAGAGCGTGCGCAGCGCGTCGCTGCCGTAGCCGCGGTTCCAGTACGCCCGGTCGCCGATCAGCATCCCGACCTCGCCTCGCCGCGCCTCCGCGTTGAGCCGGCGGAGGTCCATGTTCCCGATCAGGCGCGGCGCCTCGCCGTCCGTCGCCTCAAGCGCGAACCAGATGCCGCGCTCCCAGTCGCTCGTGCGGCGCGCGCGAATGGCTTCCTCCTCGGCGACGAGCGAGTACTGGTACGCCGGCCCGCCCAGCAGGTGACGGATCTCCGGATCGTTGATCCATGCCGCGAACGCCGGCGCATCCTCCGGCTCGACCGCTCGCAGGCGCACGCGTTCACCCTCGAGGAACATCGCCCACCTCCTCGAACGCGCCGTATCGCTGGTCGAACTCCGCGCGCTGGATCCCCATCACGAGGAAGTCGAGGGCGCGGCCGCGGCTCCAGTGCGCGCCGCGGAGCCGGCCGTCGTGCGTGAAGCCGAGCCGCTCGTAGAGCGGGATCCCGCGCGGGTGATTCTCGTCGACGCGCAGCCAGATGCGACGCAGGTTCATCTCGCGAAAGCCGAAATACAGCAGCGTGCGCAGCGCGTCGAACCCCAGCCCCTGCCCCCATGACGCCCGGTCGCCGATCAGCACCCCGAGTTCGGCCACCCGGTCTTCCGGCGTCTGGCCGGAGAGGCTGCAGCTGCCGATGCTCGCGGCGGTCGTTCTCGTTAGCCGCCAGGCCGGTGGAACGAGATGTGCATGTGGTGGTGATGGAAATAGAACCAGCCCATGCCCTGGTCGGTTGTTTCGTATGCAAGCGGAACGCTCGTGCAGCGGGTCAACCCCTCGGCGCAGAGCCTCGCCAGCGTGGCCTCGAGCACTGGCCCGATCTGACCGTCGACGCCGATGACCCGAACCGGCGCGGCAAACGCGAGCGCTTCGAGGAACACGGCCGTGCGGACGGCATCGAGGCGGTCAGGCGGCGCCACGCAGTGGTTCTGCTCGACACGGCTCACCTGCGACTCGCACACGGGGCGGAGGTGGTTGTCGGGCGTGCCGGTCTGATAGTACGCGACGTCGATGTCGAGGCCGCCGGTGTGTGTCCCCACCGGGTGCGCGGGTGCTCCGACGGACGTCCCGGGGATCGAGCCGTCGCACTCGCTCATGTCGCCCAGACCGATCGGCGCACCGTGGCCCGATGGCGAGTCGATCAGCCTGCTCTGCACCAAATTCGCTGCGGTCTGGATCGCGGCGACGAACTCGGGTCGCAGGTAGCTGCGGTACTGGTCCTCCGCGGTCTCGCCACTGATCGGGTAGTCATCGTACGAGAGCGTCGTGCGCGGGCTGAACGCGATGAGATCGCCGCAGCCGGGCGGCGGTGGAGGTGGCGGCGACGTTGAAATGCACCACAGGTCGATCTGACCGCGGGCGCTGTAGACGAGATCAACCACACCGCTGCCCGAACCGCACGACAGGCCGTCGAGCTGCTCGATAGCGGTGAGGCTCCCGGCTGGTCCCTGGGGTCCCGGCGATCCCTGGACGCCTACCGGTCCCTGCGGCCCTCGGGGGCCCTGCTCATTCCACGTGATACGGAACTCTTGCGACCTGCACTCGTCCGCCGCCGCGTCGATGACGCGCAACGCGCCGGTCTCCTTGTGCACGCAGCCCGTGAACCTGCCATTGCCGTCCGGCACCGCGGCCACGGCGATCGCTCCCGCGGACAGTAGGACGGCGACGACAACTGCTGCTTTGCCAAGAGACTTCCATGCGGCCATCTGCGCCTCGCCTTGCTCGCTCCCTGGTGGCGTCGAGCCGGCGGTTACGTCGGTACGGCGATCAACGACGGCAGCGTACCAATCCCGACCGCCGCTGGCTTCGTGCCGATGAATCGTCCGTCGTCGGCGCGCTCGATCGCGAAAGCGACGTGCCGATAGCTCTGGCTCGCCGACGCGCCCTCGGCCCATACGCGCTCCGCCGCCAGCGAGATCGGATATCGGAGGTCGACATGCTCGGTCACGTCGCGATCGTTCACCCAGGGGTACGCGGTCACGCCGTCCGCGGGCTCGACGGCCCGCAGCCGCGTCTGCTCGCCTGTCAGCGCCATGCTCCACTCCTTGCTCCGCGCGCCGCGCGGGCGGTCCGCCCGAGATCGCCACCGGCCCCGTCGCGGTGCTGGTGGGTGAGCAGTGTGTGCGCGGGAAGGCGTGGCCCGCCAGCCGGTGCCTCCCGGCGCGAAGGCGGACGCCGAACGCGCACCGGTCGCTGCTGAGGTCCGCGACGGCGACCGGAGCACGCGGGCCGGACATCGTGGCGTGGCCGCCGCGCCCGGGCAGTGCTACCGTCGCCACCGATACGGAGTCCGGGGAAGCCGGTGCGAAACCGGCGCTGTCCCGCAACTGTGAGTCCTTCCGCGCACGGAAGGACGAGCCAGAGAACCGGCCCGTACTGGTTGTCGAACCTGCGAGGACAGGCGACGGCATCTGCTACGGGCGGGGCGCAGCGGCAGTGCCCCATGGCGTAGCGCCGTTCATCAGCCTGCCCCCTCGCGCCAGAGGGGGTTTTTCGTGCTTCACGGCGCGAAGGACCCCGCGGTGCAGGAGGCACAGCACATGTCAGTCATCCACGCGTTCACGCATGCCGCGCCGGCCCGCCGGCGCGCAGCCCTCTTCGCGGCGCTGCTCGCGGCCCTCGCGCTCGTCGTTTGCTG
>JBBDXH010000176.1:12378-16336 GCA_040902395.1 Dehalococcoidia bacterium
CAACGACGGCAACGACGGCGCGACGGCCACCGCGACCGCCACCGCTGCCGCCACGGAGGCGGCGACCACCGCCTCGACCCCCGCGCCCACGGCGGCGGCGGTGGCCGCGACGCCCGCGTTCCCGCTCACGATCACGGACTCCGCCGGCGCGAGCGTGACGCTCGACGCCGCGCCCGAGCGCATCATCTCGTACTCGCCGGGCGCGACCGAGATCCTCTTCGCGATCGGCGTCGGCGACCGCGTCGTCGCCACCGACCAGTTCTCGGACTACCCGCCGGAGACGGCGGACCTGCCGAAGCTGACGTACTCCGACCCCGACCCCGAGCCCGCGCTCGCGCTCGACCCCGATCTGGTGATCATGGCCGGTCGCCAGCGCGACCAGGTCGAGCAGTTCCGCAGTCTCGGCATGACCGTGCTGCTGTTCGAGGAGGCGCCGGCCGTGCGCGGCGTGCTGGACAACATCCGGCTGATCGGACGGCTGACCGGCGCCGGCGAAGACGCCGACGCGCTCGCGACCACGCTGAACGCTCGCATCGACGCCGTCGAGGCGACGATCGCGGACGTCACGGACGGGCCCGTCGTCTTCTTCGAGATCACAGCAGACCTCTATACCGCCGCGCCGAACAGCTTCGTCGGCGATCTGCTCACGCTGTTGCACGCGCGCAACGTCGCCGAGGGCGCGGCGTCGCCGTTCCCACAGCTCACGGCCGAGGCCGTGATCGCAGCGAACCCGGACGTCGTCCTGCTCACAGACGCCGAGTTCGGCGAGACGCCCGCGGCCGTGTGCGCCCGGCCCGGCTGGGCCGCGATCACTGCGTGCACGCAAGCGCGCGTGCATCCGGTCGACGGCGACCTCGCCACGCGGCCCGGACCTCGCGTCGTCGACGGCCTCGAGTTGATCGCGGCGATGCTCTACCCGGACCGCTTCCGGTGAGCGGACGGCCGGCCGTGGAGCGTTCACTGTGAGCGCGCCGGCCGCCGTCGTGCGGGTCCAGGCCGGAGCGCACGCGCGCCCCGGTCGTCTTGGTCGCCTCGCGTGGCTCGCGCGCGGAGGCGGGCCCATGGCGCTCGGCGCACTCGTGCTCCTCGCGCTCGGTCTGCTCTCGATCACGCAGGGCGCTGCCGGCCTGCCGGCCGGCGACGTGCTGCGCGTGCTCGCCTCCCAGCTGCCGCTGGGCGGCGTCGAGAGCACCGTGCCGGCGACCTGGCAGCGCATCGTGATCGACGTGCGGTTGCCGCGCATCCTCGGCGCGGCCGCCGTCGGCGCCGCGCTCGCATACTCGGGCGCCGCCTATCAGGGTGTGTTCCGCAACCCGCTCGCGGGACCGTTTCTGCTGGGCGTGGCCTCCGGCGCGGCGCTCGGGGCGGCGATCGCGATCATGTCGCCGCTCGGCCGCAACGTGTACGGCTTCGGCTGGGAGCCGGTGTTCGCGTTCGTCGGCGGACTCGCGACCGTCGTGCTCGTCTACCTGATCTCGCGCTCGCAGGGCGTGATCGACAACACCACGATGATCCTCGCCGGCGTCGCGCTCTCCGCGGTGTTCAGCGCCGCGACGGCGCTGCTCCTGCTCACCGGAGGCGACCGCGCGCGGCCGATCTTCGGCTTCCTCTTCGGGGGCTTCAACGCGGTGAGCTGGGTGCGGCTGGCGTGGGCAACGCCCTACCTGTTGACCGGCGCGGCGATCGTCGCTGTCCACGCGCGCGTGCTGAACGTGCTCCAACTCGACGAGGAGCAAGCGAGCCAGCTCGGCGTGGACGTCACGCGCACGAAGTTGATCGTGCTCGCCGGCGCCTCGCTCATGGCCACTGCTGCCGTCGCGCTCGCCGGCATCATCGGCTTCGTCGGGCTGGTGGTGCCGCACGTCGTGCGCATGCTCGCCGGCCGCGACCACCGCCGGCTGCTCCCGCTGACTGCGCTGTGGGGCGGCTCGTTCCTGATCGTCGTCGACCTGTTCGCCCGCACCGCGCTCGCGCCCCAGGAGGTGCCCGTGGGCATCGTCACGTCGCTCATCGGCGGGCCGTTCTTCCTCTGGCTGCTCCATCGCCAGCGCAGCGGGGGCTCGTGGTGACCACCACGCACGCCGCACCCACGCCCACGACGGCCGCCGCGGCGCGCGTGGCGCTCAGCCCGCCGCTGCTCGATGTGCGCGACCTGAGCGTCGTGCTCGGCGGTCGGCCGGTGCTCGACGGCGTCGCACTGACGGTCGCGGCCGGCGAGGTGCTCGGGCTCGTCGGACGGAACGGCGCCGGTAAGAGCACGCTGATCCGCGCCGTGACGGGCGCCGTCGCGCCGGTGTCCGGCGAGATCCGGGTGCTCGGCGTCGCGCGCGCGGCGCTGTCACGGCGGGCGTTCGCCCGCGCCGTCGCGGTGGTGCAGCAGATCCCGGAGGCGCCGGACGCGCTGCGCGTGCGCGAGCTGGTGCTGCTCGGGCGGCACCCACACCTCGGCCTGCTCGCGCGCGAATCCGCGCGCGATCACGCGATCGCCGAAGAGGCCATGCGCCGCGCCGGTTGCGACGCCTTCGCCGAGCGCGCGCTCGGCACGCTCTCCGGTGGCGAGCGCCGCCGCGTCTTCATCGCGCGCGGCCTCGCGCAGGAGCCGCGCCTGCTCATGCTCGACGAGCCGACCGCGAACCTCGACGCGACCGCGCAGGGCGAGGTGATGGCGGTCACCCGCGAGCTCGCGGCCGCCGGGGTGGGCGTCCTCGTCGTCCTCCACGACCTCTCGCTGGCCGCCGCGTACTGTGATCGCATCGCGCTGATCGACGGCGGGCGGGTGATCGCCTCGGGCCCGCCGCCCGACGTACTCACGCCCGGCGTGGTCGCACGCGTGTACGGCGATCATGTCGACGTCATCGCCCACCCGGTGACCGGGCTCCCGGTCATCGTCCCATCGCGATTGGAGCGCGCACCGTGACCGAACGAGCGACGGAACGCTTCAGCGAGCCGGTCGAGCCCGTCGAACAGTGGCAGGGCAAGTGGGAGGGCCTCTTCCCGAAGAAGCACCCGCTGGTCGTGCTCTACACCGGGAACGGCAAGGGCAAGACCACGTCCGCGCTCGGCGTGACCATGCGCGCCTGGGGCCGCGGCTGGAAGATCGTCTGGCTCCAGTTCATCAAGTCGAAGACGTCGCACTACGGTGAAACCCGCGCCGCCGAACGCATGGGCATCGAGATGATCCCGCTCGGCGACGGCTTCACCTGGCTGTCGAAGGACATCGAGAAGGACATCGCGCTCGCCCACGAGTGCTGGGCCCTGGCGCGCGAGAAGATCAACTCCGGTCTCTTCGACCTCGTCGTGCTCGACGAGATCACCTACCCGGTGACCTACGGCTGGCTCGACGTCGACGAGGTGATCCAGACGCTGCAGGACCGCCCCGAGCACGTCGACGTGATCATGACCGGCCGCGACGCCGACCCGAAGCTCGTCGCGTTCGCCGACCTCGTCACGGAGATGACCGAGATCAAGCACCCCTTCCAGTCCGGCATCAAGGCGCAGCCGGGCATCGACTTTTGATGAGCGATCTCGCGGCAAGGCTCGGCCGGCAGGCCGGGGTGTCGGCACAGCCGAACATCCCGGGTACCGCGTCCGGGCCGCGACCCGAGATGGCGTGCCCGCGAGCGCTGCCGTACTCACACCCCGGCCTGCCGGCCGGGGCTTGCCGGGGCGGGGCCTCCCGATGACCAACCCCTCCCCCGTCCCCGACCCGCTCGCGTTGATCGCGGCGACCCGCGACGCGATCGCCGCGCTCGGGGGCGCCGACCCGGCAGCGGCGGCCGCGGCCACCGCGCGGCAGGCGCAGCTCACCAAGCCGCCGGGCTCGCTCGGCCGGCTCGAGGCGCTGAGCGTCCGCGTCGCCGGCATCCGCGGGCTGCCGCGCCCGCGGCTGGACGCGCGGCTGATCGTGGTGGCCGCCGGCGATCACGGCGTCGCGGCGCAGGGCGTCTCCGCCGACCCG
>JBBDXH010000177.1:0-2333 GCA_040902395.1 Dehalococcoidia bacterium
AGGGCGTCGGCGGCCTGTCAGCCGACCGCTCGACACGGCCGCTGCCGCGGCCGTTCCACGCCGGCCGCTCGACCCGGACCGCTCAGCCGCCGGTGGGTGCGGGGCGTGCCTCGTCGCCGAGCGTGCCGGGCTCGTAGTACACGTTGCCCTCCACGGCCGGCGGGCGGTGCGTCTGTTCGGCCGGCGGCACGTGACCGGGATGATCGTGCGCGTACTCGTAGCCGCGGCCGTAGCCGAGCTGGCGCATCAGCCCCGTCGAAGCGTTGCGCAGGTGGAGCGGCACGGCGTCGTTCGGCGTGCGGCGCGCGTCTTCGACCGCGCGCTCATACGCCGCGTACGCGGAGTTCGACTTGGGCGCGCGCGCGAGGTAGACGGTGGTCTCGGCGAGCGGCAGCCGCCCCTCGGGCATGCCGAGGAAGTGCACGGCCTGCTGGCACGAGACGGCGAGTGGGAGCGCGCGCGGATCCGCGAGACCGACATCCTCGGCCGCGAGAATCACGAGCCGGCGCGCGACGAAGAGCGGGTCCTCGCCGGCTTCGAGCATGCGGGCGAGCCAGTACAGCGCACCGTCCGGGTCGGAGTCGCGCACGGTCTTGATGAACGCGGAGATCGTGTCGTAGTGCGCGTCGCCTTCGCGGTCGTACAGCAGCGTGCGGTGCTGGGCGGACTGCTCGATCAGCTCGCGGGTGAGCGAGCGCACCCCTTGCGCGTCCGGTTCCGCCACGCCGGCGGCCACCTCCACGAGGTTGAGCGCGGTCCGTGCGTCGCCGGCCGCGAGCAGCGACAGCGCGTGCAGCGTGTCGTCGGCAATCGCGATCGCCTGGCCACCGAGCCCGCGCTCGGTGTCCCCGAGCGCGTTCCGCACGATCGCCTCGATCTCCTCGGGCGCCAGCAGTTCCAGCCGAAAGACGCGCGAGCGCGAGAGCAGCGGCGCGACGACGTAGAACGACGGGTTCTCGGTGGTCGCGCCGATGAAGACGATGGTCCCCGCCTCGACATACGGCAGCAGGGCATCCTGCTGCGCGCGGTTGAAGCGATGCAGCTCGTCGACGAAGAGGATGGTGCGCCGGCCCGAGACGCGCTGCCGGTCCTGCGCCTCCGCGACCGCCTTGCGGAGGTCGGCGACGCCGGAGTTCACGGCCGAGATCTGGGAGAAGTAGCGCTGCGTGTGGCCCGCGACGATCGAGGCGAGCGTGGTCTTGCCCGACCCCGGCGGGCCCCAGAGCACGATCGAACTCAGCTCGTCGCGCTCGATCATGCGACGCAGCGGCTTGCCCTCGCTGATGACGGACTCCTGGCCGACAAACTCGTCGAGCGTGCGCGGGCGCATGCGCGCGGCAAGCGGCGCGCCGGCTGCCGCGCTCCCGGAGGAACCACCCGGCGGCGTCCCGGGGTTCGGCTCTGCGGGGTCGAAGAGGTCGGATTGCACGCCCGGTGGGAGGTCGCTCGATCGCCTCGGGGACATGCGGGCGAGTGTAGGCGATTGACGATCGGCCAGTTATGGTTGCGGGGGCCGGCACCACCCGGAGGAGGACGCTCATGGCCGCCACGCTTCAGCAGCTCGACGTGACAATCAACACGAAGAACGTGCCACGCTCTGCCGAGTGGTATCAGCGCATGCTCGGGCTCAAGGCGGAGATGGCGATCCCCGACAAGACGAAGCCGACGTGGGTCCGCCTGAAGGCGACGCCCACCGGCCCGGCCGTGATGATCGGTGACGGCTCCGATCCGTTCACCGGCAAGAAGGCGACGAAGACGACGCTCGACGCAGTCGCCGCGCGCAAGGCGCAGAAGGTCGTGAGCTTCTACTTCACCGTCGACACCGACATCGACAAGCTCTACGCGTCAGTGAAGCGCAAGGGCGCGAAGATCGTGCAGGAACTCAAGCAGCAGGGCTACGGCATGAAGGACTTCTCGATACAGGACCCGGACGGCTACGTCGTGGGCGTCGGGATGGTCTCCGGCCAGTAGCCGCACCCCGGCTGCGCGACGGTCTGCCGACGGTCCATGTGGGGCAGGCATCCTGCCTGCCGCCGGCAGACTGGAAAGTCTGCCCCACACCAGTCGAACGGCCCGTCGCCAGTCGCCCCTCGCGAGGGGATGGCCGCTCGCGGGCCCAGCGGAAGCGCGCCACCAGAATGGAACCGGTTCACCCCTGAGGTGCCGGCGGCTCCTGGCGCCCGTCGAGCATCAGCTCGAACTCGAGCTCGTCGTGAATCGGGATGTCGTCGTCGCCGAGCTCGGGGATCTCGGGCTTGACCGTCGCGCGCGCGACGCCGGCGGCGCCCGCGCGGAGCGCGCCCAGGCGCCCCCCCCGGCGCTGGTAGAAGCGC
>JBBDXH010000178.1:0-2332 GCA_040902395.1 Dehalococcoidia bacterium
AGGCAGATCGGGAGTACTTCCGGCACTGCAGAAGGACTCCCGATCGCGCCGCGAGTCATCGACCCCAGCGCATGATCCAGTAGTCGTACGCGTCCTGCAGCGCGATCCACGACGCCTCGATCACGTCCGTCGAAGCGCCCACGGTGCGCCACAGGTGCAGGCCGTCCGAGGACTCGATCAGCACGCGCACGGCGGCGTCCGCGCCTGCGGCCGAGTCGATGATGCGCACCTTGTAGTCAATCAGGTGCACCTTCTCGATCCCGGGGAAGGCCACGCCGAGTGCGCTGTGCACCGCAGAGTTCAGCGCGGACACGGGGCCGTTGCCGTCCGCCGCGACCTGGCTGACCTGGTCGTTCACGCGCAGCTTCACCATCGCCTGCGACATCAGCTCGTTCTCGGCGTCACCCACGTTGCGGCGGCGGGTGTGCCTGCGCCGCTGGACGATCAGGAAGTCCTCCACGTCGAACGGCGACCGGTAGTCGGGCAGCTGCCGCCGCACCAGCATCTCGAACGACGCCTCCGCGGACTCGTACTGGAAGCCGGCAGCCTCGTGCTCCTTCACCTGCTGGAGCACGCGCCGCGCGTCGTCGTCGCTCAGCTCGATCGCGACGCCCTGTTCGCGCAGCTTGCCGAGGATGCTGCCGCGGCCGGAGAGCTCCGAGACGAGCACACGCTCCTGGTTGCCCACGGCCGCCGGCTCGACGTGCGTATACGAACCCGGCGCGCGCGCGACGGCAGCGGCGTGCAGTCCGGCCTTGTGCGCAAACGCCGCGCTCCCCACGTAGGGTTGCTGTGCGTTCGGCTGGAGGTTCGCGAGCTCCGACGCGAAGTGCGACGTCTCCGTGATCTGCTTGAGCTGCGCGTCGGTCACCACGTCCAGCCCGAGCTTCAGCTTGAGGTTCGCGATCACCGTGAACATGTTGGCGTTGCCGGTCCGCTCACCCCAGCCGTTCACGCACGCCTGCACCTGCGTGGCGCCGGCGAGCACGGCCAGGATCGTGTTCGCGACCGCCATCTCCACGTCGTTGTGCACGTGGATGCCCACGCGACAGTCGACGACCGCGCGCGCGGCGCGCACGCCCTCGACGATCAGCGCAGGGAAGCTGCCCCCGTTCGTGTCGCACAGCACGACCGCGGCCGCGCCGGCGGCCGCCGCGGCCCGCAGCGTCTCGAGCGCGTATGCACGGTCCGAGGCGAAGCCGTCGAAGAAGTGCTCCGCGTCGAAGATCACGTCGCGTCCGCGCGCGCACAGCGTCGCGACCGAGTCGCGGATCATCGCGAGGTTCTCCTCCTCGGTCGTCTGGAGCACGGTCCGTGTCTGCTCGGCGGACGACTTGCCGACGAGCGTGATCACGGGCGTCTCCGCGTCGAGCACGGCACGGATCGCGGGATCCGTAGCGGCGTCGCCGCCCGGCCGCCGGGTCGAGCCGAACGCGACGAGCCGCGCGTGCTTCAGCTCGAGCGCGCGCGCGCGCTGGAAGAACTCCGCGTCCTTCGGGTTCGAGCCCGGGTAGCCGCCCTCGATGTAGTGCATGCCCAGCGCGTCGAGCCGCAGCACGAGCGCCAGCTTGTTCTCGAGCGAGAGGCTGAGCCCTTCCATGCCGAGGCCGTCGCGGAGCGTGGTGTCGTAGAGCTCGATCGGGCGGTCGGGCGCCCAGCCGGCGCCGCCCGTCGGCAGTGCGAAGGAGGAGGTGGGGTCGCCGTCGCTCATGATCTGCGTTCCCTGTCGAACGTGCGTGCACGGGGGTGCGGCCGGGTAGGGGTCCGCCCGGGGCGGCCGGTCGATGCATCAGCGACGGGGGTGGGACCGTGCGATGGCGGCGCGCCTCGAGTTAGCGGGGCGCGATCATCGACGCCGCCGGCCCCGAGGGCCGGCCGGCGTGCACCACTTTCCGCTCGTCGCACGTTCGCAGCACAGTCGCCTGAGTGTATCGCGCACCGAACTGGCGGCAATTCGGCAGGGCCGCTTCACGGCCGCTCTCGTCCATTGTCGCCGGCTCGCTGAGAGTCGCGTCGGTCCGGCGGCGCGAGCGGGGTGTGGCGCGCGTCGCAGCCGCCGGTGCCGGGCGGACCTGCCTCACGCCGTCGCGGCGACCATCGTGCGCGCAGCCGCGACGATGCCGGCTGCGTCGATGCCGGCTGCGGCGAGCAGCTCCGCCGGCTTGCCGGAGCCCGGCATCTCGCGTGGGGCGAGCTTGCGGAAGGCCGGCGTCGCGCCGGCCTCGGCGAGCACCTCGAGCACCGCGTCGCCGAGCCCGCCCTCCGGCCAGTGGTCCTCGACGGTGATCACATGGCCCGTCTCACGCGCGGCGGCGACCATGGTCGCCGCGTC
>JBBDXH010000179.1:0-16182 GCA_040902395.1 Dehalococcoidia bacterium
CGACGTTCACGGACACGCCCGAGCGCCTCGTCGCCGACATGCGCGGCCCCCAGGCCGCGCCGCGAAAGAACGGCGAGCTGGTGTTCGAGGCGCCATGGGAGGGCCGCGCATTCGGCATGGCGGTCGCCATGCACGAGGGCGCGCACTTCGACTGGGAGGACTTCCGCAGGCGCCTGATCGCGCGCATCGGCGAGGCGGACGCCGCCGGCGACGCCTCGACGTATTACGAGCGCTGGGTCGCGGCGCTGGAGGAGCTGCTCGCCGCGCGCGGCATCGTCTCCCGCGCCGAGCTCGACGAGCGCACGTACGAGTTCGAGTTCGGCGAGCGCGACGAGGTGTTTTGAGCGCAAACCGGCCCGCCGCCTCGCGCTGACAGGCGACGGCCGTCACGCTACCCCCTGGTTGACGCAAGCGGCACCCGACAGGGTGCCGAGCACGCCTCACGCCACCGTCTCTTCCCGCTTCGAGGTCCTCCCTCATTCCACTGGCCGGGAATCTCCAGCCGCGCGCGATGTCCGACACGACACAAAGCCCTCGGCGCCGGGGGCGCCGCGCGAAGCCACGTCAGTCCAGTGGCGGCTGCTCGCCCTCGGGCAACCCGATGTCGAAGACGTTGAGCGTCATCGACACCAGTCCGTAGTACCCGACGGTCCCCACGAGGTCGACGACGCCGCGCTCACCGAACGCGGCGAGCGCGCGCTGGTACGTCGCGTCCGAAACGCGGTTCGCTCGGAAGTACTCGGTGACGAAGTCGTAGAGCACGCGCTGATCCTCGCTCGGGAACGACGGCGTCGTTCCGGCACGGACCGCCTCGATCACGTCTTCGGGCAGCCCCTCCTGCCGCGCGAGCCGGGCGTGCGCCCAGAACTCGAACTGCGCCTTCCACTGCTTGCCGGTCAGCAGGATCGCCAGCTCACGGAGCTGAGGCGGAAGCACGCTGCCGAAACGGCAGTACCCGCCGAGTTTCTGCGCGTGATCGGCGAGGCCCGGGCTGCGCAGCCACGGGTCGAACGGACCGCGCAGCCCGCCGCGGCTCGCGGCGATCTCGTCGGCGACCTGCTTCTGCTCGCCGGTGAGCTGAGCAGGGTCGAGCGGGGTGAGGCGGGGCATGGCGTCCTCCGGAACTGCGTGCGCCTGGCTGTGGGAGCGAGCGGGAGCCTGTGGGCCGGCGTACGGCCGGATCGCCGTCAGGCGTCCGGCAGCCCCGTCGAGTGGTAGACGGCCAGCCGCCAGCCGCCGTCGATTTCCACCCACACCGCGGTGAACCGCGAGTCGAACGACACGAGCCGGTCGGCCGGGCCGACGCGCATATGCGCGAGGCCGTTCACGATCGTGGCGCCGGGGTACGAGCGCACGGCGATCTCGTCGAAGTCCATGCGGGCGTTGCGGCGCCCGCCGCGCACCGACGGGATCAGCTCGTCACGCGGCTCGACGCGCGCGTTCTTGTGCGTGTACGTGAAGTCGGGCGCGAGCAGCGCCTCGAGCGCCTCGGGGTCCCCGGCCACCATCGCCTGCCCGAACGCATGAGTGCGCTCGGTCGCCTCCCGCTCGCCGGCCGTCGTCTTCGTCTGCTGCACCATCACTCGCCTCCATCCTGCGTCTGCGGCGCCAGCCTAGCGCGCGCGCCGGCAATCCGGGTGGCACGCTTGCCGGCGGCGGCAGGGCGGCGCTCGGCCGCGCCGTCTTCGTGTCGGCGCTCCCGCGCGGATGCAGGCTGAGGGCGCACCGCACGGGGCGCACCCGTGGCGGGGGCTCCGCGCGGCCGCGGCAGCGATCGCCAGCGCGTCACCTGGTCTCACACCCACGGCGACGTCCGGCAGGACAGCATGACTCACCACGAACGGGTTTGTGGTCCGACCCGCTGATCGTCAGGACCCCGCGCCGGACTCGCGACAAAACGCGGCGATCGCACGGAAATACTGCTCGCGACCGACCCAGAGGATGTCGTTGTGGCCGGCTCCCGGGATCACGACGAGCGAGCTCGCCGTTCCGCTGAGCGAGTCGCGCAGGGCGAGCGCCGTGCTCAGCGGGACGAGCTCGTCGTACTCGCCGTGAATCAGCAGCGTCGGCAGGCGGATCGAGGCGATCTTCGCCTCGTGCGCCGCCGCGAGCCGCCCGCCGAGCTCGGTGTCGAGCAGTCCGAGGCGCTCGAGCATGCGGCGGAGGCCCCCCGTCCCGCTCTCGATGATCGCGCCCCGGAACCGCCCGGCCGCGTTCGCGGCCAGCTCGAGCGTGGGGTGGGCGCCGAGGCTGCGGCCCATCACGAAGCGCACCGGCGCGCAGCCGGCAGCGTCGAGCGTGGCGTGGAAGAACGCGGCGACCGGGTGGGCGTCGGCGACGAGCGCAGCGAGCGTCGGCGTGCCGGTGCTCTCGCCGTAGCCGCGGAACTCCGCGACGAAGAGGTTGAGCCCGATCGCGCGGTAGAGCGGCGCGATGCCATCGTGATCGCTCGCGACCTCGCCGTTGCCGTGGAAGTACAGCAGCGTCGGCCACGCCGGATCCGCGAGGTAGAAGCGCGCGCCGATCACGACGCCGGGCTCGACCGGGATGGCGTAGTCGGTGGCGCCAGGCGGGGGTGCGGCGTCGTTCGCGCGCGGATAGAACATCGCACCGCCGACGCCGGAGCGATCGAGCAAGGCGTAGTCGGGAGGATCGGGCGGCATGGCCAGGCCTTCGAGGCCTCTCTGCTCGTGGGCACGTCGTCGAGGCGGCGGCGTCACCCGACGGCTCCGGCGGCGCGTTGCTTCGGCCGCCCTGCGCGCTCGCTCCATGACGGACGGAATCCTACCCGCCCGAAAGAGCGCGGTCGCGGGCACGACTTACGTCAACAAGATTCGGGATTCCCCCCATCGGCAGCGGTCGCCTCCGTCCGCACAATGGGAGTGATCACCGGCCGGGCGCGCCTGCGCCGGAGCCACAGGAGACCGTGCATGCTGATGAGCCGGGCCATCGCCGATCTCGCCATCCTCCTCTCGATGGTCACGGGCGCCGATCGTGCTCGCGAGGCGATCGACCGCGCGCTCAAGGAGACGGGCCTGTCGCGCGCACGCACGATGACGGATGCCGACTTCGACCTGCTCCTCGCTGCGATCGCCTCGGACGGCGGACCACTCGAGCAGTTCGCCCGCCGGATGGCGAGCGCCGGACTTGATGACGACGGTGCCGCCGGGCTGACGACCGACAGCGTCGACCCTTCAGACCGCAGCGCCGCGTAGCGCTCTCCTTCCCCGTCCGGGCTTCCGCAGCGATCGGTCCTCGCGCCCCGCGGAGCGACCGACCTCGCGCGATCGCCGGTCCCACGACCCGGCGGGCCACCCGCGCCGATCAGGTCGCGCCGCGACGGTAGGATGGACGCGTGACAGATCCCACCGTCCGACACCAGGTGCGCACGCTGCCGGAGACGCCCGGCGTGTACATCATGCGGGACGCGCGCGGTGACGTGATCTACATCGGCAAGGCGCGCCGTCTGCGCGATCGTGTCCGCTCGTACTTCGGGTCGTCGCGCAGCCTCGAACCGAAGGTGCGGGCCCTCGCCGACCTGGTATGCACGATCGATCACGTCGTCACGAACACCGACGCCGAGGCCTTCCACCTCGAGGCGACGCTCGTGAAGCGTCACCAGCCCGTCTACAACGTCCGGCTCAAGGACGACAAGCACTACCCCTACCTCAAGGTCGACGTGCAGAACGCGTGGCCGCGGGTGACGATCACGCGTCGCGTCGAAGACGACGGCGCGCGGTACTTCGGCCCGTACGCCTCCGCCGGCTCGGTGCGACGCACGCTCGACGTCGTCAAGAAGATCTTTCCGTGGCGCTCATGCACGAAGGAGATCACGGGCACCGACCCTCGCCCCTGCCTCGACTTCTACATCAAGCGCTGCATCGCGCCGTGCACCTCGTACTGCACGCCGGAGGAATACGCCGAAGTCATCAGCCAGACCGTGCTCTTCCTGCAAGGCCGCTCCGACGAAGTGCTGACGCACGTGCTCGATCAGATGGCGGCCGCCTCCGAGGCGCTCGAGTACGAGCGCGCGGCGCGGCTGCGCGACCAGGCGAACTCCATCCGCACGGTCACCGAGCGCCAGCAGATGGCGACGACCACCCCGCTGGACGCCGACGTCTTCGCGCTCGCTCGTCAGGAGGACGAGGCGTGCGTGCAGGTCTTCTTCGTACGCGGCACCGTCGTCGCCGACACGGATTCGTTCATGCTCGACGGGACTACGGACGCCAGCGACGCCGAGGTGCTCGGCGCTTTCCTCGCGCAGTTCTACGAGTCGGCGACGTACGTGCCGCGCACGCTCTTGCTGTCGAACGTGCCGAACGACCGCGACGACCTCGAGCAGATGCTGCGCGAGCGCCGGCGCGGCGCGGTCGAGATCGCGGTGCCGGTGCGCGGCGAGCGCCGCGGGCTCGTCGCGACGGCGGAGGAGAACGCGCGGCAGGCGCTCGTGATGCATCACGCGCGCTGGATTGCGGACCGCGGCAAGACGGAGAACGCGCTGGCGATGCTCCAGGAGGAGCTCGACCTGCCGAACCAGCCGCTCCGCATCGAGTGCTACGACATCTCGACCATCCAGGGCACGAACACCGTGGCGTCGATGGTGGTGTTCGAGCACGGCCAGCCGGCGACCGCGCAATACCGCCGCTTCCGCATCAAGAGCGTCGAAGGACAGGACGACTTCGCCTCCATGCGCGAGGTGCTGCAGCGGCGCTTCAAGCAGATCGGCGAGCGCCGGCGGCGGGAGCTGGGCGGCGAAGCGGCGACCACGCCCGACGAGCCGTCGCCCTGGGACGTGGTCCCCGACCTCGTCGTGATCGACGGCGGCAAGGGCCAGCTGGGCGTCGCCCTCGACGTGATGCGCAATCTCGGGTTGCGCGACGTGCCGGTGTGCGGCCTCGCGAAGCGCGAGGAGGAGATCTTCGTCGCCGACGTCTCCGACCCGATCGTGCTGCCGCGCGATTCCGAGGCGCTCTACCTGCTCCAGCGCATCCGCGACGAAGCGCACCGCTTCGCGATCACGTATCACCGCAAGCTGCGCGGCAAGGGCGCGACGCTGTCCGTGCTCGACGGCATTCCCGGCATCGGGCCGAAGCGCAGGCGCGCGCTGCTGCGCAAGTTCGGCTCCGTGCGCGGCGTGCGCGAGGCGTCTGTGGACGACGTCGCGTCCACGGTCGGCTTCACCCGCCGGCTGGCCGAGACGGTGAAGCGCTCGATTTAGCGAGGTTGTCTGCGGCGGCGACGTGCGGCAACGCGCTCCTGGCGGCCGCCCGGTGGACGGCGCTACGCAGGCGGCCGCGGCAAGCAGGTCACCCGGATCCGACGGTGTATACTCCCGTTCGCTTCGGACCGCTGCCGCCCGATCTCTCCCACATCGTCGGGAAGGTAGTCGAAGACACTGGAGGCCGGCGTGCGCGAAAGAGTCGATGCCTTTCTCCAGTACCTGTCCGCAGAGCGCGGTTCCTCGAAGAACACCATCGACGCCTACCGCAACGATCTCTCAGGCCTCGCGGCGTTCGCCGCCAACGGCGCGACCAACGGCAACGGCCGGGCCGCGAGCGAGATCGATCGCACGCTGGTCATGGCTTTCATCGGCGATCTCAACCGCCGCCAGTACGCCAAGGCCACGGTCGCCCGCAAGGTGGCTGCGGTGAAGTCGTTCTGTGCCTTCCTGATCGACCACGGCGACCTCACGTCGAATCCGACGGCGCAGATCGATTCCCCGCGCGCGCCGAAGCCGGTGCCGAAGCCGATGACGATCGAGGAGGTGGATTGCCTGCTCGCGGAGCCACGCAAGCACCAGTCGGCCGAGGCGGTGCGCGACGCGAGCATGCTGCAGCTGATGTACGCGACCGGCATGCGCGTCACCGAACTCGTCTCGCTCAACCTCGACAGCGTGCACCTCTCACCCGCGCCCGCGTACGTGCGTTGCGTCGGCAAAGGGGCGAAGGAACGCACGATCCCGGTGCACAACGAGGCCGTCGCGGCGATCGAGACCTATCTCGATCAGTCACGCGGGCAGTTGCTCAAGGGCCGGCCCCAGATTGCGCTGTTCGTGAACCGCCGCGGCGAACGGCTCACGCGCCAGGGCTTCTGGTTGATCCTGCGCAACTACTCGCGGTCCGCAGGCATCGGCACGCACGTCACGCCGCATACGCTGCGCCACTCGTTCGCGACGCACCTGCTGCGCGGCGGCGCGTCTGTGCGCGACGTGCAGGAGTTGCTCGGCCACGCCAACGTCTCCACGACACAGGTGTACACCCAGCTCGCCGACGACCACCTCCGCGAGGTCTACGAGAGCGTTCACCCGCGGGCGCGGTAGCCTCGACGGTACTCTCGGCGCTACCGGTCGTCCTTCCGCCGAGCCGGAAGGACTCCCTATCTGCCTGCGCTCTTCGCGCTTCCGCGCTCATCGCTCCGGCGAGCGCGCCGTCCCCTTTCCCGCCCACCGCTCCCGACAGTGGCGCGCGGCGCCGACGCCGGGGACCGCTCCTCACGCGCTCGGTGCACGCAGGCTGCCGCCGTCTAACACCGGCGGATGGCATGATCCCCCGCGACGCGTGCATGCTGGCCAGGGGGACCGCTTGAAGATCACCGCCGTCACGGCTCGCGAGTTGCTCGACTCGCGCGGGAACCCGACCGTCGAGGTCGAGGTGGCGCTCGACGACGGCACGCGCGCGCGCGCGCTCGTGCCGAGCGGCGCGAGCACGGGCACGCACGAGGCGGTCGAGCTGCGCGACGGCGACCCGGCGCGCTTCGGGGGCCGGGGCGTGCTCAAGGCGATCGCGCACGTGCAGGGGGAGCTGAACGCGCTGGTCACGGGCATGGACGCGCGCGACCAGGAGGCGATCGACCGCGCGATGATCGCGGCCGACGGGACGCCGAACAGGGCGCGGCTCGGCGCGAACGCGATCCTCGGCGTCTCGCTCGCCACGGCCTCGGCGGCGGCGGCGGCCTCGGGCCAGCCGCTCTACCGCTACCTCGGCGGCGAACGCGCCGCCACGCTGCCCGCGCCGATGTGCAACGTGCTCAACGGCGGCGCCCACGCCGCCGGCTCCACCGACTTCCAGGAGTTCATGCTCGTCCCCATCGGCGCCCCCTCCTTCCGCGAGGGGCTGCGCTGGGTCGTCGAGACGTACCACCAGCTCAAGCGCATCCTCGGCGAGCGCGGCTATGCGACCACGGTCGGCGACGAAGGCGGCTTCGCGCCGAAGCTCGACTCCAACCGCGGCGCGCTCGACCTGCTCATGGAGGCGATCGCCGCGGCCGGCCGGACGCCCGGCGACGAGCTCACGATCGCGCTCGACCCTGCCGCGTCCGAGCTCTACCGCGACGGCGTCTACCACCTCGCGCGCGAGGGCCGCACCGTGACGTCCGCCGAACTCGCGGCGCTGTGGGCGGAGTGGGCGCGCGACTACCCGATCGTCTCGATCGAAGACGGCATGGACCAGGACGACTGGTCGGGCTGGATCGGGCTCACGCGCGCGATCGGCGACCGCACGCAGCTCGTGGGGGACGACCTCCTCGTCACGAACACCGCGCGCCTCGCGCGCGCCATCGACGAGCGCGCCGCGAACGCGATCCTGATCAAGGTGAACCAGATCGGCACGCTCACCGAGACCCTCGAGGCGATCCGCATGGCGCATGCCGCGGGCTGGCGCACCGTGATCTCGCACCGCTCGGGCGAGACCGAGGACACGACGATCGCGCACCTCGCCGTCGCCACCGGCGCCCGGCAGATAAAGGCCGGCGCCGCCAATATCAAGCCCGGCGCCCCCGCGCGCAGCGATCGCAACGCGAAATACAACGAGTTGCTGCGGATCGAGGAGCAGCTGGGCGCGCGCGCCCGCTACGCCGGACGGGGCGCGTTCGACCGCCCCGCTCCGCCGGAGGCGATTCGATAGGGGGAGCGATGTCGACCAGGGTCATGGAACCACGAGCGCGCGCGCACGGGAGGCGGGAACCCGCCGGTCAACGCGGCCGCATCCGCCCCCGCGAAGGCGCGTGATCAAAGACACACGAGCCCGGCTCGAACGGCGACGGCGCAGGTGAGCTCCCGATCGCGGAGCCGCCGCAGCGCGTCTCGGGCATGCGCCTCCCCGAATCGTGGCGCCTGCCCGGCAAGCCGGCGGAGCTCTCGGCGGCCGCCGAGGACGCATGGCGACAGACGGGCTTCCTGCTCGGCGAGGACTTCCGCCAGCTCCAGGCCGGCATCGACCTCCAGCTCGCGCTCGCGAAGACGGGCTACACGCCGGGCGCGCGCACGATGATCATGGCCGGCTTTGCCGGCCTCTGGAGCCGCGCGTTCCTCAGCACGTCAGACGCCGGCGGGCTCATCCGGCGCGGGGGGTACCAGGGCGCGCTCGCGCTGATCCGGCAGGCGATCGAGTTCGTCGCCGCCCAGGCAAACCTCGGCCACGAGCTGGATGCCTGGCGTCGGTGGACGCACGAGGCGTACGGGCGCCACGCGGAGACACGCTCGATCGAGGTCGGCACCGGACACTACTTCGGCGGCGAGGCGATCGCCGGCGATCCGCACCTGCGCGTGATCTATCGCGCCGCCAGCGACTTCGCCCGCCCAAACTTCGGCCCGACCGCGCTGCTCGTCGCCAACGAAGCGAACCACGAGCGCTACCCGCTGATCTTCGCCGATGAGGCCTTCCACCTCGGCTGGGCACAGCTCGAGCTCGGCTGGCTCCTGCGGGTCGGGCTGGTCCAGCTCCATACCGCGCTCCACCTGCCGCAGCAGTTCCCCGCGCCCGCAGAGCTGCGGGAGCGCATCGTCGCGTACGTCGCGGAGACCGAGCGCCTGCTCGGCGACGCCTCGCGCTGTCGCGTGGAGGAGGCTGAGGACGTCGACGGCCGTCGTCGTCACCTGCTCGTCGAGTTCCGCCGGCAGAGCGCGGACGCCCCCCGCCGGCTGCTCTTCTAGCGAGTAACGAGCGACACCCGACGGGGGCCGTACACGATCGGCGACGCCACGCGATCGTCGACGTGCGCCCGCTGCGACCGAGGCGGCTACCCCACGGCCCGGTCGCCACTCCCACGCTGGGCGAGTTCTCGCTAGGATCGCTGCGTTGCGGCGACCGCGTGGCCGCCGCTCGTGCCCTCCCCACACGGGCGCGATCGCTCTCAGTGGCCGCAGGAACATCGCGCGGGCGGAGGAAGCGGAGGGCGAGGACATGACGCTGCGGGTGGGGATCAACGGCTTCGGCCGCACCGGGCGGCAGGCGTTCCGCGCATGGTGGGAACGAAGGCGCGACGACTTCGAGATCGTTGCGATCAACCGCGGCCCGGTCGCCATTCGCACGCACCTGCTGCGCCATGACTCGGACTACGGACGGTTCCCCGCCACCATCGTCGACGGCAAGGACTGCTTCACCGTCGACGGTCACGAGGTCCGCGTCTTCAACTACGACAACCCGGCCGAGATCCCGTGGGGCGACGCCAACGTTGACCTGGTGATCGACGCGACGGGCAAGTTTCGCGACGGCAAGGCCGCCCGCGCGCACCTGCGCGACTCCGTGAAGAAGGTCCTGATCTCGGCGCCGGCGAAGGGCGTCGACTGGACCGTGATCATGGGCGTGAACGAAGGCGACTATCGCCCGGGTGAGCACAGCATCATCTCCGCCGGATCGTGCACGACCAACTGTGTCGTGCTCGCGGTGAAGGTGCTCCACGACGCCTTCGGCGTGAAGCGCGGGTTGATGACGACGATCCACTCCTACACCGGCGACCAGAACCTCGTGGACAACTCGCACAAGGACCTGCGGCGTGCCCGGGCGGCCGCGCTCAACATCATCCCCACGTCGTCAGGCGCCGCCGACGCCGTCGGCCAGATCATCCCCGCGCTCGCCGGCAAGTTCGACGGGTTCGCGTACCGCGTGCCCACGCCCACGGTGTCCGTGGTTGACCTCGTCACGGACCTGCGCGACCGCCCGTCCGTCGGCGAGATCAACGAGGCGTTCCTCTCGGCGGCGGACGGGCCACTCAAGGGCTATCTCGCGTACGAGCGCGAGGAACTGGTGTCGATGGACTTCAAGGGACACCCCGCATCGGCGATTCACGACGCGCCGTCGACGATGGTCGTCGACGGGGACCTCGCGAAGACGGTGACCTGGTACGACAACGAGTGGGGCTACTCGTGCCGCCTCGTCGACGTCTGCGCGTTGATCGCGGAGCGCGGGCTCGAGTAGCCGATCCGGCTCCCGGCCACTGGCGCGCCACATGGTGCTCTGTGGCAAGCCCCGGCTGAGAAGCCGGGGTGCGCGGAACATCGGTCGGCACCCCGCGGTGATCGCGGGTCGCGATCGTTGCCGCCGCGATCTCACCGGAGCACGGCGGACGGCCCGCCCGCCCGCGCACCCCGGTCTCTCAGCCGGGGCTTGCCCGGGCGCTCCGCTATGAGCCGTGAGGGGACGATCGCCCGTGCTCCGTGACATGCGACCGGTGCTGTTCGACCTCGACGACACGCTCGTCGTGATCGGCGCCAATCAGGCGTGGGCGTGGAGCGAGGCGTGCCGGTTTGCGGGCGAGCAGTTGCCCGAGCTCGACGCGGTGCGCCTCGCCGAGGTCATCCGGGTGACCGCGGACCGGTATTACGAGGGGCCGGTGGGCCACGGCAGGTGCTGCGTGACCCGCAGAGCGCACGCGTGGAGATGGTGCGCCGGTCCCTCGCGCGACTCGGCGTGGGCGGAACGCCGCCCGCGCTCGCCGCGGAGATCGCCCACCGGTACTGCGAGCTCCGCGACGGCCGTATGGCGCTCGTCGACGGAGCCGTGGCTCTGCTCGAGAGGCTGCGCGCGGCCGGCGCCTCGCTGGCGCTCGTGACGAACGGCGGCGCGCGCAGTCAGCGCCCGAAGATCGACCGATTCGATCTCGCGCGCCACTTTGACCACATCCAGATCGAGGGCGAGTTCGGTGCCGGCAAGCCGGACGCGTCCGTCTACGACGCGGCGCTCGGTGCGCTTGGCGTGAAGGCCGCCGACGCGACCTTCATCGGTGACGATCTCGAGTGTGACGTCCGTGGGCCGCTGCGGGCCGGCATGCAGGCGGTGTGGATCGACATCACCAGCGATGGCCTCCCGACGGGCCACGCGGCGCGGCCGCGCCGGATCATCCGCTCGGTCGCCGATCTCCACGACGAGCTGTAGCGCCGGCGTCGAGCCGGCCGGCGCGCGAGCGCGCGGCGGAGCGGGTCACCGAAGTAACGACGCTCGCCTGACACCGAACGCACGGTGGGGTCACGGAGCGCGACCGGTCAGTAACAGCGCGGACGGCTCGCCCATGGCAGAATCGCAGGCATGCTCCGCAACACGAGAGCCGTGCTCTTCGACCTCGACGACACGCTGATCGACTTCACGGGCAACCAGACCTGGGCCTGGAGCGAGGCGTGCCGTTGGGCGAGCGACCGGCTCGGCGGCCTCGAGCCGGAGCCGTTCGCCGACGTCATCCGCGCGACGGGCGCGTGGTACTGGTCCGACGCCGATCGCCACCGCGCCGGCCGCCGTGACCTGCGCGCCGCCAGTGCGGAGATCGTGCGGCTCGCGTTCGCGCGTGCCGGCGTCGCTCCGGCCGACGCGGACACGCCGCGCGTGCTGGCGCATCATTTCCGCGATCTGCGCGAGGCCGGGGTCGCGCTCGTGCCCGGCGCGGTCGAGCTGCTCGAGGCGCTGCGCACGCGCGGCTGCGCACTCGCGCTCGTGACCAACGGCACCGCCGCCGATCAGCACAAGAAGATCGACCAGTTCGCGCTCGCTCCCCACTTCGACCACCTCCAGATCGAGGGCGAGTTCGGCGCCGGCAAGCCCGATGCCTCGGTCTACGCCGCGGCGCTACGCGCGCTCGACGTGAGCGCCGGCGAGGCGACATTCGTCGGAGATCACCTCGAGTGGGACGTCGGCGCGCCGCTCCGCCTCGGGATGCAGGCGGTGTGGGTCGACGTCGCCGGCGACGGCCTGCCCGCACGTCACGCCGCGCGGCCGCGGCGCGTCATCCGCTCGGTCGCCGAGCTTCACGACGAGCTCTAGGAGGACCGCGCATGCCGAAGCCGGTGCGCCTGTCGAAGCGCGAAATCGACGCGTGGCTCGCGGCGAGCACGCCCGCAGTGCGAGCGACCGCGCACGCGGCGCGTGCGCTCGTGCACGAGGTGCTGCCCGACGTGGGCGAGACGGCCGCGCGCGGCGACAATGGCTTCGGCTTTGGCGCACGCCAGTACGGCGCGGACGGCTGGGGCATCGCCGCGATCGGCGTGCACCGCGGCTGGGTGAACCTCGGCTTCTTCCGCGGCACGGAACTGCCGGACCCGAGCGGTGCGCTCGGCGGCACCGGCAAGCGGTTGCGTCACGTGAAGCTGCGCTCCGCCGACGACGTCACCGCGCAGCGTGACGCGCTGAGCGCGTTGATCGCGGCCGCTCGTGACGTGGCGAGCCGGCCGGCGCGCTGACCGAACGCGCGGCTACGGCGCGGTGGCCTGGAGCACGCCGGCCGCCGCGAACTCGTCGCGCCGCGCCTGCGTGTGCGCCACCATCGCGGCCGGGATCTCGCGCGCGCCGCCGAGCACGCGAGCGTTGAGCGCAAGCACCGCGGTCTCCTCGATCACCATGTTCGCCCGGGCGGCGCCGGAGGCGCTGCCGGCAAACGCGAGCACCCCGTGGTTCGCGAGCAGCACCCCGCCGATGTGCGCGTGCGCGCGGATCGCCTTCGCGATCTCCTCGACCGATTCCCGCGAGCCGCGGGGGCCGTAGCCTGCGACGGGCACGCCGTCGGTCATGTCGAAGCGCGCCATCGCCTCGTAGATCAGCGGGATCGGCAGTCCCGCGACCGCGAAGCTCGTCGCCGCCGGCGAGTGCGTGTGCACGACGCCGCCAACCTCCGGCCGGAGCCGGTAGACGATGCTGTGCATGTCCACGATCTCGGCGGCGGCCGGCTCGACGGCGCCCTCGAGCAGCGTGCCGTCGAGGTCGAAGAGCGCGATCTGGTCGGGGCGTAGCGCGCCGATCGAGCCGCCGGCCGTGAGCAGGAAGCGATCGCTGCCGGGGATCCGCGCGCTGATGTTCCCGTGCCTGCTGATCTGCATGACACCGGACTCGAGCAGCTGCTCGCCGGCGTCGATGATCTCCTGGCGGAGCCGCCTGAGTGCTTTCTTCGCCATCGTGCTGCCTCCCGGGCTGCTGCGCTGTCTTCGGCAATCTACACCGCGCCCGTCGGCGCCGCCGCGCGAGCCTCAATCGCGTTGACCCTCCGCGGCCGCTAGACTGACCGTCGCATGCTTGACGCACTCTCCGATCGCCTCCAGCACACGTTCCGGCGCCTCGGGTCCTCCGGCAAGATCGCGGAGAAAGACCTCGACGAGGCGCTGCGCGAGGTGCGCATCGCGCTGCTCGAAGCAGACGTGAACTTCAAGGTCGTGCGCGACTTCATCGCGCGCGTCCGCGAGCGCGCGCTCGGCCGGGAGGTGCTCAACTCGATCACGCCCGGCCAGCAGGTGATCGGCATCGTGCACGACCAGCTGGTCGAGGTGCTCGGCCGCGATCACCACGCACTGCGCTACGCCACCGATGGCCCGACCACGGTGCTGATCGTGGGGGCGAAGGGCTCCGGCAAGACCACCCTCGCCGCTCGGCTCGCGCTGCGCTTCAAGAAAGAGGGACGTACGCCGCTGCTGGTGGCGACGGACTTCGAGCGCGTAGCCGCGAGCGAACAGCTCCAGGTACTGGGACAGCAGATCGACGTGCCCGTGTGGGTCGAGACGCGAGAGGCGCCCGCCGTCGAGGTGGTGCGTCGCGCGATGAAGGAAGCGAAGCGCATCGGCGCGAACGCAATCGTGATCGACACGCGCGGCGCGGTCGCCCTCGACGACGCGCTCGCGGACGAGCTCGCCGCGCTCGCCGACGAGGTCGATCCCACGGAGATCCTGATCGTCGTCGACGCGATGACCGGCCAGGAGGCCGTCACGCTCGCGCGCGACTTCGACGAGGCGATCGAAGGCACCGGCGTTGTCGTCACCAAGGTCGACTCGGACACGCGCGGCGGGGCGGTGCTCTCGGTGCGCGAGGTCACCGGCCTGCCGATCGAGTTCATCACCACCGGCGAGCGCCTCGAGGCGCTCGAGGAGTTCCACCCGGATCGCTTCGCGTCCCGCGTCCTCGGCATGGGCGACGTGATGTCGCTCGTCGAAAAGGCGCGGGAGACGATGGGCGATCGCGACATGAAGGACGTCGCGAAGCGCATGCGCACGGGTCAGTTCGACCTCGAGGACTTCCTCGCGCAGATGCAGCAGATGAAAGGCATGGGACCGCTGAGCGGACTGCTCGAGATGCTGCCGGGCGGCGGGAACCTGTCGAAGCAACTCGGCGGCGCGAGCCTGGACGACTCCTTCTTCAAGCAATCCGAGGCGATCATCCAGTCGATGACGCTCGAGGAACGCCGGCACCCGGACGTGCTCAATGGTTCTCGGCGGCGCAGAATCGCTCTCGGTTCGGGCACCTCGCCGGCCGACGTGAACCGGCTCTTGAACCAGTTCAAGGATGCGAAGAAACTGATGCAGGCGATGACCACCGGCAAGGGCGCCGGCGGTCTCATGCGTATGCTCGGCCTCTAGCGCCCGGCCCCGCACCACCACACTGAATCGGCGACGATTCCGATCCCCGGAGGACGGCTTGCTACGGATTCGACTGCGACGCACGGGTAAGAAAAAGCAGGCCTCCTACCGCGTGGTGGTGGCCGATCAGAACGCGCCCCGCGACGGCGCCTTCGTGGAGATCCTGGGGCACTACAACCCGCGCGACGAGCCGAACACGGTGGTGCTCAACGAAGAGCGTGTGAGGCACTGGCTGTCCGTCGGTGCGCTGCCGTCGGAGACGGTGCACCGCATGCTCTTCCAGCGCGGGCTGACGACGGTCGAGCCGCCGACGCGCACCACCCGGCCATCCAACGTCGAGGTCGCGGCCGCGCGCGCGGCCGATGAGGCCGCCGCGGCGCAGCCCCCGGCCGCTGCCGAGGCCGCCGAGGCCGCGGCCCAGCCCGCCGCCCAGCCCGCCGCCGACGCCGGCGACGCGCCCGCCGCGGCGGCGGAGTAACCACGGCTCGTACGCCCGGCAGGGAGTTCCCATGAAAGCACTGATCGAGTACCTCGCCCGTGCACTCGCCGACCACCCCGATGAGGTCGCGGTGGAGGAGGAGCACGACGGCGACCGCATCGTGCTCCACCTCTACGTGAACGACGAAGACAAGGGGCGGATCATCGGCCGCGATGGCCGATGCGCCAACGCGATTCGCTCGCTCCTGCACGTGGCGTCCGTGCGCGCCGGCGTCCGCGCCTCGCTCAGCATCGAATAGGCTCCGCCGGAGCCGCGACATGGGCCGTGTCGCCGTCGGCATGATCAACGCTGCGTGGGGCCTCAAGGGCCACGTCAAGGTCACGCCGCTCACCTCGAACCCCGACCGCCTCGCCGTCGACGCCGAGCTGCTGATCCGCGGGCAACGCCGGCGCGTGCTCGAACACGTGGAGCCGTACGGCTATCCCATCCTGCGCTTCGAGGGCTACCCGGACCGGACGGCAGCGGAAGCGCTGCGCGGCGAGGTCATCGAGATCGAAGAGGACGAGCTGCGCGAACTCCCGCCGGGCGAGTACTACGTCGACGACCTGGTGGGAATGGACGTGGTGATGCCCGACGGCGAGGCCGTGGGGCGGCTCGTCGACGTCCTGTCGACCGGCGCGAACGACGTCTACGTCGTCCGCCGCCAGGGCGCTCGCGACGTGCTCATCCCGGCGATCCCCAACGTCGTGCTCGACGTAGACGTCGCGGGAAAGCGCATGACCATCGACCCGCTCCCCGGGCTGCTCGACGACTGACGCCGGAAGCCGGCGGTCGGGCGCTGCGAATTGCCGCTGCCGATGGGCGATTCCTATACTGGGTGCCGCGGCGAAAATGTGTTCGCGTGGGGATGTAGCTCAGCTGGGAGAGCGTCGCGTTCGCAATGCGAAGGTCGGGGGTTCGAGCCCCCCCATCTCCACCAAACCCCACCATCCGTGAACTCCGCAGACGCCGCGACCGGGCGTCCCCGCGTGCTGACCCCCTCCGGGGTGGACTCGGCTTTCCTCGCGGTGAGTCGATTATGTCCTGCGGGGGCGTCATACCTGCACATGGGGCTGCCCAGCGACACTCCTTTCCGGTCGCCTCT
>JBBDXH010000180.1:0-5962 GCA_040902395.1 Dehalococcoidia bacterium
GCCGGACGCGCTGCGCGGCCGCGCCGAGCGCGCCGAGCACCGCCAGCGCCGGCACCGCGGACTGGAGCGCGCGCCACTCCTCGTCCGCGGTGACGGCGATGGCGAGCCAGCGATCGTCGCCGGTGCAGCGGTAGACGCCATGCGGCGCGTGCACCGGGTCGTCGTTGCCTGACGGTCCGGGCGTGTCGCGACCGAGCTGCTCGGCCAACAGCGCGCCCGGCATCGTCCACAGCAGCCCTTCGAGCATGGAGAAGTCGATGTGCCGCCCGCCGCCGCCCCGGTCGCGATGATGCAGTGCGGCCACGACGCCGAACGCCATCAGCAGGCCGCACAACGGGTCGGCCCAGGCGAGGCCGGTGCGCGGCTCGCCGCCGGGGAAGCCGTTGAGCGTCGAGAAGCCCGAGTACGCACTGAGCAGGTTGCCGTAGGCGACGAGCTCGGCGCCGGGCCCCGTGCGGCCGAGGCCGGATGCCGAGAGCATCACGATGTTCGGGCGAATCGCACGCAGCGCGTCGTAGCCCAGGCCGAGCCGCTCCATGACCCCGGTCGCGAAGTTTTCGACGACGACGTCGCTCTGCGCGATCACGCGGCGCAGCGCGTCGAGTGCGCCCGGCGCTTTGAGGTCGAGCGCCAGCGCGAGCTTCGACTGCCCGAGCACATCGTGCAGTTCTGAGGTGCGCCCGGTGTCCGGGCGGTCGGGCGCCTCGACCTTGATCACCTCTGCGCCCATGAGCGCGAGGTAACGCGTACACGTGGGCCCGGCGATCACCCAGGACAGATCGACCACGCGCACGCCGGCGAGCGGAAGCGCGCCTGCCGGCTGGAGCGTCGCGTCGGTGCCGGCGGCGGTGCGCGGGAGCCAGCCCGCGTCACCGATGCCCGCCTCGGGCGAGTCGGCGTAGTCGCCCGCCGGAAGGCCGAACGGTGGCCGCGTCGTGAGCAGCGGCCGCGGCCCGCCGAGATCGCGGGCGACGAAGAAGTCGCGGTGGCGGAGCTGCGCGAGGGCGAGCATGTCGGCGGGCAGCCCGAAGGGGAAGCAGGGGACGTGCGCGGCCTGGGCTGCCTCGAAGATCGCCGCCCGGGTACGCGTACCGCTCCACTCGGCCATCAGCGGATAGAGCGCGTCGAAGTGCTCCGTGCGCGCGGCGCGCGTCGCGAAGCGCGGATCCGAGCTCCACACCGGGTCACCGAGCACACCGAGCCAGCGTGCCCACTGATGCTCCTCGCGCGGCGAGACGGCCACGAAGCCGTCGGCAGCGGGCAGCACGTGGATCACCGCACCGCCGCCGCGCACGGCGCCATCGCGCGGGGCGGGCACGCCGCCGAAGCCCGGCATCGCCAGCTCACGCGCCGCCATCAGCGCCAGCGCCTCCTGCGCGGAGACGTCGATCAGCTGACCGCGGGCCGCGCGCGCGTAGAGCGCATGCATCGCGGCACACGCGGCGGTGATCCCTGCGATGAAGTCGGACTGCTCACCGGCGGCCCGCACCGGGGGCTCGGCCTCGAGCTGCTCGACATGCCCGGTGAGCAGTCGCGCGATCCCGCTGGCGTGGAAGGCGACGAGATCGCTGCCGCGGTGGTCGCGACGCGCACCCGTCAGGCCGAAGGGGGTGATTGCCGCGATCACCGCGCCGGGATTGCGCTGCGCAAGTTGCTCCGGCGCCAGCCCGCGTTCGGCGAGCAGCGCAGGCGCTCCTTCGACGACGACCAGGTCGGCCTCGACGGTCAGCGCCACGAGACGCTCGCCGTCCCGGCGCGCGGTCGGGTCGAGCACCACGACACGCTTCGCCGCATCGAGCGCGCGGGCTTCGTCGTCCACCGCTGCGCCGGCTTGCGCCGTGCGTACGGCGAGCACGTCGGCGCCGAGCTCGGCGAAGAGCCGCCCGCAGATCGCGGCGCCGCGGCCGCCGATTTCGAGCACGCGAAGCGACCGAAGCAGCGGGCTCACCGGGCGATCTTCCTCCTGGCGGCGGGGGACGTGATGTCGCGTTCGCGACGCGCGCACGGTAACGCGTGTACGCCGCGGCGCGGCGCGCGTGCGGCGCTTGCGGTGATGCGGGACGGGCGAGCCGTGAAAGACTGAGCAGCGAACCTCGGATACACTCGCGGCCGTGACAGTGCGTCCCATCCGCTACCTCGGCGATCCCGTGCTGCGACGCCCCGCGAAGAAGGTGCGGCGCATTGACGACTCCATCCGCAGGCTGATCCTGGACATGACGGACTCGATGATCGAGGCGCAGGGCGTCGGTATTGCGGCGCCGCAGATCGGCGTCAGCCTGCGTATCGTCGTGATCGGGATGCCCGACGAGGAGCCGTACGCACTGATCAATCCCGTGGTCGTGCGCCGCTCCGGCGAGCGCCGGCTCGACGAGGGCTGCCTTTCCGTGCCCGGCTATCGCGGCAACCTCACGCGCTCGCTGCGCGTGACGGTGAAGGCGCTCAACCCGCTCGGCCGCGAGGTCCGCGTCAAGGCCGAGGACGATCTGCTGGCGCAGGCGCTCGAGCACGAGACGGACCACGTCAACGGCATCGTCTACGTGGACCGGCTCGACTCGACGGACGACCTCGTGAAGCTGGAGGCGCCGTTCGTCCGCGCGCGGCCCGGCGAGTCCGGCGAGCGGGCGCTGGCCGGTCGACCGTCCGAGGACGACGCCTGATGGAGTTCGTGCTCCTTCCACTCGGGCTCGTGCTGCTCTTCTACTTCATCCTCCTGAAGCCGGTGCTCAACCAGCAGAAAAAGCACCGTCGCGACATCTCGTCGCTCGAGGTGGGTGACGAGGTGCTGACGGCCGGTGGCTTCTACGCGACGGTGCGCGAGATCAACACCCGCGAGAACGAGCCAAGCGAGATCGTGCTCGAAGTCGCTCCCGGCGTGCGCCTGCGCGGGACGCCCGGGGCGATCGACAGCATCATGCCTCGCCGCTCGGAGGGCCGCTCGGAGGCCGAGCCCGGGCGCGCCGACGAGCACGTCGACGCGCCGGCCGACCCGCATGTCGACGCGCCGGCCGACGAGCACACCGCGCGGGAAGGCCGAGCGTGAACCCCCTCGTCCGCCGCATCTTCCCGCTGGCCGTGATCTTTGTGGTGCTGCTGGGTTCAACGTGGGTGATCTGGCCGCAGGATCCCGGCCAGTACCTGCCTTCCGCCATCCCATGGCCGCAGGGCCGCGGCGTGTCCATTGGCGGCTTCGAACGCGACACCATGCGGCTCGGGCTCGACCTCCAGGGCGGAACGCGCCTGCTGCTCCACGGCTCGTTCGCGGAAGACGCCGAGGGCAACCTCGACGACGCGGTCGACGGCACGATTCGGGTGCTGCGTCGCCGCGTTGACGGCATCGGCGTGACCGAGGCCGAGATCACCCGGCAGGGAAGTTCGGACATCGCCGTGCAGCTGCCCGGCCTGACGCCCGAAGAGGCACGCAGACTGCTCGGACGTACCGCGCTCCTGCGCTTCTGTGAGCCCGCCACCGACCTGATCGGTGAGGTCGGTGCGTGCGATCCGCAGCGGCAGTGGCAGCAGGCGACGGGCATCGTCGACGGCCGGCGGATCTCGCTGACCGGTCGCTACCTGAAGTCGAACGCGTTCGTCTCGGCCGATCAGCTCGGCAACCCCGCGGTCAGCTTCGAGCTCCAGGGTGACGGCCCCGAGCTCTTCGGGCAGTTGACCACCCGGCTGATCGGCCGGCCGCTCGCGATCTTCCTCGACGAGGAGTTGCTGTCTGCTCCGACGGTGCAGAGCGAGATCCGAGAGCGTGGTCAGATCACGAACCTCCCGCTCGACCGTGCGCGCGAGCTGGTCGTGCAGCTCAACTCGGGTGCGCTGCCGCTTCAACTCACCGTGCTCCAGGAGCAGAGCGTGGACGCCACACTCGGGGCGGACTCCGTGACGCGTTCGGTGCTCGCCGGTGAGGTGGGCCTGCTGCTCGTGATCCTGTTCATGGTGCTCTACTACCGCCTGCCCGGCGTGCTCGCCGGGGCCGCGCTGATCGTCTACACGACGCTCACGCTCGCGATCTTCAAGCTCGTTCCGATCACCTTGACGCTCGCCGGCATCGGCGGCTTCGTGCTCTCGATCGGCATGGCGGTCGACGCGAACGTCCTGATCTTCGAACGTCTGAAGGAGGAGCTGCGCTCGGGGCGCTCGTACGCCGCGTCGATCGATGCCGGCTTCGCGCGCGCGTGGCCGTCGATCCGCGACTCGAACGTCACCACCATGATCACCTGCGCGATCCTGTGGGTGCTCGGCGGCGGGGTCTCGCTGCCGCTGCTCGGCGCGTTCGACGCGCCGCTCGTGCAGGGCTTTGCGCTCACGCTCGGCGTCGGCGTGATCGTGTCGCTGTTCTCCGCGATCACCGTCACCCGCACGTTCATGCGCGCGCTGATCGGCACACGCATCTCGCGCCATCACGACTGGATGGTGCCCGACCTGCGCGCCGTCTCGGCGGCTGAGGAGGGCAGCACCGCGTGAGGTTCGACCTGGTCGGTCAGCGGCACTGGTTCTTCATCGGGAGCGGCGTGCTCGTGGTGATCGCGCTGATCGTGCTCGCGATCCCGCCCACATTGCGTGCGGGCATCGAGTTCACGGCCGGCACCACTACCCAGATCCAGTTCGAGGGTCGGGTCGACGAGGCCGAGCTGCGTGACCTCTACGCGTCGCTCGATCACCCCGAGGTACGCATCCAGTCCGTGGGCGCGAACACGTACCTCATCCGCACGAGTGAGCTCACGGTGCCGGAGGGCTCGTTCACGGAGGTCGCGCCCGAACCGACCGCCGCGGCCTCTCCGCCCGGCCCCCAGCCGCTCGTGCCCGTGGGCACGGTGACGCTCGGCGCCGAGGGCGCCTCGGGCGAGGTGCTGGTGCGCAGTGCGTTCCACGACGACCCCTGCGATTTCTTCACGATCGTCAGCCGTGAGCCGGTGGGCACCTCCGCGAACGTCGTGCGGGTCGTCGACACGTGTGACGGCGGCGCGCGCACGGTCTACGAGATCACGGTCGGCAGCGCGCTCGGCTACGTGGACGCCGAACACGTGCGCGACTTCGTGCCCGCGGCAACGGGCGGGACGACCGGCGATTCCGGGGCGCCCGACCAGGGCGAACGCACCGTGATCGAGAACGCGCTGCGCGAACGCTTCGGCGCGTTCGACGTGCTCGAGTTCGCCAGCGTCTCCGCGGTCGTATCGACCGTGGCCGTGCGCAATGCCACCGTTGCCATGATCGTCGCGGCGATCTTCATCCTCGCCTATGTGGCGTGGGCGTTCTCGTCCGTACCGCGGCCGTTCCGCTACGGCGCATCCGCGATCATCGCGCTGCTCCACGACGTGATCATCGTGGTCGGCGCGTTCTCGCTCTTCGGCAAGCTCTTCGGCACTGAGGTCAACCTGATGTTCGTGACCGGTCTCCTGACCGTGATCGGCTTCTCGGTGCACGACACGATCGTGGTCTTCGATCGCATCCGCGAGAACGTGACGGTCGCGCCCAACGCGCCGTTCGAGGACAACGTGAACGCGGCGCTCGTGCAGACGCTCGCGCGCTCGCTCAATACGTCGATCACCGTGCTGATCACGGTCATGGCGATGCTGCTGCTCGGCGGCGTGACGATCCGCGACTTCCTGCTCGTGATCCTGATCGGTGTGATCTCGGGCGTGTACTCGAGCATCGCGATCGCTGCCCAGGTGCTGGTCGCCTGGGAGAACGACGACTTCCGTCGCTGGCTACACCTCGGCCGTCGCAGCGAACCTCACGCCGCCGCCTAGAGGAGCGGCCTCGGCGGGCTCGGCGACACCGCGCGTCACGTTTCCGTCTCGGCTCGCCGGGAGGGGTGCCGGTCGCGGAGTGCTCGCGGAGACGGCGTGCACACCGGCTTGCCAGCCGGCGCTGGCGTCAGGTGCGTCAGGTCACGTGCGCGCGATGCGGCGCGCACACCGGCTTGCCAGCCGGCGCTGGCGTCAGGTGCGCCAGGTGC
>JBBDXH010000180.1:6062-16168 GCA_040902395.1 Dehalococcoidia bacterium
TTGCCAGCCGGCGCTTGCCTGAGTGCGTCAGGTGCGCGCGATGCGGCGCGCACACCGGCTTGCCAGCCGGCGCTTGCCTGAGTGCGTCAGGTGCGCGCGATGCGGCGCGCACACCGGCTTGCCAGCCGGCGCTGGCGTCAGGTGCGCCAGGTGCTCTGGACGCGGCGGGTGGCATCAGACGGGGCGCTCCTCCGTCCGCGGCGGCCCCGCCGCGATCCGCGCGCGCAACTCCTCGACCGACCATGCGCTTACCTGCGCCCACGTCGCCCCGGCGTCCTCGTACCCGCGCGCTCTCCCTACCGTCGCAGCGCGGTCTTCGTCGACGCGAAGGGGGACCACGACATCGAAGGGCGCGTCGCTCACGCGGTGGGCGCGGACGTAGGCGGCGACCTCGCGCACCCGATCCACGGACGGGATCATGTCGGGTGACGCGGGGTCGATCGGCACGACGCCATCCCACCGCGCGGCGCGGCGCAGCGGGCGCCGGTGCGGCCACATCTGCGCGACCCAGATCGGGATGCGCGGTTGCTGCACCGGCTTCGGCAGGAACTGCACGTCCGTGAGGCGGTAGTGCTCGCCTTCGTAGCTGAACGGCTCGCCGCTCCACAGTCCGGCGAGCACGGCGAGTCCCTCATCCAGTCGATCGGCGCGCGTGCGGTCGTCGGCGTCCTCGCCGAGCGCCGCGTACTCGAGGTCGGGTGGATAGCCGAGCCCGACGCCGAGGGTCAGCCGGCCGCGCGAGAGGTGGTCGAGCGTGACGGTCTCGCGCGCGACCGTCCACGGCCGGCGCCGTGGCAGCGGCGTGACCAGCGTGCCGATGCGGATGCGCTCGGTGGCCAGTGCGATCGCGGCGAGCAGGATCCACGGGTCGGCGAGCGGCGTGCCCGGCTCGTAGGCCGCGTTGATGTGGTCCCAGACGAAGAAGCCGTCCCACCCGTGCGCTTCGGCGTCCGCCGCCAGCTCGCCGGCGAAGCGCGGGTCGAAGTACTCGCCGAAGTTGGGGACGTTGATCGCGAAGCGCATCGGCCGCTCCCTGGGACGCCGGAGGCTACGCCGGGCGCGCGCGCGCGGCGTCGCCGAGCACGCGGCCCTCGCCCTGCCGGCGCGTGACGCCGCGGCGGTCGAGCGTCTCGAGCACCGCCTGGGTCGAGCGGCGATTCGTGGCAAGCGCGTCGCGCGCCTCGGCGAGCGTGATGCTCGCGCGTGCCTCGAGCAGCGCGACGATCGCGTCCTGCGCGGCGCGGAACGCGTCCGCGTCGAGCAGCAGCCCGTCGCCGCAGTCGATCGCGAGCCCGGCGCCCACCAGGTACGCGACGACCTCGCCGTCCGGCGCGAGCCGTGGCGCCTGGAGGCCGGCGTCCCGCAGCGTGCGCATGACTTCGTCGATCGCGTGGCGCTCGCGTTCGTCCGGCGCGGGCGTCCACGCTTCTTCGGCCACGCCCTCGCCGCGCGCCGCGATCTCGGGCGTGAGCGCGTCGAGCACGGCGCCGAACTCGCGCTGCGGCAGGCGCAGGCGGCTGCGCAGCTCCTCGCGCGGCATGGTGACGCGTAGCGGGCGCTCGCGGTGATAGGCCGCGAGCACGCGCAGCGTCTCGGCGCGCAGTCGCGCGAGGCCGGCGCTCGTGATGTAGAGCGTGCCCTGGCGCTCGCCCGCGAGCGCGCGCACGTCGCCGGCGGCGACGAGCGCGTCCAACGTGCTTGCGATCAGCCCGGCGTCGACCTCGACGCCGGCCGCGAGCGCGGCGGCGCTCGCCGGCTCCGCGCGCTCGAGCGCCGCGAGCAGCCGGCTCTCGGGCGTGCCTTCCGCGCGCGCGGCGAGGCGCTCGAGCGTGCGCGGCTCGTGGCGACGGTGGCGTGGCGCGTTCACCTCAACGACGCGGCCACCGGCGACCGTCTCGTCCGAGACGCGTAACACGAAGAGGTCGCCGGGCACCGCGGCCAGCGGCTCCGCGAGCACGAGCTGGCACCAGCCCGCTTCCCCGGCGGCGATCGCGTCCGCGGCGATCACGCGCACGCGTCCCTGCACCTCCGCCGTGCCGAGGTGGACCGAGACGCGGAGGTTGTGGCGTACCGCGCGGTGATCGAGCACGCGCAGGCGCGCATCGAGCGTGCGCGCGGTGGTCATGCGTCCCGGTGGCGCGAGCACCTGCCCGCGCGCGAGATCGTCCGTCGCCACGCCGGCGAGGTTCACCGCGACGCGCGTGCCGGGTTGCGCCTCGTCCACCGCACGACGGTGCGTCTGGAGCCCGCGCACGCGCGCGCTCGGCCCACCGGGCGTCGCGTCGAGCGTGTCGCCGATGCGCACGCGTCCGTCGAGCAGCGTGCCGGTGACCACCGTGCCGAAGCCGGACATCGTGAACACGCGGTCGATGCCGAGGCGGGGGCGGCCGATGTCCTCCGGCTCCGGCACCGCATCGAGCGCCGCGTCGAGCGTGGTGAGCAGCGCGTCGATGCCCTCGCGCGTGACGCTCGAGACGCGTACGACGGGCGCGCCGCCGAGCGCCGTCGGCTCGAGGAGTTCGCGCACCTCCTCCTCGACGAGGTCGGCCCAGTCAGCGTCGACGAGGTCGATCTTCGTGAGCGCGACGACGGCGTGACGCACGTCGAGCAGATCGAGGATCTCGAGGTGCTCGCGGGTCTGGGGCATGATCCCCTCGTCGGCGGCGATCACGAGCAGCGCGAGGTCGATCGCGCCGGCGCCGGCGAGCATGTGCCGCACGAAGCGGACGTGCCCCGGCACGTCGACGATCGAGACTTCACGCCCCGACGGCAGCGTGAGCCACGCGAAGCCCAGCTCGATGGTGAGCCCGCGCTCCTGCTCTTCCTTCAGGCGATCGGGATGCGTGCCGGTGAGCGCTTCGATCAGCGCCGACTTCCCGTGATCGACGTGGCCCGCGGTGCCGATGACGAACATGGCCGGGAGTGTAAGACCCTCATCCGCTCCCGCTCCCCCATTCGCTCGGCTCAGGGCAGGCGGGAGCGAGAGCGGGGGTGAGGGTCCGCGGGATCGGGCGAGGTCACTCCAGCGTGCGGGCCTCTGCGAGCGACGGACGGCCGCACGCCGGGCAGTGCGTCGGTAGCGCTTCGCGAGGGATCAACTCGCGCGACTCCGAGATGCCGACCCAGATGTCGTCGCGCAAGCGCTCGCTGAAGCCCATCGTGCCGCGGCGGCCGCGAGCGGGCGGACGCATCTCCTCTTCGCGGCGGCGCGCGATCTCCGCCTCGGTCAGCGGTCCGGCGTGCCGGACGAGTACCTCGCGGCCGCAGTGAGCGCAGCGGTAGACGAGCACCGGCATCGCGCTAGCGGGAAGCGGAAGCCGGGTCGGCCGGCTCGGGGAGCAGGTCGACGAACACCTCGTTCGAGAGCAGCAGCCCGCGATCGGTCAGCCGGATGCGCCGGTCGTCGCGTGCGATCAGGCCGAGCCGCTCGTGCCGCGCCAGCGCCTCGCCGAACTCCGCGCGGGGGTCGCAGTTCCACTGCGCCCGGAACGCGGCGACGTCGATGCCGTCGATCAGCCGCAGTCCGAGGATCATCGCGTCGGCGAGCAGCGTCTCGCGGTCGGGTACTTCGCCGCCGGCGATCTGGCGCATCGCGGTCGTGCCGACTGCCACTCGCTCGTCAAAGGCGGCATTCACCGCCTCGACGTACCGGTTGGGCGCATCCAGGTTCGCGAAGCGGCGGCCGATGAAGAACGAGTGCGCTCCGGCGCCCAGCCCGAGGTACGGCTCGGCCCGCCAGTATGTGAGGTTGTGCCGGCAGGCGTGCCCCGGCTTCGCCCAGTTCGAGATCTCGTACTGCTCGTAGCCGGCCGCGGCGAGCCGGGCGCGCGTCCATTCGTACTGGTCGGCGGCGACGTCCGGGTCGGGCTCGGCAAGCTGGCCCCGCTGCACGCGGTAGTACAGCGCGGTGCCGGGCTCGACCGTCAGCGCGTAGCACGAGAGGTGCTCCGGGTCGAACGCGATCACGCGCTCGAGCGTCTCCTGCCAGGCCGCGATCGGCTGGTCGATCAGACCGAAGATCAGGTCGAGGTTCATGTTGTCGAAGCCGGCCGCGCGCGCGTCCGCGACGGCCTCGACCACGCGTTCGGGAGAGTGCAGGCGTTCGAGCAGCGCGAGTTCGTCGGCGTGCATGGACTGGACGCCCATCGAGAGGCGGTTGATGCCGAGCGCGCGCATGCCGGTCAGGTGCGCGCGCGTCAGCTCGGTGGGGTTCGCCTCGAGCGTCCACTCCGCGTCGGGGTCGACGTCGTAGTGCTCGCGCACCGAGGCGATGATCGCGGCGAGGTCGTCGAGCGAGGTGAGGCTGGGCGTGCCGCCGCCGAAGAAGACGGAGCGCACGCGCCACCCCTTCGCGGCGGGCGCCCACAGCTCGGCCTCGCGCCGCAGCGCCGGCGTGTACGCGGGCACGAGATGCTCCAACCCGGCGTAGGAGTTGAAGTCGCAATAGCCGCACTTCGCGGTGCAGAACGGGATGTGGAGGTACAGCGCGAGCGGCTGTGCGTCGGCGGGTGCGGGGGTAGGGTGCTGGGTCACGCCGGCAGCCGCCTCTCCGCGACGAGCGTAGCAGCCGCCCCCGGCGCGAGCGACGCGGCCGCCGGTGCATGCCCGCTGACGGGCTGACGCCCCGGGCGCGAGGGAGGGGGGCGACGGTGGATGCCGCGGGCGGGCTGACGCGCCGAGCGCACTGCCGCATGATGGCGGGCGCCGCCGGCCGCGCGCCGCGCGCGCGGCGCGTCACCGAGCGGTGATGGATGGCGCCGAAGGGGTGGGGGTGAGATGACGGTGACGGCCGAACAGCAGAGCTACCTCAGGGAGCACAGGCTCGGCGTGCTTGGCACGGGGCGACGGGACGGCTCTCCGCAACTCTCGTTGATCATGTACGAGTTCAACGGTGCGGACATCGTGATCTCGGTGACGAGCGACCGTGCGAAATGGCGGAACGCCGTGAGGCAGCCGCTCGTTTCCTTGCTCGTGCAGGACGGCCGTAAACAGCTGATCGTCTACGGGCGCGCGGAGGCGATCTCCGACCGCGCCGGGATCGTGTCCGGGCACCGCCGGCTGCGCACGGCGATGGGCCGCCCCGTGGAGGCGGGCGACGAGGCGTACGCCGACGAACTCGAGGGGCAGAAGCGCGTGATCCTCAAGATCACGCCCGAGCGGGTGCTCTCGAACGACTGAGCGATAGTTCTCCCGCCGCTCCACGGCGACCGCCGCCCGCCTTCAGGGCGAGCGGAGCCGGCGCGAGTGCGCCGCGCGAGCGCGTGATCGACTGCGTGTGCTGTGCTTCGTGGGCACTGTGCAGCCGATCCGCGCAGCGCCGGCAGGTGCCGGGCAGTTGTGCACTACTGTCTTCGGACGAGGTCCGTGTTATACGCGCAGTAGCGATCCGGTCTGTGAATGTCCTGCCGAGGATGCTCGCGATGGTGAGTCCCCGATCCCTGGTGTGGCGCACCGCTCTCGCGCTGGCGACGGCGGCGCTCGCCGCTTGCTCCTCCGGTGGCGCGCTCACCGAGGTGACGCAGACGGCGACGCCTCTCCCTGCCGGCTCGACCGCGACGCCTGCCACGGCCGACTCGACAGCCGCTGCCCTCGCAACGGCGATCCCCGCCCCTGCGGTCATCGACCAACAGGGTGATGTCTCGGCGGCGCACCTCGACCTGCTGGGGGCGGACGCGCAGATCGACGGCGACCGCGTGCTCGCGATCTTCTACCTCGCCGGGCTGCCGGAAGAACTCGATAGCAGCACGCTCGAGGAACTCGACCGATTCCTGTGGCGAGTGCATGTCCGGCGGGATGCAGCTCCCGGCCCGCCGATGTTCACCGTCGACCTGACGCCGCGGTTGCCTTCGGCCGGCGTGTTCTCCGCGTCCGGCCCGTCGATCAGCTACGAGCCGGCCGCATTCGAGCAGTCGCTCGACGCGAATCGCCCTCCGCTGAATGCCTGGCCCGCGGAGATGGAACTCGACCTGGAGGCGCGGGTGGTGCGCGTCGCGGCCCGCCTCCCGGACATTGACGCGGAGACCCAGGTTCAGGTCGTGACGTATCGGTTCGTCGACGGGCAGTACCAGCCGGTCGAAGGCGACGAGAGTCCGTGGTTCAAGCCCGCCGCTGCCGCATTTGATCTCGGCGCGGCATTGCCAACGCCGGAACGGCTGCGCGCGGAGTCGATGCCAGACGGCAGCACGGCGTACGACCTGAGCGCGCGTGGGCTGCCTGTTCGGTTCGTGGTCCCGCCCCACTGGTCGCTCCATACGAATTCCCCAACCGGGTCCGCGGGAGCTACTCCGAATGAGCAGACCACGGCGGTTCTCGAGCTCGGAGTGAGGCTTGTCGACCTCGGCGCGATGCCGGATCTCGACTCCGCAGACTCGGTCCTCCAGCGGATCCTGAGCGAGACTGCCGGTGCTTACGAAGCGGTTGCCGATGCGCCCCCGTTTGACCTCCCGTCCGGCTTCGAGGCAACCGCACTCATACGGGTCCGTCGGACGTTCCAGGTGGGAGATGAGCGCGGTCGCGTGCTTGCGAACTGGACGTCGTCCGAGGGGGCATCCCTCCGGGTGGTGGTCGCGAAGGTCGGAGATGCAGCGCTGATCGGGTACCTCGAGAGCACCGACTGGCCTCGCGCAGAGGCGGCGCTTCCCTACCTGTCAGCGATGGCGATCACGCGGAACTGACGCCCGGACTCACGCCGAGGCGATCTCCGATCGCTTCGGCGTCGTTGCCGGCCACCCACGATTGCGCATCGCGATGGGCCGGTCCGTGGAGGCGGGCTACGAGGCGGACGCGGACGAACTCGATGGGCTGAAGCGCGTGATCGGCGCGATCGTGTTCGTGTCGACCACGAGCATCAGCGATCGGGTTCCTCGACCCCGGCGGCCTCCATTGCCTCATGCAGCGCTTCACGATTCGAGACATCAACGAGCACCCTCCCCCCGCGGAAGGTCGGGAGCGGCTCGAGCGTGTGCGGTTCCGTGGGCCTGTCGAGGAAGCTCCGCAACGCCGCTTCGACGAGGCTCGAGATGGTGGTCCGCTCGCGGGCTGCGCGTTCCTTCAGGCGACGCATGACCGTGTCGTCGACGATCAGCGTGGTCTTCATATGGCCTCCTCTACCACCGGTACGGCAGCACGGCGGACTGCCCCACGGGTCCGGCTGGTGAGCCGAGTGCTCTACCCGGTGGCCGTCGTCACTTCGAGTGGGCGCCCCGGCACACCACGATGCGAGCTCACGACCCGTGCGCGGCTAGATGCCTCGCTCGCCCCGCCAGCGCTGGATCCACTGGGTGTGCTGCGCTTCGTGCGTGCTGCGCAGGCCCGCCTCGCCGTAGAGGGATGCGTCCAGTCCTCTGGCGGTCGCGGACGAGATCGCGTCGACGAGCCGCTGACGCGATGTCGCCAGCTCCCACCAGACCTGGTCGAGCGACAGGGTCAGCCGCAGGTCGTGAGCGAGTGCGCTGTAAGCAGCATCCTGCTCGCCGGTCATGCGCCAGGCTGAGTCGTGGCCGGCGGAGATGCGCACCACCTCGGCCGCACGCAGGTCATCCCAGAGCGCGAGGTGCGCCAGGTGGTCCTTGACCGACCATCCGTCGAGCGACCGTTCGCTCAGCGACGAGTCGCTGAGCCCGTCGGTGGCCGTGAGCAGCGTGTAGCGCATGCCCTCGTAGTGCCGCAGTACCTCGTCTCGGTCCTCCGCCACGCTTCTCTCTCCTGCCCGTGCCCGGACGGCACGTTCGATCGCTCGAGTTCGCCGGGTCCACCTCCATCAACGGACCGAGGGTAGAAGCCCGTGGCCCGCGCATGGAAGCGGCAGCGCACGCGATCGATCGGCCGTCTCCTACCCCGTCGTTCGCCCCCATGCGACACTCGCGCTCCAGAGGAGTGCGATCAGATGCTGAAGAGCCACGACTGCGGTGAGCTGCGCGCCGAGCACGACGGGGAGCGGGTGACGCTCGCCGGCTGGGTGCATCGCCGGCGCGATCACGGTGGGCTGCTGTTCCTCGATCTCCGGGACTCGACGGGTCTCGTGCAGGTCGTCGTGCATCCGGAGCGCGCGCCCGAGGCCATGGCCGTCGCATCCGACGTGCGCAACGAGTACGTGCTCCGCATCGACGGGATGGTGGCGAAGCGGCTGGCCGGCACCGAGAACAGCGAACTGGCCACCGGCGCGATCGAGGTGCAGGCGAGCGTCGTCGAGGTGCTCAACCCCGCGGAGACGCCGCCGTTCCCGATCAACCAGGACAGCGATCCCGGCGAGCTGACGCGCCTGCGCTACCGCTACCTGGACCTCCGCCGTGAGCGCATGGCGCGCAACCTGCGCCTGCGCCACCGCGTGGTGAAGCTCATCCGCGACTTCATGGACGCACGTTCCTTCATCGAAGTCGAGACGCCGGTGCTCGGCCTCGCGACGCCGGAGGGCGCGCGCGACTACCTGGTGCCGAGTCGTGTGCATCCCGGCAGCTTCTACGCGCTGCCGCAGTCGCCGCAGCAGTGGAAGCAACTGCTGATGGTGGCCGGGGTCGATCGCTACTTCCAGATCGCGCGCTGCTACCGCGACGAGGACCTGCGTGCCGACCGACAGCCCGAGTTCACGCAGCTCGACCTCGAGATGGCATTCGTCGAGGAAGACGACATCCTGAGCCTGACCGAAGCGCTCTATCGACACCTCTCGGCGGAGCTGGCGCCGGAGCGCCCGATCCCGTCGCCGTTCCCGCGCATCACGTACGCGGAGGCGATGGAGCGCTACGGCAGCGACAAGCCCGACCTGCGCTACGGCGTCGAGATCGCCGACCTCACGAACCACGTCCGTGAGTCCGAGTTCCGCGTCTTCGCGGACGCGATCGCCGCCGGCGGCCGTGTGCGCGCGATCGTCGTGCCGGGCGGCGGCACGACGCCGCGGCGCGAAGTCGACCGCCTGACGGAGCTGGCGCGGGAGGCCGGCGCGAAGGGGCTGGTGTGGGTGCAGTTCGCGGGCGTGGGCGCGCTCGATGCGCTCGCCGAGGACGACGTCAAGTCGCCGGTCGGCCGCTTCTTCACGGCGCCACAGCTCGGCGCGCTCGGCGCCGCCTGCGGCGCCGTCCGCGGCGACATGCTGCTGATCGCCGCCGACCGTGACGCCATCACCTCGCGCGTGCTCGACGTGCTCCGCCGGCACGTGGCCGGGGCGCAGAGCCTCGCAGACCCGAGCGCGCTCGCCTTCGCCTTCATCACCGAGTTCCCGATGTTCGAGTGGGACGAGACGGCCGAGCGCTGGAGCGCCGTGCACCATCTCTTCACGTCGCCGTTCCCGGACGACTACGACCTGATCGAAAGCGATCCGGGCAGCGTGCGCTCGCGGGCGTACGACATCATCTGCAACGGTCAGGAGATCGCCTCGGGCTCGATCCGGATCCACCGGCGCGAGATCCTGCTGCGCGTGCTGAAGACGCTGGGCATGACGCTCGACGAGGCGAAGCTGCGCTTCGGCCACATGCTCGAGGCGTTCACCTTCGGCGCGCCGCCGCACGGCGGGATCGCCCCCGGCATCGACCGCACGGTCGCGATCTTCGCGGGCGAACACGACATCCGCGAGGTGATCGCCTTCCCCAAGACGAAGTCGGCGGGTGACGCGATGACCGGCGCGCCTGCGCCGGTCAGCCCTGAGCAGCTCGCGGAGGTCCACATCGCGCTCGACGCGAGCGCCCGCGAGGCGCTCCAGCAGGTCGCCTCGCGCGAGGGGTGAGCCCGCCAGCATCCGGCGGACGCGACACATGCGTACTGAGTGCGTTCGTGTGGGCGAGGGGGTGGCCTGTATGATTCGCGCTCGGGCGGCACGTCGGCCCTCCCACCCGGGCCCGTCGCAGTGAGTGGAGCCGACTGATGAGCGGTCAAACGCGCCTGCTCGCGATCCTGCTCGGGGTGCTCGCGACCCTCGTGCTGGTGGTAGGCGGACTGTCGACGGTCTTGCTGCTCTCGGGCGGCGACGACTCGAGCTCCCCGTCCGGTGGGAGCGGCATCACGACCGGCTCGGGCAGCGGCGGCGGCAGTACGGCCGCTACCAGCGGCGTACTCCGCCTGCCCAACACCGATCCGATCACGCTTGTCCAAGACGACGGAGTGCTCGACGTATTCGA
>JBBDXH010000181.1:0-16079 GCA_040902395.1 Dehalococcoidia bacterium
CACACGGGCGCGGTGTTCGGCTACCCGAACCTCTACGTCTCCGATGGCGCCACGTTGCCGTCGCCTGTCGGTCGCAACCCGTCGATGACGATCGGGGCGATCGGCGAGCGCGTCGCGGCGCTGATGCTGCAGCACTGACGCGTCGCCCGCGCGGACACGACGAGGGCCCGACGCGCTGCGTCGGGCCCTCGTTGCGTGTCGCGACCGGCTGCGGGCGGGCGATCGGCGCACCGCGTACGCGTCGCGCTAGGCGCCGTGCCAGAGGCGCTGGTGGTTCGCCTGGGTCTCCGTGTACCCCTGCTGGAAGAGCTTGTCGTAGTACTCGAGGTCCAGGTGGTGCGTCTGGATCCACACGCCCGGCACGTAGATCGCGTCCACGTGCGCCGGGAAACGGCCGTACGTGTCCCAGATGTAGTTGCAGATGTCCTTCGCGCATTGCACCACTTCGGGCGAGTAGCGCGGCACCTGCGACAGGAACTGCTCGGTCACGCCGGGCCTGTAGACGCCGGCGAAGTTCGACGCGTTCGTGTACACGCCGTCGGGGCCGAACTTCTCCGCCAGCACGGCGTCCACCGCTTCGTCCATGTTCTTGTAGTACGGCGGCGTGTGGCCCTCGAGGATGCCGTCGAGACCCACCGGGTTGGCGCGCCAGGCCGGAAGCGGCGTGATCGGAATGCGCAGGAGGCGCCTGAGCGTGCGCTTCGGCTTCTCGTAGCGGAAACCGAGTCCGGGGCCGTACTTCCGGAAGGTCGGGTCGCCGAGCAACAGTGGTGCGTAGAAGGCTGCGTGCACCCAGCCGCCAAGACCCATCGCCTGCACGGTGAGCAGGATGTTCTGGAGCAGCAGCCCCGCTTCGACGTCGATGCGCATCGTGCCCAGCAGGCCGAGCGGGAGCTTGAGGTTCTGCTCCTTCGACAGGTACCCGCGCTTCACCCACTTCTTCAGGCCGGCGCTCCGGAAGAAGTACCAGTCGTCGATGAACTGCGGCCGCGGGCTACCGTCCTCCTGGGCGAGCAGCTGCATCAGTCCGTTGATGTACTGCTTCGACAGATCGACGATCGGCGCCAGGATCGTGGTGCCCGGCATGTTCGAGACGTACCCGTTCGAGCTGAAGTAGCACGGGAACTCGCGGGGGAAGTCGAGGCGGTGGTCGAGGATCTTCACCTTCGTCCGCTCGGCCATCTCGATCAGATGGTCGGGCGTAACGCCACCGCGGGTGAGCAGATACGGGTCCCCCTCCTGCTCGATCGGCGGCTTGAGCAGGTAAGTGCCGGAGTCGTTGATCATGATGAAGTGCGTCGACTGCACGTTGTCCGCGCTCGACCCCGCGCGCCCGCGCGTGGTGTGCATCCACGAGCTCACGATGTCGCGACCGCTCGGCGTCTTGAACGGCACGTCGTGCATGGAGATGCCGGTCGCCCCCGTCGTCGCGATGAGCAGCGCCTCCTCCAGCGCGGTGAGGGGCTGCGGCTCCTGCGTCGACGTGTAGCTCAGCGTGCCGGCGGGAACCTGCTTGAGTCCCTTGCTGATGCGTCGAGATCTGCGGTTGAGGATCGCGCTCATGAGCGGGTACTGGCTGGCGCTCTCGAGGCCGGCCAGTGAGTCGCCCGTGGTATCGAGGTCAGCTGCTCTCTCGGTCACGTTCTTGCGTCCCCTCGCCTCGGTTACCGACCCTCGGCTTGTGCGGTGCGGTCCGCATCCCCCCGTGCCTTCCGCGCTGCGCCCGCCCACCGACTGACACCCTTGCGAGCGCCGGCAGACCGAGCGCGCGAACTATGCCGCAGGTACGCGGCGCGACACAAGGGTGGGCACGGGGCGGCGACGGCCTGGGGGCGCGGGGCGTAGCGCGCCGCCCGGGTATGCTCGCGCGCATGTCTCGCCAGCGACGGCTCGCACGCTCGTGAACCCCGGCCGCGTGCTGGTCACCGGCGGCGCCGGCTTCGTCGGCGGCCACCTGATCGCGGATCTCGTTGCCGCCGGCGCCGAGGTCGTCTCGATCGACCGTCGGCCCCTGCGGCGACCGCTGCCGGACGGCGTGCGCGCGCTCACGTTCGACCTCCGCGACGCCGACGCCACGCGCGCCGCGATCGCGGAGATCGCCCCGCAGCGCGTCTACCACCTCGCCGCCCAGTCGTCGGTCGCCGTCTCGATGCGCGACCCGCGTGAGGACATCGAAACGAACGTGCTCGCGACCGTGACGCTTGCCGCCGCGGCAGCGGCAGCGGCGTGCGCACGCTTCGTCTTCATCTCGAGCGGAGGCACGGTGTACGGCGCGGCCGAGCGGCTGCCGACGACGGAGGACGCGCGGCTGGCGCCGCAGTCGATCTACGGCGCGTCGAAGGCCGCGGCCGAGCAGTATCTGGACGTGATCGCGCGGCAGCACGACCTGTCGGTGTCCGTGGTACGCCCCGCGAACATCTACGGACCATGGCAGGACCCGCACGGCGAGGCCGGCGTGATCGCCATCTTCACGCAGCGCATGCTGCGGGGTGAGCCCGTCACGATCTTCGGCGACGGCTCCCAGACGCGCGATTATGTGTTCGTGAGCGACGCGATCGCGGCCATCCGCGCGGCCGGGGAGAGCGCGGACGCCGCCACGGCGAACGCCGGCACGGGCGTGGAGACGAGCACGCAGCAGATCTTCGAGGCGCTCGCGGCGCTCACGGGCTACGAGCGGCCCGCGGTCTACGCTCCTGAGCGCGCCGGCGACCTCGCGCGCATCGTCCTGGATCCAGCGCGCGCCGCGGAGGCGTGGGGCTGGCGACCCGCGGTCCCGCTCGGCGACGGCCTTGCACAGACCGTGGCGTGGTTTCGCGAGCGCGGCGAGGACGCCTGACGGCCGCGCGCCGGCAGCCGGCGACCGTCGGGCGTCAGTTGACGGCGATGTCTTCCGGCACGAACGCGAACATCTTGAGTTGCCCGGGTTGCCGGCGGAGCACGTTGTGCCAGAGGCGCTCCGGCTCGTCGGTCAGGGCGTCGGCGGGATGCGCGTCCACGACGAACCACGACTCGCCGAAGATCTCCGCTTCGAGCTGACCGGCGCGCCAGCCGGCGTAGCCGGCGAAGATCCGGAACTGGACGAGCGACGGCAGCACTTCGTACGGGTCGGCGTTGAGCGAAACCAGGCCGAGGCCCTGGACGATCGACGTCCACCAGGCCTCGCTCCGCACGGTCGCCGCGAGGCCGACCGCGAACGTCACGTCGGGCTGCACGGGACCGCCCGCGAAGAGGTTGGCCGGCCACGCCACGTCACGTCCCCAGGCGCGCACGCGGTCGACCGCGAGCGTGGGCAGCGGGCGGTTGAGCACGACGCCGAACGAGCCTTCTGTGCCGTGCGTGCACATCAACACCACAGCGCGGTAGAAGTTCGGATCGCCGAGCGCGGGGCTGGCGACCAGCAGCTTCCCGGTCAGCGTCTCCGTCAGGCGCGGCGGCGGTTGAGGATCGAACACCATCCGCGTCTCGCTCCCGCCGGTCACACCGCCCCGTCGTCTGCGCCTGCCCCAGGGGGCGCGCCCTTCCATGACAGCGGGCGTTTCGTCAATCCGCAATCCCATCCGTCGCGTCAGGCGGGCCAGCGCGTGAACTCCGCAATCACCGGCGCGTGGTCGGACGGCTTCGGTCCCTTGCGGAAGTCGCGGTCGATCCCGCAGGCGCGCAGACCGTCCGCGAGCGGCCGGCTCGCCAGCACGAGGTCGATGCGCAGCCCGAGACCCTTGTGGAAGTTGCCCGCACGGTAGTCCCACCACGTGTGCTGCACGGTCTCCGGCGCGACGTGACGGAACGCGTCAACGAGCCCGGTCGCGAGCAACGCCTGCAAGCGCTCCCGCTCCGGGGGGCTGACGTGCGTCGCGCCCACGAATGCCGCGGGGTCGTACACGTCGATGTCGGCGGGCGCGATGTTGAAGTCACCGCCGACGACGCGTGACGCGTCGCCGAGACCAACGCTCCAGGCAGCCATCGCGTCGAGAAAGGCCAGCTTCGCCGTGTACATGTCGTCGTCGAGCGAGCGCCCGTTGATCACGTAGACGCTCGCCACGCGCACGCCCGCGACGGTCGCCTCGACCCACCGGCCCTCCTCCGGCAGCGGGCTGCCCGTCAGGCCACGTACGACGTCCGTCAGCGCATGGTCCTCGCGCGCGATGACGGCGACGCCCGCCCACCGCCCCGTGCTGTGATCGACGGCGCGGTAGCCCGCGGCCGCGAGCTCGGAATGCGGGAAGGCGCCCGGATCGCACTTCGTCTCCTGGACGCAGAGCACGTCAGGCGCATGCTGCTCGAGGAACTCGATCACTCGCGGCAGCCGCGCGCGGATCGAATTGACGTTCCATGTGGCGAGCTTCATGTTCGGCATTCTGCGCCCGTCCTTCGCGTAGGCGGAAGGACCCGAACCGAAACGGTCAGGGCCGCCGATGGGCTGCCGGCGGAGCGTCCGGGGCAGGGGTCGGCGCCAACCCGACACCGCGCGGGCGGCGGTTCACGAGGTAGATGCCCGCCATGATCAGCGCGAGACCGGGCAGCACAACGAGCCCGACGCGCTCGCCCAGTACCAGCCAGCCCCAGAACACGGCCGTCACCGGCACCAGATAGGTCACGAGCGACGCCTGCGCGGCATGCAGGTTCCGCAGCAGCCAGTAGTAGATCACGATGGCCACGCCGGAAGAGAGCACGGCCAGCCCGAATGACGCGAGGGCGACGCGTGTCGAGAGCGCCGGCAGGTCCGGCACGCCCTCCGTCAGCACGAGGATCGGGGTCAGCACGACGAACGCGACCGCGGACTGGAGCCCGGCGAGCGCCATCGAGTCGACGCCGAGCAGCCGGCGGCGCAGGTAGACCGCGCCGGCGCCGTAGCTCGCGGACGCGAGCACAATCGCGAGCTGGCCGAGCGTGGAGCTGCTGGCGAGGGCGCCGAGATCCGGGCCGATCACGACCGCGACGCCCAGAAAGCCGACCGCGAGCCCACTCGCGCGGCGGCCGGTCAGGCGCTCCGCGACGAGGAAGCGGTGCGCGAGGATCGCCGCGAAGAAAGGCGTCGACGCGTTCAGGATTGCGGCGAGCCCGGACGTAATCTCGCGCTCGCCCCACGGGATGAGGACGTAGGGTGCTGCACTCGAGAGCACGGCCACGATCGTGACGTCGAAGAGCGCGCTCCGGGGCGGCAGCCGCCGCCCCGTCACCGCCACGAGCACGAGGATGAACAGCCCGCCCCCACCCAGCCGGATCCAGGCGACGGCGAGCGGCCCCACCTCCTCCAGCATGAGCTTGATGAAGACGAACGAGCCACCCCAGATCAGGGCGACCGCGACCAGCCCAACCGCGTAACGCGTCCGCATCCCGCCTTGCCCCCACGCCAGCGCGAGCGGTCGACGATAGCGACGGTCCCGGCGTCGGGCGAACGGCCCGGCGACCCGGACACCGGCGAGCGCCACGGGGCGCCCGCGGGAGCGTCCCCGTGCCGACCGGGAGCAGATCTGCGCGCGTTCGCCGGCGTCGAGTTCGGCGCAGCGCTCGTGCCGGCGCTTCACCCTGCCGGGCAGAACCACGGAGAGCCCGGCAAGCCTCGGCCGACAGGCCGGGGTGTCTGCACAGACAGACATCCGCGAACGCGCGAACCAGGCCGGCAAACGCGAACGCCGCGATCGACGCGGCGACGCGACGGACGGGACGGCGCGGGGCCAATCGACAGCGCACGGGCGTGATGGCACGCTGGCGGGCGCCGGAACGCGCACCGGCCGCTGACGGGAGAGGCAAGTGCCGCGGAAGCCCCCGGACTTCGACAATCACCCCGCCAGCTATTCGGCCGTGACGGCTGCCGGGCTCACGCGCGGCGTCTGCTATCACGTCGTCGACGGGGACACCGCCGACTTTCTGATCGATCTCGGCTGGTACCACTACTCGTACCACGCGCTCCGCTTCGAGGGCATCAATACGGCCGAGTTGCGGGGGACACGTGGAGCGGAACGCGACCGTGCGATTGCGGCGCATCAGCGCGTGCAGGCATTGCTGCTCGGGCGTCCCGTGCTGATTCAGGCGCACAAGCAGGCAGAGACGTTCGGCCGCTTCGTCGCGCACATCTGGTGCGAGGTCCCGGCCGCGCCTCCCGGCCTGGCGGGCGCCATCCGTCTGAGCCCGAACGGCGCGAGTTGGACGTCGATCAACGAACTGCTCGTGCACGAAGGGCTCGCCGACCGCACCGCGTAGCGGCTGTCGCAGGTGCGCGCGCTCGCGCCGCGCGTCCGCCTCCCGGATCATGCCGAACGCCGGCCGAACGCGGCGCCACGTCGCGGTCAACGTCGCCGACCGCACGACCGATCGCGAATCCGTAGATTTCGTTTACTTGACCGTAACTGCTTGCGCGCCCGTTCGATCGCACGCATCGTGCACGCGTTCGGGCCGGTGGAATGGACGACTCAGCCAACGATGGACCGCCGGTCCGCCGTTCGGAGAGGGTGCCGTGCGACCTCCACCGCCTTGCCGCCGCGCAGCATTCGCTGCGCGTCCCTGTAGCGCCTCTCCGCTCGCTCGGCCCGTCCCACGGTCGGCGTGCCGGAGCACCCTCCGCCCCCTCAGCTCACACGTGATCGCCCGGCGCGCGGGAGACTTCGTCCGCGCGGCGCGCCGCTAAGATGCGGCGCTCGATGCAACGGTTCGTCAGGGAAGAGGGGCCACCGTGATGAGAAGGCTACCCGCTCGGATTCTGGCGGTGCTCGTGCTCCTGCCCGAGCGTCTCGTGCCGTGGCACAAGTGGCCGCCCTTCATTGGCGAGATCATGCTCGGGCTCGGCATCCGCACGCAGCTGCGCCTGCACAACCTGTACGACACGAACAAGAACTCGCCGCCAATTGGCCCTGCTCGGCGTGCGACGGAGGAACGCGACAAGGCGCGCGATCCGCGCGGCATGCGAAACGACCTCAACGACCCGGAGATGGGCATGGTCGACACCCGTTTCGGCCGAAACGCCCCCTCCGACCTGGTTCGCCCAGACCCTGAGCCGCGGATCATGGAGCCCAACCCGCGCACGATCAGCCGCGAGCTGCTCAACCGCGATCCGTTCATCCCCGTCCCGGGGCTCAACGTGCACGCCGCTTCGTGGATCCAGTTCATGGTGCACGGCTGGTTCCACCACGGCACCCCCGAACGCGAGAACCCGTGGAAGCTCCCACTGGCGCCGGATGACACCTGGCCCGAGGCGTTCCGAGTGGACGGCGCCCTGCCGATCCGCCGCACTCGCCACGACGAGACGTGGTCGCCCTCGGAGGGCAGGCCGCCCACCTACCGGACGGCGACCACCCACTGGTGGGACGCGTCCCAGCTCTACGGGGACAACGAGCAGGAACTGGCTGCGATCCGCGGCAGCGGCGCGGACGGGAAGGTCGAACTCACCGCCGGCGGGCTGCTGCCGCTCGACCCCTACAGCCTCGTCGACCGCACCGGCTTCAACGACGACTACTGGCTCGGGCTGAGCCTGCTGCACACGCTGTTCTCTCGCGAGCACAACGCGATCTGCGACATGCTCAAGCGCGACCACCCGAACTGGAGCAGTGACGCGCTCTTCAACCACGCCCGGCTGATTAATAGCGCACTGCTCGCGAAGATCCACACGGTCGAGTGGACCCCGGCCATCCTGTCGCATCCGGCCGTCAAGCGCGGCATGAAGTCCTCCTGGTACGGGCTGCTGGGTCCGGGCTTCCGCCGGCGGTTCAAGAACAGGCACTTCGGCGACATCCTCAGCGGCATGCCGGGCTCGAAGCGCGACCATTTCGACGTGCCGTTCGCGCTCACGGAGGAGTTCGTCTCCGTCTACCGGCTGCACCCGTTGATCCCGGATCACTACGACCTGCGCCGCGCCGCGAACGACGCGCCGATTCGCCAGCTCGAGTTCGTCGACGTGCAGGGGCGGAACACCCGCGCGGTGCTGGAGGGGACCCCGATGGCGGACCTCCTCTACTCGCTGGGGACCAGCCCCCCGGGCGCGATCTCGCTCCACAACCACCCGAACGGCCTCCGCGAGTTCACCAAGATCCAGGATGGCGAGACGGTGATGATCGACGTCGCCGCCCTCGACGTCATGCGCGACCGGGAACGCGGTGTGCCGCGCTACAACGACTTCCGCGAAATGCTGCGCATGTCTCGCGTCAAGCGCTTCGAGGACATGACCACCAATCCGAAGTGGGCGGAGGAACTGCGCCGCATCTACAACAACGACGTGGACCGCGTGGACGTGATGGTCGGCATGCTCGCCGAGCCGCTGTTGCCCGGGTTCGCCTTCAGCGAAACCGCGTTCCGTGTGTTCGTGCTGATGGCCGGCCGCCGGATCACGAGCGACCGCTTCTTCTCGGACGACTACAAGCCGGACATCTACACCCAGGCCGGCCTCGACTGGATCGACGACAACGACTTCTCGAGCGTGGTGCGCCGGCACTTCCCCGAGCTGGAGCCCGCGCTGCGCGGGCTGCCGCACGGGTTCGCAACCTGGAACAAGCCGTAGCGAGCGGGCGCCGAACTGACGGCTGAGCGCGCCACGATCTAGCCGGGCGGCGCACGACCCGATCGGCGCCGCGTCGCGGCCGATGCAACCGACGGGCGCGACGGCGCGGCCATGATCGAGGACCGCACTACGCAGTGACCACGGCCGCCGGCGCGGTTGCGCGAGGCGGCCGGCATGGGAACGGACCAGCTGATGGACCCGATGTTCGAGCCGCTCGAGTTCCGCAACCTCAAGATGAAGAACCGCATCTTCCGCTCGAACGTCTCCGGTCAGTTCGATCACTACGACGGGTCGGGCGGCGACACCCGCATCCAGTGGGAGCTGAAGTTCGCGCGCGGCGGCGTCGGCGCGATCATCTCGTCGTTCGTGCCCGTCTCGCTGCGCGGCCGCATCGCCGTGAACTACGGCACGATTCACCGCGACGAGCACATCCCGTTCTGGCGCGAGCTCGGCCGGCGCGTCCACGAGTACGACTGCCGCTTCATCATGCAGCTCAGCCACTCGGGCCGGCAGCGTGACCTGCCGACCATTGGCTACCCGCGTGGGCTCAGCTCCACCGGCAAGGCAGAGCCGCTCCACGGCTTCCTGACCGACCGCATGACCCACGAAGACATCAAGATGGTCGTCGGCCAGTTCGCCGACGGGGCGCGCCGCGCTCGCGAGGCGGGTCTCGACGGGGTCGAACTGCACGGCGCGAACGGGTACCTGTTCACGCAGTTCCTCAGCTCGGGCATCAACGACCGCGACGACGAGTACGGCGGGTCGCTCGAGAACCGGGCGCGGTTCGCGCGTGAGGTGGTGCGCGCGATTCGCCAGCAGGTCGGCCCCGACTTCCACGTCCAGTTCAAGATCAACGGCACCGACTTCAACGACGCCGTCTTCCCGTGGGAGAAAAAGGGCAACACCATCGACGAGACGGTGCAGATCTGCCGCTGGCTCGAAGAGGACGGCGTGGACGCGTTCCACGTCTCCTCAGGCAGCATGTTCCCGCATCCGCGGAACCCGGCCGGCGGACTGCCCATGGGCACGCTCCGAGACACCTACGGCGCCATGTCCACGGCGGGTAAGCACACCGTGCGCAACCTCCTCCTCTTCCGCACCTGGCCCACCGGCCCGCTGTTCGGCTGGTGGTGGCGATTCCGTGGTGGCCGGCGCATCGAGGGCATCTCGCTGGCGGACGCACGCACTGTCAAGCAGGCCGTGGGCGTCCCGGTGATCTGCACCGGCGGCTTCCAGACCGCCTCGGTTGTCAACCAGGCGATCCGCAGCGGCAGCGTGGACGCCGTCAGCATCGCGCGCTCGCTGATCGCGAACAACAACCTCGTGCAGCTCTGGGAACAGGGCCACGACCGCCCGCCCATCCCGTGCACGTACTGCAACAAGTGCCTCGCGAATGCGACGCGAAACCCGCTGGCCTGCTACGAGGAGAGCCGTTTCCCGTCGAGCGAAGAGATGTACCGGCAGGCGTTCTCGGTCTTCGAGCCGCTGCCGGAGGCGGGCCACCGCCCATGAGCATCCGCCGTCGCGTCGTCCTCGTCGCTGCCGTCGCAGCCGTGCTCTTCGTAGTCGGCGCCGTGTTCAGCCTGCTGCAAACCGACGAGCCGGAAGCCTTCACCTCGATCGAAATGCACTTCAAGTACGGCTCGATCGGGTCGGACTACGCCATCGCCGCGGACGAGAGCGGCGTGCCGTACTGGATCTGGCGCGTGCTGCCGGACGTCTTCCCGGACATCCTCGACGAGCTCACGCCCGGGCGCCCGGGCGCGGGCTACGAACGCCTCGGCTTCATCTACGAGCCCGACGTCGAGCTCGAGCACCCGCGTCCGATCGGTCTCAGCTACCGCAAGACCGCGATCGAGGCCGTCGGCGTGAACTGTGCCGCGTGCCACGTCGGCACGGTGCGCTCGACGCCGGACGGCGGAGCGCAGCTCGTGCTCGGCATGCCCGCCGCGCGGCTCGATTTCCTGGGGTACGAGCGCTTCCTGATCGACGCCACGGACGACCCGCGCTTCAACGCCGGCACGCTGATCGACGCGATCAAGCAGGTGAACCCGGACTTCGGCTTCTTCGACCAGATGGTCTACCGGTACGTCGTGATCCCGCGCATGAAGAGCCGCCTCGACACGCTGCGCGCCGATTTCTCGTTCATCGACGAGCCCGGTCGCCCGGACTGGGGCCCCGGCCGTGTCGACACGTTCACGCCGTACAAAGTGCGCTTCGACTTCCCCGACGAGGCCTACGACATCATCGGCACGGCCGACTTCCCGTCGATCTGGGACCAGGCGGCGCGGGCCGGCATGTTCCTGCACTGGGACGGCAACAACCCCTCGCTCGACGAGCGCAACCTGAGCGCCGCGATCGGCGCCGGCGCCTCCGAGAGTTCCCTGGACCTCGCGGCGGTCGAGCGGATCAAGCGCTGGATCGAGACGCTCCCGCCGCCGGCGTTCCCGGCCGACAAGATCGACCAGGCGCTCGTCGCCGCCGGCAAGCAGGTCTACGACGGCGCGTGCGCCGCGTGCCACGCGCTCGACGGCGCGCTCGTCGGGCAGGTCGACCCGATCGCGGTGCTCGGCACAGACGACTCGCGGCTGCGATCCTTCGACGACGCCATCGCCGCCTCGATGAACACCCTCGGCGAAGGCCGGCCGTGGGCCTTCTCGCACTTCCGGAGCACCGACGGCTACGCGAACGCACCGCTCGACGGCATCTGGCTGCGGGCGCCGTACCTCCACAACGGCTCGGTGCCCTACTTGAGCGATCTGCTCGAGCCGGCATCAGAGCGCCCGCAGGCGTTCTGTCGCGGCTCCGACGTCTACGACTACGCACGCGTCGGCTTCGTCGCCGATGCGGCGCAGGCGCAGTGCACGGAGTTCTGGTTCGACACCAGCCTCGTCGGTAACGGCAACGCAGGCCACGAGTACGGCACGGATCTCACCGCGGAGCAGAAGCGGGCGCTGCTGGAGTACCTGAAGACGCAGTAGCCGCGATCGCAGGTACACGCGGGCGCCCCGCGTGCGCGAGCGCCGAGGAGGGTGTGATGGAAGTCGCGGAGAAGATCCTGATCACGGGAGGCCTGCTGCTCCTGCTCTTCGCGTTCTTCACCGGCTTCCTGCTCGGCCGCGCCCGCGAGCACGCGCTGACCGGGCCGAAGTACCTCATCCTCTCGCACATGGAACCGCTCATGCAGGGCACGCTCATGCTCGCGCTCGTCTGGGCGGTGCGGCTCTCCGATCTCGACGGGCGGCTCGAGGCGCTCGCGGCGTCGCTCATGGTGGCGGCAGCGTCCATCCAGGGCTCGAAAGAGCTGCTGAACCACTACCAGGGCGTGGTGGACGAGTTCGCGCAGCGGCCACACCCGATCGGCTGGTACGGGGCTCGAATCCAGTCGCCGATGGCCTCGGTCGGCCTGGTGATCTTCGTGGTCGGCGTGCTGCGCGCCCTGTAGCGCCGGGGTTCACGCGGCGGCGGACGAACCGCGGGCGCGACCGCGGCGGGGAGGTCGCATGTCGACGAAGAAGCATGGCGTGGTCGTGATCCACGGGCAGGGCGAGCACCAGGTCCGGGGGGCACTGCTCGCCGAGTTCACGAACCCGATCGTCGACCTCCTGCGCCGGGCACGGAACACCGTCACCTTCGACTTCGATGGCGACGCCTCCATCCCCTCCGCGCGCATCGAGGTCACGCGGCCGTCTGACCGGCGGAACGCCGGCCCGGATGACGAGCACCACGTCTTCGAGCTGCGCGAAGCGTTCTGGAAAGACGCGTTCCCGCCACCCGGCGCGGACACCGTGACGCTGTGGGCACTCGGCGGCCTCGGCAGCCAGATCGACGGCATCCGGCTCGGGTGGTGGCGAAACCCGACGGCGGCGCCGTCGGCCGATGAGCCCCAGGCCCCCTCCGGAGCGCCGGTCATGCAGCGTGTAGCGCGCCGCGTGTCGCCCGAGGGCCCGCGCTTCCTGCGCATCGCCTACCGCCTCACACTCGTGCTGCTGACTTCGGTGCTGATGCTGTTCTCGGTGCTGACCTTCCTCGTCCTGCGCCCGCTCGCCTGGTTCATCTACGCGCTGTCGAACACGCCCGGCGTGCGCATGTTCGGCCTCACCGCGCGCATCGCCGACGCCGTGACCGGGCTGAATCCGTTCATGAGTCGCACGCTCGGCGACACCCAGCGCTTCGTGGCCGACGGCGTGTGGGCGGCGAATGTGCGCGCGCGCGTCGAGCGGATCGTGATCGCATTCCTCGAGGACGACGAGATCGCCGACATCGTGATCGTGGCGTACTCGGCCGGCGCGGGCGTCGCGTACGACACGCTGCTCACGGGCCGTCCGATCGCACGCAAGCTGCGCCAGCTGATCGCCGAGGGTGCCTCGCCGCCCGAGATCCGGTTCGTCACCGTCGGCAGCGGGCTCTATCACATCTGGTCGTTTGCTCGACTCGACCGCGTCAGCGATGCCGAACGCAAGCGCATCTCGGACGGCCGCATCGACCCCGCGATCAGCGGCGTCGACGGCGACCCGCGCTCGTTCCCATTCTGGACGGACCTGTTCGCCCGCTTCGACTTCGTGGCGGCGGGGCCGATCCGCCCGGAGATCGCTTCGCTCTCCGGGCTGCGCGAGGGCGAGCACTACCGCTCGTACCGCGTCGTGAACTACGACCAGGTCGCGGACGACCACGGCGGCTACTTCCGCAACAGAGACATGGCGGTGCCGCGCATCATCGCGGCGCTGTTCGGGTCGGCGCACTGGATGGACGAGCGGTCCGCGGAGTCGGCCGCGGCGGACGGTCTCACCGCGCTGGACCCGACGCACCGCGCCGTATCCGTGTTTTGGCTGAACGGCGCGACGCTGCTGCCCCAGATCGCGCTCGCCCTGCACGTGCTCCTGCTCTCGACGTCGGGCTGGTGGCGCGCCTCGTCCGTGGCGTTCAGCGACCGCATCCTTCCGGGCTGGGCCGACGGCCTGTGGGCGAGCATCGCGTCCGAGATCGGTGTGCGCCCGCAGTTCGTCGTCATGGGCGCGCTGCTGTTCTTCTTCTTCGTGATCGTCGGGCGTGCGCTGTACACGTGGTGGCGTCCGAAGGTCGACGACCAGGAGGCGCTCAATCCCGCTCGCGGACTGGCCGCGCTGCGCGCCTTCCCGCTGGCGCTGTGGCACTCCGTCCGCGGCAACGCCCCCGCGTACGCGTTCTTGATCGCCGTGCTCCTCTTCCTCGCCGCCGCGGGCATCTGGTTCTACGTACCGGCGCAGGTGCGCGACGGCGCCCTCACGCTCGAGCGGGGCCCGCACTCGCTTGGCCTCGCGGTCGTTGATTCCACGGTCGGCGAGGTCGCGCTCACCGGCGCGGGCAAGGACACCGAGCACCCAGGGCTGCTGGGGCTCGAGTGGAAGGACGGGTACGGACACGTGGGCGAGATCCTGCGTACGCACGACGACCGTGTCGTCCGTCGCTTCTCGCCGGTGATGGTGGCCGTCGGCGACGCCGCCGCCGGCAAGCCGCCGCTCGGCCCCGCGCGCATCGACACCGGCGCGTTCACCGGCGACCCGCTGAGCGCACGCGGCATTCCCTTCACGGACGTTCCGTACGACGCACCGTCAGGACCGCAGCGCGCGTGGATCGCCGGCGACGGCCCGACGTGGGCGATCGTCACGCACGGCAGGGGCGCCACCCGCGAGGAGAGCCTGCGCATCCTGCCGACCCTCGTCGACCTCGGCATGACCACGATGGCCATCACCTACCGCAACGACCGCGAGTCGATCCCGGACCCCAACGGCGAGTACGAGTACGGCGCCACCGAATGGCTCGACCTCGAGGCAGCGGTCGACTACGCGCTGGCACACGGCGCGACAGACGTGGTGCTCTACGGCTACAGCATGGGCGGCGCGATCACGGCGTCGTTCCTCAAGCGGTCGGACCGCGCTTCGCAGGTCCGCGCAGTCGTGCTCGACGCGCCCATGCTCGACTTCGCGTCGACCGTCGAACTGGGGATCAGCGGCGCGCCCGTGGTCGGCGCGTTCGCGCATCAGCTCCGCCGGATGACGGGCGTCCGGCTCGGGATCGACTGGGCCGACCTCGACTACCTGGACGGCGACGTCGAGCGGCTACGCGCACCGATCCTGCTCTTTCACGGAGACGCCGACGACGTCGTGCCGATCGAGACGAGCCGCCGGCTCGCCGAGCTTCGTCCCGACATCGTCAGCTACCACGAGTTCGCCGACGCCGGGCACACGCGCGAGTGGAACGTCGACCCTCAGCGCTACGAGTCGCTGGTGCGCGAGTTCCTCAGCGCTCAGCTCGCACGCTGAGGGCGGCGTCCACGCCGGTGTTCGACGCCACGCCGCGCGGGTCTATGCTCGGAGCGATGCGAGTCTGACCTCCGCGCGCGCGACCTTCGGGATGGCACTGAGCACGACGTGACCGGTATGCAGCCCGCCACACCAGGCATCACCTTCCGAGCCGACATGTCCGGCTGGTTCGATCTGGGCTCCGTCGATCCGGACCACGGTCGCATCCAGGGCCAGGCCGCGCGCACGAGGCTCGAGCTGAGGATCACCGTCACGATTCCGGACGTACGCGTCTTCATGGGCGAGCCGGAACATCGCGGCAGGCTCGACGCCACGATCACCTTCCTCCCGCTCGGACGCGACCTCCGGTCGACTGCCGGCACGTTCAATCTGCTGGCGCCCACGTCCTCGCTCGACTGCCGAATCACGACGTTCGAGTGCGCGTTCGAAGCCCGCGGAACGCGTTACTACCTCGCCGGTCGCACCGAGGTGCCCGCGGCGAACGGCACGGACGTGTTGCGGGACACCACGACGGTGCCCGTCACGCTCCACGAAGGCGCAGGCACCCGGGCGGCGATCGTCGGCGCCGGCGTGCTCACGCTCAGCGCCGACGACATGGCGCGGCTCGTCACGTCGATCCGCGTCACGGGCGCGGAGTCTCTCGGCGACAGCACGCTCGCGCTCACCGGCTTCGGCCGCTTCTTCCTCGGCGAGCTGTGGGACCAGTACGCGCACCCGGCCGGCGCGGTCAGGCGCCGGTGGAACACGTTCGCGCGCCGGCTCTCCAGCAGGCGCTGAACTCGCACGATCCGTTCGTCCCGACTCCGCCTGTGCGTCGCAGCGAGGGGCTTCGCCCGCGAACGGACCTACGGGCGCCCGACCGGGCGGCGCTCATCCGGCGGTCCGCGCCTTCCCGAGAGACGGCACGACGAGCACCTTGGCGTGCGCGTCGGGACCGGCCAGCTCGGCGAAGGCGGCCGCGACCCCATCGAGGCCCACGCGGCCGGTGATCATGGGCGCCACGTCGATGCGTTCCTCCGCGATCGCCGCCAGCGAAGCGGCGAACTCCTCCTGCGTGTACGCGAGCACGAACTGCAGGTTGATCTCCTTGCCGATCGCGGCGAGCGGATGGAACGTGTCGGGCTCCATGCAGACGCCGGCGACGAGGATCCGCGAGTCGCGCGGCGCTTCCGCGATCAGCCCGTCGATCATGCCCGGCCGGCCGACACACTCGTACACCATCGCCGGGCGCTCGCCGGCGGGCGCCCGCCCGGCCGCGACCGCCGCCTGCGCCCGCGGGGCCACGACCA
>JBBDXH010000182.1:0-15980 GCA_040902395.1 Dehalococcoidia bacterium
TCATGGCGTCGGCCGCGCCCTGATGGCGATGCCCTCGCTCCTGCCCACGCGCGCCCCCGCGCGGCTGCTCGCGCCGATCGTCGGCGCGCTCGTCGCGATCGGGGTCACGCCCGCGATGCTCACCATCGCAGGGTTCGCCGGTAACGCGCTCGCAGCCGTGCTGATCGCCCGCGGCGGCCTCGCCGCGGGCGGCGCCGTGGTGCTGGTCGCCAGCGCGCTCGACATGTTCGACGGCGCCGTCGCGCGCGCGACCGGGCGCGCCAGCCGCTTCGGCGCGCTCTTCGACTCAGTGCTCGACCGTGCCTCCGAGGCGGTGGTGCTCTTCGGCATCGCCGTCTATGCGATCGACCGCGGCAGCCGCGAACAGGCGCTGCTCGCGTTCGCGGCGGTCGTGGGGTCATTGCTCGTCTCGTACGTCCGCGCACGCGCGGAGGGGCTCGGGGCGACGCTCACGGACGGGTTGTTTCGGCGGCAGGAGCGCGTCGTGCTCACGGCGCTGGGGCTGATGCTCGGACTGCTGCGGCCGGCACTCTGGATGCTCGCCGTGCTCAGCCTGCTCACGGCGGCGCAGCGCCTGGTGCTGGCCGCGCGCGCCGTGCGCGCGATCGACCGTAGCGAAGCCGCCGCGCGAGACTGACGCCGGGGGAGGTTGCCGATGCCCGCCATTCCGCAGGGACCGCTCTCACGCGAGGAGCGCGTCGAGGTTGCGAACTACCTCTCAGGACGCCTCTCGGGGCCGGTGGGCCTGGACGTCTGGACGGTGGAGGACGCCGCGAGCGGGCTCGTGCGTACCGACCGCGACGTGTGCCTCAAGTGCCCGGACGTGCTCGCGCTCGTGCGCCAGATCGCCACGCTGCACCCCGCGCTCACGATCACGCCGTACGACCTGCGGCGCCACGCTGACCGCGCCACGGAGGCGCACGTGGAATTCGCGCCCACCACGATCGTGCGTGGCCGCGGGCGCGCGGTGCAGCTCGTGGGGTTGTTCGCCGGCGCGCTCTTCCCGGTGCTGCTCGACATGATCGGCTTCGCGTCGAACGGGCTCACGCCCGTCCAGAAGGAAACCCGGGCGGCGCTCCAGGCGCTCACGGAACCGGTCACGCTCGAGGCGCTGGTGGAGCCGTATGACGGCTACTCCGCACACCTCGCCCGGCTCGTCGGCGCCTTTGGCGTGGAGTCGCGACAGATCCGCACGCGCATCATCGAGATGTCGCAGTTCCCCATCCTCGCCGGTCAGCGGTCGCTGACGCAGGTGCCCGCGCTGACGATCAACGGCCGCCGCTTCGTCGGCACCTGGTTCGAGGACGACCTGCTCGCGCAGATCACGCGCGTGCTCGCCGGCAACCCCGAGCCTGTGATCCGCGACCGCGTACTCACCGCGCCGTACCTGACGGAGGAGGCCGCGCTCGAACTGGCGCGCCAGCAGTCCGAGGCTCAAGCGGAGGCCCGCGAACTGGCCCCGCGCCCCGACGACGCTCCGTCGAGTGGCCTCTACATCCCGGGTCGCTGAGGCGCGCGGCGGGTGCCGCCGCGCGCCTGCGGAGCGGGTGCGCTAGCCGCGCCGGCGGAGCAGGTAGACGCCCCCGGCACCCAGCAGGACCGCGAACAGCACCGTCAGCCCGCCGACTGCCATGGCCGCGCCTGTGGTGCCGGACTCGCCCGCGACCGTGGCGTCGCCGCTCGCGGGCGCAGCAGTCGCGGTCGCCGCCGTCGTGGCGCCCGCGCCGCTCGACGATGACCCCGAGCTTCCGGTCGGGATGGAGAGCGGTGCGCGCGTGGCCACCGCGCCCGGCACGGTGGTGCCGGACGAGGTCGGACCGAAGTCCCTCGCCGCCAGGCCGTTCGCCTCGCGCCACGCGTTGTACAGCCCATCCTGGTCGACGCCGATGGCGGCAACCAGCGCGTCGTCGACGCGCGAGCCCTCGCGCACAAGGCGGAAGATCTCGGCGAACTGCTCCTCGCCGTAGCGCTCGATGATGAAGGACACGGTGGACCACGATTGGCCGTAGAAGACGTTGACGAGTCCCGGATCGTTTGCGGGCGACTGGAGCGACCGCAGCCGCATCGTCTGGTCCGTCTGAATCGCGAACTGCACACCGCTGAGATAGCCGCCGCCCGGCGAGCTCTGCGCGTACACCGCCGTGCCCTCGTCCAGCCAGGCGGGGATCGAGCTGAACGGGCCGTCGCCCGCGACGTGCGTGACGATGTGCGCGGTCTCGTGGCGGATGACGTCGACGTCGGGCTCGAACACGAAGAGCAGATCGGGCGCCACGCGCTGACCGCCCGTCAGTACCTGCGCGTCGAAGGTCGCGCCGCGCGACTGCATCGCCATCTGGCCCTCGGCCTCAGAGCGCCAGACCATCACCTTGATCGGGTACGGGACGGCGGTCCGGAGCAGCTCCCCGGTCTGCTCGAGCGCGCTGCGCGCGGCCGTGAGCGCGAGCGTCGCGTTGCGGTCGTCGTTGCCGTACCAGTAGACCGTCACCGCCCCTTCGGTGCGCGACTGCCAGTCGTACCGCTCGTCGAGGAAGCGATACGTCACCTCCTCCGTCGCAGCCGTGACGCCGTCGTTGTCCGTGAGCCGCCAGCGATAGACGAAGTCAGAGCCCACCGGGATGTAGCGTGTCGGGTTCTTCGTCTCGAGCGTGAAGCTGAGGTCGGTCTCGGTCCCGGGGCTGAACGTCGCGTCCCCGCTGCCGCCGACGTTGCCGTCCGGGTTCTGCACCTTGTACTCGAGCTTGGCCTCACGCAGCCCGCTGGACGCCGTCACGCGCGCGGTGAACGTGATGGCGTTGGGGTCACGCGACGTCACCTGCGTCGCGTCGACGGCGATCGTGCCGGCATGCGCCGGCGTCACCGGCGCGGCGCCCCACGCCAGCGCCACGAGCACGGCGCCCAGCACACCAGGCGCGATCAGCGCGCGCCACCACGAGCGGACTGTCACGAAACGGCCACCCCTCCATCGCCCACACCCACCTGCGAACGCAGGTACGCCTGGATGAATCCATCAATGTCGCCATCGAGCACGGCGTTCGTGTCGCTCGTCTCGTACCCGGTGCGCATGTCCTTGACCATCTTGTAAGGCTGAACGACGTACGAGCGGATCTGGTTTCCCCACCCCGCCTCGACGTGCTCACCCTTGATTGCCGCGCGCTCCCGCTCGATGCGTTCGATCTCGAGCTCCAGCAGGCGCGATGCGAGCACGACCATCGCGCTCTCGCGGTTGCGGCCCTGTGACCGCTCGTTCTGACAGGTCACCACCACCCCCGTCGGGAGATGGGTGATGCGTACTGCCGTGTCGTTCTTCTGGACGTTCTGTCCGCCGTGGCCGCCCGCCTTGTACGTGTCGATGCGGAGGTCGTCGGGCCGGATCTTGACACTCGCCTCCTCCTTCTCCGCCTCCGGCATCACCTCCACGAGCGCGAAGCTCGTGTGCCGCGAACCCGACGCGTCGAACGGCGAGATGCGCACGAGCCGGTGCACCCCGCGCTCGGAGCGCAGCAGGCCGTACACGTTCTCGCCGGTGATGTGGATCTCCGCCGACTTGATGCCCGCCTCATCGCCGCTCGAGATGAACAGGATCTCATTGCCGAAGCCATGCGCGTCCGCCCATCGCAGGTACATGCGGAGGAGCATCTCCGCCCAGTCCTGTGCCTCTGTGCCGCCGGCGCCGGCGTGAATGGAGAGCACGGCGTTGCGCTGGTCGTACGGCCCGCTCAGCGTGAGCCGGAACTCGAGGTTCGCGAACTGCCGCTCGAGCCGCACGACGTCTCGCTCGATGTCCGCGAGCAGCGCGGCCTGCTCGTGCTCACCGGTGTCGGCGGCCATCTCGATCAGGCCCTGGAGATCGGAGAGCTCCTGCTCGAGCTGACTCCAGGTCGCGATCAGTCCCTCCAGCCGCGACAGCTCTCGCATCACGGACTGGGCATGCGCCTGGTCATCCCAGAGGTCGCGCGCCTCGGATTCGCTGCGGAGTTTTTCTAGTTCGCGCTGCCGTGTGGGGAGGTCAAAGACGCACCTGCACATCCCGCACGCGCTCGAGCAGATCGGCGACTCGCTGTCGAAGTTCGTCCATAGTCGCTCCATCTTCGCATGAGTCGCGCGCAGCGGGCAGGGGCTCGGACGGCCGCGGTCTGCGCTCCGCGACGGCGCCCAGAGTGACCATCATGAGTCCGTTGACTGGTGATGCGCATCGTATTATCGTCACCTTCGTTCGTCAATACAGTGGTGACTGAGGACCAAGAAGCCGGACGGGAGCGGATGGAGGCACCGACCATGGAGAACCCGCCCGCCCCGGACGTGACGCCCTGGCGCGTCGCGATCCGCAACCTCCCCGACGTCCTCGCGCGCCACGCCGCGATCGGGGACGGCGTAAGCGTCGCCGACGCGCTGGCGGCCTTCGCCCGCGATCGGCTGGACGTCATGCTCGTCGAGCACGGCGGCCCGGCCCACGCGCTCACGCGTGGCGATCTCGAGCGCGTACTGCCCTCGCCGGCGACTGCGCTCGCCCGCCACGAGATTCCCGAACTGCTGCGACGCGTGACCGTCAGGCACGCACTACGCGCGCCGGCGGCGACGATCGACGGCGGCGCCTCGCTGCTGGCCGCTGCGCACGCGCTGCGCGACGCGGGCTGGCGCCCCGTCGTCGTCCGCGACGGCAAGCGCGTCTGGGGCGTGGTGACGGCGGAGTCCGTGCTCGCCGCGCTCGCGCGCCGCGCGCCGTCGACGCCCGCGTCCTCGTCGACGTCGGCTGAGTCGCGCAAGGCGGGCGGTCAGCCGCGCGCGGCCTTGAGCGTGTTCACGAGGAGCATCGCGCGCGTCATCGGCCCGACGCCGCCCGGCACCGGCGTGATCGCGCTCGCGATCGCGGCCACAGGCTCGTAGTCGACGTCGCCGACCAGTCGCGAGCCGGACTTCCGGGTCGGATCGTCGATGCGGTTGATGCCGACGTCGATCACCACCGCGCCCGGCGTCACCATGTCGGCGGTGACCATGCGCGGCCGTCCCGCCGCCACGATCAGGATCTCGGCTTCGCGCGTGACCGCGGGCAGGTCGCGCGTGCCGGTGTGCGCCATCGTCACCGTGGCGTTCGCACCCTCGGCCTTGCTTGCGAGCAGCATCGCGAGCGGGCGTCCGACGAGCATGGAGCGCCCGACCACCACCACGCGCTTGCCGGCGGGATCGATGCCGCTGCGCGTCATGAGCTGCTGCACGCCGGACGGCGTTGCAGGGACGAAGCGCGGGCGGCCCTGGAGCAGCAGCCCGAGGCTCGTCGGCGTGAGGCCGTCCGCGTCCTTGTCGGGGTGGATCGCCGCCATCACGGCGTGTTCGTCGATCTGTGCGGGCAGCGGCATCTGCACGATCATCCCGCTGACCGCGGGGTCGGCATTCAGCCGGGCGACGTGTGCGAGCAGCTCGGCCTGCGTGGTCGAGGCGGGCAGTGTGAGCGTCTCGCTGGAGATGCCGACCTCCTCGCAGTCGCGACGTTTGCCGCGCACGTACGTCGCCGAGGCGGCGTCGTCACCGACGAGCACGGCCGTGAGGTGCGGCCGCGGCCTGCCGGCCGCAACGAGCGCCGCGACCGCGCGGGCGACCTCGCCGCGGACCTCCGCGGCGACCGCGTTGCCGTCGATGATGCGCGCGCCCACCGGCGCTCCTTCCGTGAGCGGGGGTCGGGGACATCGAGTATCCCCGGGGCGCGTGCTCCGCGCACGCGCACGCTCGGGCGAGCGCTGGCGTGAGCGGGCCGAGGGACTGCCTCAGGCAAGAGACGACGCTCGCGCGCTCTCGTACGCGTCTCCTGTTAGATTCGCGCAATGACCACCCATGCCGTCGGCATCGACATGATCGAGATCGCGCGCGTGCGCCACGTACTCGAGAAGCATCCGGAGCGCTTCCTCCGGCGGGTCTACACGCCCGCGGAGCGGGCGTTCTGTCGCGGCCGCGTGCCCGAGCTCGCGGCGCGCTTCGCCGCGAAGGAGGCGCTGATGAAGGCGCTCGGTACGGGCGCGCGCTCGGTCGCCTGGCGCGACATCGAGGTGCTCCCCGACCGCCGCGGCAAGCCGCTCGTGTACCTCCACGGCAACGCGAAGGCGCGCGCGGAGCGCATCGGGCTCAGTGCGATCGACATCTCGCTCAGCCACCTCGAGAGCTTCGCGATCGCGTCGGTCGTGTGCGCGCAGGAGACACGTGAACAGGAGCCCGAAGAGGCGCGCACGCGCCTGCTCGACCGGCTGCGCGCACGCGGGCTGCTCGAGGAGGACGACGCGGGGGCGTAACGGCAGACACACGAGCGACACGCGTAGCGTCCGGCGCCGCAGCCCGAAGGGCCGGCGCAGGCGAAGTGAGGTGCCCGTGACCAAGGTCGTGACCACGGCGCAGATGCGCGCCCTCGAGGAGGCGGCGGGCGCCGCCGGCGTATCCGAGCGCCAGCTCATGTTCGAGGCCGGCGTCGCCACCGCCCAGGAGGCGTGGATGGCCGTCGGCGCGATGGAGTCGCGGCCGATCCTGGTGCTCGTCGGGCCGGGCAATAACGGCGGCGACGCGCTGATCGCCGCCACGCAACTGCTCGAATGGGGCGGAGCCACGCACGCCTACCTGCTCCGCGCGCGCGGCGATGACGATGCCGTCTGGCAGGCGTCACTCGCGGCGGGCCTCCAGGCCACGACCCACGACGACGACCCTGACTTCAGCGCGTTCGAGTCGCTGCTCTCGCAGGCGTCGCTCGTGATCGACGGGCTGCTCGGGACCGGCCAGCGCCCCCGCGAGCGCCCGATCGCGGGCGACCTCGCCGGCGTGATGACGCGGCTCCGCGACGCGCGGAACTCGCGCTTCGCGCCGCCCCAGCTGATCGCGATCGACGTCCCGACGGGCGTCGACGCGGACACGGGATACGCCGATCCGCTCGCGGTCGCGGTCGACATCACCGTCGCGCTCGGCTTCACGAAGGTTGGTCTGCTGGCGGCGCCCGGCCACGCGCTCGCGGGGCGCATCGTGCCGGTCGAGATCGGGCTGCCGCGTGACGCGGGCGACGGCCTGCCGTACGAGGAGCTGCGCATGCGCGACCTGCGCGCGCTCATGCCCGCGCGGCCGGACGACGCCCACAAGGGCACGTTCGGCACGGTCATGGTCGTGGCGGGCTCGAAGCGCTATCCCGGCGCCGCCCGGCTCGCCGCCGAGGCCGCGGCGCGCTCGGGCGCCGGGCTCACGGCGCTCGCCGCGCCGGAGGCGATCCAGCCGCTGCTCGTGCACGGCCTCCCGGACGCCGTCCACGAACCGCTCCCCTCGACCGAGGGCGCACTGGACGAGGCCGCCGCGATCGCGCTGCTGCGCGCGCTCGCGACGTCGCGAACGCGCGCGCTCGTCGTCGGGCCCGGCATCGGCACCGCCGAGTACACAGGCGCCTTCATGCGCGCACTCGTCGCCGGCCTGGACGCTGCGAGTGGCCTCGAGGCCGTCGTGCTCGACGCAGACGCGCTCAACCTGCTCGCGCGCGAGCCGCGCTGGTGGGAGCGCTTCCCGCTCCCGCGCGTGCTCACGCCACACGCCGGCGAGATGGCGCGGCTGAGCGGCCGCGACGCGGACGACGTCCAGGCGAACCGGCTCGCGGTCGCGACCGCGTACGCGGCCGAGAGCGGAAGCGTCGTGGTGCTCAAGGGCGCGTGCACGATCGTGGCTGCCCCGGACGGGCGGGCGCGCATCTCGCCGATCGCCAACGCCATGCTCGCGCACGCCGGCACGGGCGACGTGCTGGCGGGGCTGATCGGCGGGCTGCTCGCACAGGGGATGGGCCCCTTCGACGCAGCCTCGGCCGCGGTGTGGGTGCACGCGGAGGCCGGTCGCCTGGTCGCCGGGGCGTACGGCACCGCAGCGGGGATCGCGCAGGACCTCCTGCGCGCGCTGCCGGATGCACGCAAGCTGCTCGAGGAACCGACGTTCACCGCGGCGGGCGGCCTGCCGTTCGGCGGCCCCGGGGGCGGGATGGGCGGCGTGCCCGGAATGGGCGGAATGGGCGGAATGGGCGGCCCCGGCGAGCCGGGCGGGTTGCCGGGCGTGGGCAGCCCGTTCGGCGGACGTGGCGGGGGCCCGGGCGGACCGTTCTAGGTCCGGCGCCCGGGCCGGCGACGGTCCCGCGCCGGGCGCGTTACGCGCATTGCCCGATCACGATCGTGCGCAGCGGGATGCCCCCGGCGAAGAGCACGTACCACGGGGCGTTGACGAACTCGGCGGCGCCGCTGATGTACGAGACGAAGCGCCCGTTGTCCGTGGCCCAGAAGCGCGGGCTCCCCGTGCAGCCGCCGTCCACGACCGCCGCGAGCAGCTGCTCGCTCGTGCCGCCGCCGAAGAGCAGCGCTCCGAAGCCGCCGCTCGCCGGAAGCGATCCGCCGAGGATCCGGCCTTCATCGACCACGACCGGCGGTGGCGACGTCGTCACAAACACGTCGATATCGTCCGACGAGTAGCGGACGCCGGGGTCGATCGCCGTCACGTTGAAGGTCAGCACCGCGCCGTCGCCGACGGCTGCTGCGAACTGGAGCTCGGCGCCACTGGCGAAGGTCTCAACCGTCGGCCCGCCGGTCTGCGCCCAGACGTAGGTCAGCGCGTCACCGTCGGCGTCGGCGCCGGTCGCGCGAAGCACGACATCGCCGTCCGGCGCAACGTATACGTCCACGCCGGCGTCGACCGTCGGTCTGCGGTTGGGCACGTTCGTGGAGATGAAGGTGCGGCCGCCGTACGCGTTGGCGGTCGTGACCGCCGGCAGCTCGACACCCTCGATCGCAAGTGCGCCGGCGAACGGGAGGGACGCGCCCGAGCCGTAGCCACGCGGGTCGCCGGAGAGGTTGACCGCGAAGTGAATGTGCGCGAGGCCGTTGTTCGCGGCGTCGCCGGCCTCGGCCACGGTGCCGATCTGCTCACCACGCACGACCTGCTGTCCCCGGTCCAGGCCCGGGGCGGGATTGAGGTGGCACATCATAAGCCGGTTGCCGGCATCGTCCGTGATGCCCACGCAGCGCGAGCCCGAACTGCCCACGTATGCGATGCGGCCGCTCACGGGCGCGAGCACCGCTGTGCCGCCCGTGGGTGCGTCGGTGCGCACGATGTCGAGCGCGTACGCGTCGCCGCCATCCGCCTCGGAGTGGGTGGCCGTGTTGTAGCCGCTCGCAATCTGCCAGTGCGTCCCGGCGGGCGCGGGAAACTGCAGAGCAGAAGCGCCTTCCGCAGCAGCCGGTGGAGCGGCCGCCACCAGCGTGAACGAGGCGAGGACTGCGGCGATCGCCGCGATCTTGGTCATCGTGATGGGCAACAGTGCGTCCGTTCGCGATGCGGAACCGACGGCGTCGTGCCGCCCGTCACAAGCTCAAAACGGATCGGCGCTGCGATTCGTTGCGTCCCAGGCTCCGAGAATCGCCCGCTCCGGCTCAGCCACGCGTTCGAGGAGCAGATCCCCGTATTCGTAACGCGCATTTAATGTGAAAGTGGTCACAAGCACTTGTATTGCCTCGTGGCCTGCGGCACAATCCCTGCATCGACAGTTCGCCACCCCCACGGCGCCGCCCCGCGCCGGACCACCTGGAAGGAACCCCACGATGACCCCGACCTGCACCTACTGCCTGTACGCCGTCCCCCTCGGCTGGCCTGAGGTCGAAGAGTGTGCCGAGTGCCGCGCCATCGAGGCCGCGCGCAGCACGCTGGCCTACTCGGTCTTCCTTTCCGGCTTGCCCGACCGCGACACCTACCTCGACTGGCCCGAGGGCTCGTGGCGGCACATCGCCGGCGGAGCACGCGCGAACGGCTAGCTTTCCGCGGAGCGTCCGCGCCGGATCCCGGCGGCCTCCCCGTGATGGGTTCCTTGCACTCAGACGAACGGCCCGGCAATTGCCGGGCCGTTCGCTTTGGGAAGCGCGGGAGACCACACGCACGACGGAGCCGCCCGGCAACCCTGAGCGCGGTTGTCGTAGCCGGCCGGCCGCCGGGCGTGCAGCTTCGCCCGGCAGTCGCGCCCAGGCGCAGCGCTCAACCGTGTTGCGTTGTCCGCCCCGCGCCGGGACCGCTGACGTCGTCGCGTGGTGCGAAGAAGGCCTCGACGTCGCGCAGAATCTCATCAGCGTCGAGAGCGACGGCTTCGATCGCCCCGGCCGTCGTCGCGTCGTACTGCTGTTCGAGCGTCGCGAGCAGCTCGCGGTAGCGCTCCGAGCGAGCGAGCGCCTCGATCGCCTGCGCGTTCACCGTCTCGACCTGTTCCTGCACCGGGGTGACGTCGGTCGCCGTCCCGAAGATCCGGTCCAGCGCGCGAATCAGCGCGAGCAAGGCGTGGGGACGCGGCTCGATCTGGATGTAGAACGGCGCCACGGCGGTCAGCGCAGACGTGCGGAGACCGCGCGCGCGATGCTCGACACCGAGGAAGCCGCCAAAGCTCGTGGGCCCCTGGTAATCGGGCGTCCACGGCGTGAGCTCGAGCCGCGCGGCGATCTCGTCGTGCGCTCCGTGGAAACGCAGGGGCGTCTCGCGCGTGTGTGGAATGCCGCCCGGGAACGAGGACAGGATCAGGCTGTCCTCGACGCCGAGCGCGCTCAAGAGGGAGCCCAGCGCGTTTGCGAACGTGCGCCAGCGCAGCGCCGGCTCCACGCCGGCGAGGATCAGCACGTCACGCTCGGCGCCCGGCGGGCGTGCGAGGTAGACGCGGTTTTCGGGCCAGTCGATCAGGCGCTTGCCATCCTCGAGGCGGACCGTCGGCCGCGTCGCAGTGAAGTCGAAGAACTCCTCCGCGTCGATCTCGGCCAGGGGCGTCGCGCCCCAGTGCTCGATTACGTAGGCGAGGGCCGTGCCGGCCGTCGCGCCCCAGGCGCCGGAGAAGGCGGCCAGCAGGATAGGCCGGCGAAGATCGCCGACGGCCTCGAGGTCGGTCAGCGGGTGGACGGACGGATGCAGCGATGAACGCTCCATCACTGGCTCCTCTCAGGACGGCGACTCCGGCCGTGATGACGATGCCCGCATCAGCGAGCCCCGCGCCAGTCACGTCGAGCGCCGCGGCATCGGGAAGTTGCTTCCTCCGATGTCATTCCATGTTACGCGTGCCTTAGCACTCTCAACAAGAGAGTGCTAACGTCCGTCCTCGTCGGGTGTTTCCCCGATTTCGAACCGGCTCGCGCGGGGCGCCGAACGCGCACCGCCCGCGGCCGGCCGCCAGCTCGCAGCCGCCCGCGACCGCGCGGGACACCCGGAGCACCCCGGTCGCCGTAGGACGAAGCGCGCCGAGGCACGGCACGCGCTCCGGTCGCGGCGTCGAAACGCGGATGCCTACCGTGGTCGAAGACGCCTCTCCGCAGCCGTCCAGCCGCCTCGAGCCGGGTCCTCGGCGCCGTGGTCGCTCCGTCGGTCGCCGCATCGACCTCCGTGGTCGCTCAGGGGCGCGTAGACGCTCGAAACCTCGCGATCACGGCGGACCCACGATCGCAGGTTCACGACCGTAATCTTCCGTTCGCGATACACTTGTGCCATCCTTCAGGGAGCAGGCGGGCCTGTCGCCCGCGTCAGGTTCAGCTCATGACCGCCGCCACGACCGAATCCGCCGTCAATGACCGCCTCGACCCGGTCGCCCTCGTCTTCCCCGGTCAGGGCTCACAGTCACCCGGCATGGGCAAGCTCGTGCACGAGCACTCGCAAGCCGCTCGCGACACCTTCGAGGAGGCGAGCGACTACACCGGCATCGACCTCGTTCGCGTGTGCTTCGAGGGGGATGCGGACGACCTCTCCGACACCCTGAACACCCAGCCGGCCGTACTCACGACGTCGGTCGCGTTCCTCCGCGCGATGCGCGAGAAGCTCGCGGCGGTCGGAGAGTCGGTGCGGCCGCGGCTGCTCGGGGGCCACTCGCTCGGGCTGTTCTCGGCGGCGGTGGCCGCCGAGGCGCTCTCGTTCCGCGAGGGGCTGTTCGTGATCCTCGAGCGCGCGCGATTGATGGGCTCCTTCAACGACGACCGGCCGGTCGGCATGGCCTCGCTGATTGGCCTCGACGCGGCTGCCGTCCGCCAGATCTGCGACGACGCGACGCGCTCCCCTGCCGACCGCGTGGACGTCGCGAACTTCAACCTCGACAACCAGACCGTGATCTCGGGCGACGTCTCAGCGCTCGAGCGTGCCATGGAGGGCGCCCGCGAGCTCCAGGCGAAGGTGATCCGCCTCAAGGTGAAGGTCTCCTCGCACACGCCGCTGCACGCCGGCCAGGCCGAGGAGTTCGCCGAGATCATCCGCGAGGTGCCGCTGCTCGATCCCGTGACCCCGATCGTCTCCAACATCACTTCGACGCTGCTCCGCACCGCGGAAGAGGTGCGCGCGGAGTTCGAGGCACAGCTCCGCTCCCCGGTGCACTGGAGCGACAACGTGAAGCGCATGGCCGCCGAGGGCGTAGACACCTTCGTCGAGGTAGGCCCGGGCCACGTGCTGGCGCGCATGGTCAAGCGCGTCTCGGACAACCTCACCGCCGTCTCGCTCGACGACGCGCGCGAAGAGCCGATCCCGATCTCGGTGCTCCCGCCCAAGCACAGCCGGTAGCCCCGCGCCCCCCCGGCCGGCCAGCGGCGGCTGACAAGCCGCCGACAGGGGACGCGCAAGTCGCCCCGCCGACCCCGAATCGGGTGCATCCGCGATTCGCACAAGCGGCGCCGCGAACACGGCGCAACAGTGGCACGCTCGCGTGGGTGCCACGATCGCGAGCGATCAGCTCCCGAACTTTTCCCTCACGATCTCGACCGCGAGCGCTCCCGCCGTCGTCCGCACGTCCTCGTCTCCGTCGCCCAGCGCCGCGAGCAGCACCGCCCGCACTTCTGGTGAAAGCAACAGTGCGCATTCCGAACAGGCACAGCGCTGCCCGGCTGGCCACCGAACGACCGTCCGCTCGGTTGCTGCTCGACCGCCTGGACCGGGGTTGCACGCTTGGTCATCCTGTCGGCGGCCTGTCAGCCGCCGCAGGCCGGGGGCCCGTCGGCCACCGGACAGCCACGCACACCCGGCGCCCGGAGCCGAGCGTGTCCGCGGCTTCTCAGCCGCCGATGGCCTGGCCGCTCGCCGGGCCGTCGCCGGGCCGCTCGCAGGGCCGCCGCCGGGCCGCCGCTTGAGGGGACGGGCGGTACACTCACGCGAACCGTGCGGCGGGGCGAAGAGGGAGCCAGCCTGATGCGTCGCGTCGTCGTCACCGGCATCGGCCTGCTCACACCGCTCGGCAACGACACCGGCTCGACGTGGGAAGGCCTCGTCGCAGGACGCTCCGGGCTCGACTGGATCACCGCGTTCGACGCCTCGGCGTACGAGTGCCCGATCGCGGGCGAACTCAAGCACTTCGACCCCGAGGCACACGTCGACGCGAAGCTGTTGCGTCGCATCGATCGGTCGTCCGTGTTCGCGCTGACGGCCGCGCGCCAGGCGGTCGCCGACGCCGGCCTGACGATCGCCGGCGAGGAGCGCGCGGTCGGCGTGGTGCTGGGCACCGGCATGGGCAGCGCGCACCTGATCGTGGAGCAGCAGGCGATCCTGGACGAGAAGGGACCGCGGCGCATCTCGCCGTTCCTCACCTCGCACATGCTCCCGGACACCGCGACCGGGCTCGTGGCCGTGGAGACCGGCGCGCGCGGGCCCAACTACGCCGTCACCGCCGCCTGCGCGACCGGCGGCGCGGCGACGGGCGAGGCCGCCGCGATGATCGCGCGCGGCGCCGCCGAGGTGATGATCACCGGCGGCTACGAGGCGCCGCTGCGCCCGATCTACTACGCCGGCTTCAACGCGATGAAGGCGCTGGCCACGCACGAGGATCCGAAGCGATCCGTGCGCCCATTCGACCGGACCCGTAACGGCTTCATCCTCTCCGAGGGCGCAGGCGTCATGGTGCTCGAGTCGCTCGAGCACGCGCAGGCGCGCGGCGCCCGCATCTACGCCGAGTGGAACGGCGCGGCGACCTCGAACGACGCCTACGACATGGTCGCCGCGGCCGAGGACGGCCACGGCATCACCGAGGCGATGGAGGACGCACTGGCGCACGCCGGGCTGGAGCCGGACGCGATCGACTACATCAACGCGCACGGCACGAGCACGCCGCTCAACGATCGCGTGGAGACGCGTGCCATCAGGCGCGTGTTCGGCGAGCACGCGGACAGCCTGCTCGTGTCGTCGACGAAGTCGATGCTCGGGCACATGATGGGCGCGGCCGGGGCAGTGGAAGCGGCGATCGCCGTGCTCGCGCTCTACCACGAGATCGCGCCGCCCACGATCAACTACGCGGAACCGGATCCCGACTGCGATCTCGATTACGTGCCGAACGAGGCCAGGCGGGCGCCGCTGCGCCACGCGATGAGCACGTCGGTCGGCCTCGGCGGACACAACTCCGCGATCATCTTCGGTCGCTGGGAGGGCAGCTGATGACGGCACGGGCGAGGGTGGCGTACGAACCGCAGCGCGTCGCCGTCACCGGTGTGGGGATGATGACGCCGGTAGGCGTCGGGCGCGAGGCGAGCTGGCGCGCACTGCTCGCCGGCACGAACGGCATCCTGCCCGTCACCCTCTGCGAGTCCGCCGACCTCGAGTCGCGCATCGCGGGCGAGGTCACGGGCTTCGACGCGCTGAACTGGCTCGACCGCAAGGAGGTGAGGCGCATGGACCGCTTCACGCACCTCGCGATCGCGGCCTCTGCCGAGGCGATCGAGCACTCCGGGCTCGACATCGCACCCGAGGCCGACGAGATCGGCTGCATGATCGGCAGCGGCATCGGCGGGATGGCGACGCTCGAGGAGCAGTTCGACGTGTTCTTCCACAGGGGGCCGGGGCGCGTGTCCCCCTTCCTCGTGCCGATGTTCATCGCGGACATGGCCGCAGGCCAGGTCTCGATCCGCTTCGGCGCGCGCGGGCCGAACTACAACACCGTCTCCGCGTGCGCCTCGGGCGCGGACGCCGTCGGCACCGCGGCCGAGGTGATCCGCCGCGGCGACGCGGTGGCGATGCTCGCCGGCGGCGCCGAGGCGGCCGTGACGCGGATGTCGCTCGCGGCGTTCGCGGCCTCGCGCGCGCTCTCGTGCGGTCAGAACGACCACCCCGAGCACGCCTCGCGCCCGTTCGACCGCGAGCGCGACGGCTTCGTGCTTGCCGAGGGCGCGGCCACGCTCGTGCTCGAGGCGTGGGGTCACGCCGAGGCGCGCGGCGCGACGATCTACGCCGAACTGCTCTCGTACGGGCAGTCGGCCGACGCGTTCCACATCACGCAGCCGTCCGAGAACGGCGAGGGCGCCGCGCGCGCGATGCGCGTCGCGCTGCGCAAGGCCGGCCTCGAGGCGAGCGACATCGACTACGTGAACGCGCACGGCACCAGCACGCCGCTCAACGACAAGTTCGAGACGATGTCGCTCAAGGCCGTCTTCGGCGAAGGCGCCTACCGCGTGCCGGTGAGCTCGACGAAGTCGATGGTCGGGCACACGCTCGGCGCCGCCGGCGCGATCGAGTCGGCGGTGACCGTGCTGTCGCTCGTCGATCAGCGCATCCACCCCACGCGCAACGTGATCGTGCCGGACCCCGACTGCGACCTCGATTACGTGACCGAGGGCGCGCGCGCCCTCGCCATGAGCTACGCGATGACGAACTCGCTCGGCTTCGGCGGCCACAACAGCTCGCTGATCTTCGGGCGCGTCGAGCCGTAGGGTGCTCGCCGTTGGCATCCGCCGACGGCAGATCCCCACGGCTCCCGCTCATCCTGAGGCTCCCCTGAGCGCAGGCGAAGGGCCTGCCGAAGGGCGGCGGCCACAACAGCTCGCTGATCTTCGGGCGCGTCGAGGGCTAGCGGCGACCGCCGGTTCCCCGCTGGTCCTTCGACAGGCTCAGGACGAACGGATTGAACCGTCTCTACTCGAGTGAAGTGGGGCGTCAGGACGACCGGTGACGATTCCGTTCGTCCTGAGAGGTTGTGAGGAAATCGTGCCTACGTCAGCGACCCCGATCTCTCC
>JBBDXH010000183.1:0-2297 GCA_040902395.1 Dehalococcoidia bacterium
CGAGATCGTGGGCGTGGGTCAGCTGCCGTTCACCCAGTCGTTCCCGCGTCCCGGTTGGGTGGAACACGACCCTGCCGAGATCTGGTCGACCACGCAGGCGGCGATCGCGCAGGCGCTGCGCGCCGCGGGGCTGAACGCGCGCGACCTCGCGGCGGTCGGTATCGCCAACCAGCGCGAGACGGTGGTGCTGTGGGAGCGGGCGACCGGCGCGCCGGTCGGCCCGGCGATCGTGTGGCAGGACCGCCGCACAGCGGAGATCTGCGAGGAGTTGCGCGCCGCCGGCCACGAGCCGGCGTTCGCACAGCGCACCGGGCTCACGCTCGACCCGTACTTCAGCGGCACGAAGCTGACGTGGCTGCTGCGCGGCGATGCCGCGCTGCGCGCCCGCGCCGAGCGCGGCGAGCTCGCAGCCGGCACCATCGACAGCTGGCTGACATGGCAGCTCACCGGCGGCCGCCGCCACGTCACGGACTACACGAACGCGAGCCGCACGCTGCTCTTCGACATCGTCGCCCGCGAGTGGAGCGATGAGCTGTGCGCGCTGCTGGAGGTGCCGCGCGCGCTGCTGCCTGAGGTCGTGCCGTCGAGCGGGTTCGTCGCGACGACGACGGACGACGCCATCGGCGCCGCACTGCCGATCGCCGGCATCGCCGGCGACCAGCAGGCCGCGCTCTTCGGGCAGTCGTGCGTGGGGCCGGGGCAGGCGAAGAACACCTACGGCACCGGGTCGTTCCTGCTCGCGCCGGCCGGCGCGACGCCCGTGTTCTCGGCGCAGCGGCTGCTGCTCACGCTCGCGGCCGGCACCACGGCTGAGCAGACCGAGTACGCGCTCGAGGGCTCGGTCTTCGTCGCCGGCGCGACCGTCCAGTGGCTCCGCGACGAGCTCGGGCTGTTCGAGCGTTCCGCCGACATCGAGCCGCTGGCGGCGTCCGTCCCGGACGCCGGGGGCGTGACCTTCGTGCCGGCGTTCACGGGGCTCGGCGCGCCGGACTGGGATCCGCACGCGCGCGGCGCGCTGCTCGGGCTCACCCGCGGCACCACGCGCGCACACATCGCGCGCGCCGCGCTCGAGGCGATCGCGCTGTCGAGCGCCGAGCTGATCGCCGCGATGAACGTCGACCTGCCGACGCCGATCGGCGAGCTGCGGGTCGACGGGGGCGCGGCGGAGAACGACCTGCTCATGCAGCTCCAGGCCGACCTCGGTGGGCTGACGGTGGTGCGCCCGTGGACGACGGAGACGACGGCGCTCGGCGCGGCATTCCTCGCCGGGCTCGGCGCCGGCGTCTGGCAGACGCGCGACGAGGTGGCCGCGCTCTGGCGCGTCGGCCGGCGCTTCGAGCCGCGCATGGCGCCCGCCGAGCGCGCGGCCCGGCAGGCGCAGTGGCGGCGCGGCGTGGAGCGGACGCGCGGCTGGGCCGCGCCGTGAGCCGGCGGGTGCGGCGCCGCTAGTTCGGTCTCAGCGTCCCCGCGAACACCTGCCAGGCGAGTAACGACTTCGCCACGAGGCTGAGCACGACGTACGCGCGCTCGCCGAACAGGTAGTCGCGCCACGGCCCGATGCGCCGGTACTGGAGCACCATGTTCACCGCGAAGACGTTGAAGAAGAGAAAGAGCGATAGAAAGATGCCGTAGACGAAGCCGGGGGGGTTGCTCGGCTCGCCGGGCGACCAGAGGTAGATCGCGATCGCGACCCACGGCAGGGCGCCGGCGATCGAACCGAAGATGAACGCTGTCCAGTCGGTGCGCTCCGTCCGCTCGTTGTGCAGCTCCATCATCCAACCGAACAGGATCATTGCCGCGTTCAGCCCGGCGATCAGGATCAGCGCGGCGACGTCGTAGATGCCGACGAGCATCGCGATCACCACGATCATCAGCGACGAGCTGAACGAGTACTCGATCCAACGGGCGAAGTTCACGCCTCGCGCCAGCTGTGCCCGGTAGCGGTCGAACGCGACGGTCGCGACCGTGACGTGCGCGATCGCCGACATGAACAGGAACGCCGCGATCAGCGGTCCGATGCGCAGCGTGCCGATCTCGCGCGACAGCGGGACGAGCCGCTCGGCGACGTCGTCAAAGTGCAGGAACGCAGAGGTCACGGGGAGGGCGAAGTCGCTGCTCAGCAACAGCATCGCGATCGCCTGGAGCGTATGCAGCGCCGCCATCGCCAGGTTGAACGTGCGTAGTCCGCGCAGATCGTCCACTGATTGCGTTGCGGTGGTGGTGGCCATGACCGCTCCCCTTCGTCTCTCGTCTCGTCCTGGTTGCGTATCACCGGAGCACCGCTCGCCGCTGCGCGA
>JBBDXH010000184.1:0-15842 GCA_040902395.1 Dehalococcoidia bacterium
GCGCGAAGGTCGTGGTCGCGGACACCGGCGCCGACGTCGAGGGCCGCATGGGCGTCGACCCCGCGCGCGTGAACGCGGTCGTCGATGCGATCAAGGCCGCGGGCGGGGAGGCGGTCGCGACCATCGGCGACATCGCCGACATGGCGGTCGCGGAAGAGACGATCCGCACCGCGCTCGACACGTGGGGGCAGATCGACATCCTCGTCTGCGCGCACGGCATTCTGCGCGAGCGCATGATCTTCAACATGACCGAGGACGAGTGGGACGGCGTGATCCACTCGCACCTCAAGGGCTGTTTCGCGCCCACGAAGTTCGCCGCGATCTGGTGGCGGCAGCAGCGCGATCACGGCGGCCGCATCATCTACTTCACCTCGTCCGCCGGCATCGTCGGCGGCGCCGGGCAGCCGAACTACTCGGCCGCACAGCAGGCCAAGACCGGCCTCATGCTCTCGAACGCCCAGGCGCTCGCGCGCTACGGGGTGACGGCGAACTGCATCTCGCCGGCCGCCTCCACGCGCATGACCGACCGCGGACGCGGCGTGAACCCCGAGGGCGGCGCGCCCAGCCTCGACGCCTCCGGAACCGCGCGGGACCCGAAGAACGTCGTGCCCGCGATCGTCTACCTGGCGTCGGACGCCGGGAAGGACGTCACCGGTCGCGTGATCGGCGCCACCGGCCACAAGATCACGATCTGGCGCGAGCCGGCCTGGGAGCGCTCGATCTACTCCGAGTCCCCGTACTGGGACATCGACACGCTGTTCGAGGTGATGCCGGAGACGCTCGCCGTCGAGGACGGGTACTACCTCAAGCAGCCGCCGCGGCTGGCGCCGTAGCGCCGCCGAGCGGCACGAGGACCCGGCGGACAGACGAGCAGACGGAGGACAGAGCGATGGCAATGAAGCATCTCGAGGGCAAGGTCGCGATCGTCACCGGCGGCGCCGGCGGTATGGGCAGCCACATCGCGCGCATCTTCGGCGAGCAGGGCGCGAGGGTGGTCGTGGCCGACACCGGCGCCGACGTCGAGGGGCGCATGGGCGTCGATCCCGCGCGCGTGAACGGGGTAGTCGACGAGATCAAGGCCGCCGGCGGCGAGGCCGTCGGCGCGATCGGCGACATCGCCGACATGGATGTCGCGGAAAACGTCGTGCGCACCGCGCTCGACACCTGGGGCCAGCTGGACATCCTGGTGTGCGCGCACGGCATCCTGCGCGAGCGCATGATCTTCAACATGACCGAGGACGAGTGGGACGGCGTGGTGCGCACCCACCTCAAGGGCTGCTTCGCCCCGACGAAGTTCGCGTCGATCTGGTGGCGCCAGCAGCGCACGCACGGCGGCCGGATCATCTACTTCACGTCCGACGCCGGCATCCACGGCGGCGCCGGTCAGCCGAACTACTCGGCCGCGCACGCCGGCAAGCTCGGGCTCATGCGCTCGAACGCGCAGGCACTCGCGAGCTACGGCGTGACGTGCAACCTGATCGCCCCGCTCGCCTCCACGCGCATGACCGACCGGGGCCGCGGCGTCACCGCCGAGGGCCCGGCGCCCAGCCTCTCCGCCGCCGGGACCTCCATGGACCCGAAGAACGTGGTGCCGATCATCGTCTGGCTCGCCTCGAACGAAGGCAGCGTTGCGAACGGTCGCATCTTCGGCGCCAGCGGGCACCGCATCTCGGTCTACAGCGAGCCGATCCAGGAGCGCGTGCTCTGGTCGCCGGACCCGTACATCGACATCGACCGGCTGTTCGAGGAATGGCCGAAGACGCTCGGCCTCGGCGGCTACCCGATGAACCGCATCCAGGGCATGGCGCCGCAGCCCGAGGAGGCACCGGCCTCGTAGCCGCCCGGGCGTGTGTACGCGAAGCAGGCGGCGCGCTGCGGGCGGCGGGCGACGCGCGGCTCCACCGTTCGCGGTGAGCATCAGCGGCACGCACGAGACGGCCCCACGCACGGAGGCGCGCGGCGAGGACGGGCCATGGGCCTCGTCGTGCGTAAGCGCGTTGTAAGACTTCGCCGGTACGCTCCGATCCCACACCCGCCGTGACCGGAGCGAGCATGCCGTCCGCGACACGCATCCTGGTCGTCGAAGATGAGCCGATGGTCGCGGAGGTGGTGGAGCGCTACCTGGCGCGCGACGGTCACGACGTCGAGGTCGTGTACGACGGGCGCGAGGCGATGGAGGCGTTCGAGCGCTTCGCGCCGTCGCTGATCGTGCTCGACCTCATGCTGCCGGGAGTCGACGGCATCGAGATCTGCCGGCGTATCCGCGAGCGCTCGCAGACGCCGATCATCATGCTCACCGCTCGCGGAGACGAGGTCGACAAGCTCCAGGGGCTGGGCGTCGGCGCGGACGATTATGTGACGAAGCCGTTCAGCCCGCGGGAGCTGGCCGCGCGCGTGCAGGCGGTCCTCCGCCGCGCGGGCCCTTCGTGGGCGAGGCACAGCGGCGACGACCAGCTGCTGCGCTTCGACGACCTGCTGATCGACCTGCCGAAGCGCGCCGTGGAAAACGCGCGTGGCCCGCTCGAGCTGACGGCGCGCGAGTTCGACCTGCTGAGCTTCCTCACGCGACACCCCGGCCAGGTCTTCACGCGCGACCAGCTGCTCGACGCCGTCTGGGACCGCACCTTTGCGGGCGAACCCGGCACGGTCACCGTGCACATGCGCCGGCTCCGTTCGAAGGTCGAAGCCGACGCCTCGCGACCGCGCCATCTCAAGACCGTGTGGGGCGTGGGCTACAAGTTTGAGCCGTAGCGCACGCTCGCTCGCCCCGGGCCGGGCGCCGGCGACCGCGCGCGGCGGCCCCGGCATGCGGGGCGCGGCGCTGGCGCTCGCGGCGCTCGCCGCCGCCGTTGCAGTCGGGGTCACGCTGTTCGTGCTGCTGATGTCGCCCGGTCGTCGCGACCTGGCCGACCTTGCGCTCTACCTCGTGATCACGGGCCTCGCGACGCTCGCGGCCGGCTGGGCTGCACTGCGCACCAGCGACGCGCGCTTCGGCCTCTCGCTGCGCGCGAAGGCGTTCCTCGCGGCGACGGTTGGGAGCGCGGTGGGGCTCGTGAACGTATACGTGATCGCGCGCCTGATGTTCGTGTCGACCACGCACGACCTGCCGCTGCTGGTCACGGTGCTCGTGTTCAGCGGCGTGCTCGCCGTGTTCTTCAGCCTGCTCGTCGCGGCCACCGTGACCGATCGCGTGCGCACGATCGCCGGCGCCATCCGCGGCATCGCCGCCGGCGACTACGACACGCGCATCACGCTCGATGGTGGCGACGAGCTCGTCGCCCTCGCCGCGGATGTGGATCAGCTGGCGGACCGCCTGCAGGCGGCCGAGCGCCAGCGCGACGAGCTCGCCCGCGAGCGCCGCGAGCTCACCGCCGCGATCTCGCACGACCTGCGCACGCCGCTCGCGAGCTTCCGCGCGATGGTCGAGGCGCTCAGCGACGGCGTCGTCGAGCCGCCCGAGGTCGACCGCTACCTGCGCACGATGCGCCGCGAAATCGATCGCCTGGGCCGCATGCTCGACGACCTCTTCGAGCTGGCGCAGATCGACGCCGGCGCGCTGCGGCTCGACCGCCGCCCGCTGACCGTGCAGGAGATCGTGATGGACGTCGCCGACGCGATGCAGGCGCTCGCGGCGCAGGCGCAGGTTGCGCTCGAGGTCGACATCGACGCCGGTGGCCCCCCGCTCGCAATCGACGGCGCGCGCATGGAGCGCGCCGTCGCGAACCTCGTCCGCAACGCGCTCGAGCACACGCGGGCGGGCGGCCGCATTGCCCTGCGCGTGGCGGCGGGCCCGCGCGACGTCGCCGTGACGGTCGAGGACGACGGCGAGGGCATCCCCGCCGACGTGCTGTCCCACGTGTGGGAGCGCTTCTACCGCGGCGACCGCTCTCGCACCCGCGGTAGTGGCTCGGGCGACGGCGCCGGACTCGGCCTCGCGATCGTGCGCGGCATCGTCGAAGCGCACGGCGGCACGGTCGAGGCGCGCTCGACGCCGGGCACAGGCTCGGCGTTCACGATCCGCCTGCCGGTGTAAGCCGCCCGCTTCGCTTCGCGACCTCACCGCTGATCGGCGACGCGACGTGCACCGCCGACGGCTGCACAATCACTGCGAAGCCAAAGGTCACCCCACCTCTTCTCGGCTCTCGTCGAAGGAGAGTGCGGCCCCCGCGAAGCGAAGACGCAAGGCGGCGCAGCGGGTTGAACGGAGCACACATGGACATCGACTCGACGCTCGCAAGCCGGCTCGTCACGCAGGCGCCCGACGCCGTGATCTTCGCCGACACCGACGGCGTGATCCGCGTGTGGAACGCTGCCGCGACCGCGCTCTTCGGCTTCACTGCCGAAGAGGCCCTCGGCGAGGGCCTCGACCTGATCGTTCCGGAGCGCTTCCGCGACGCGCACTGGACCGGCTACCGCCGCGCGCTCGCAGACGGCGACACGAAGTATCGCGGGCAGGCGCTGCCCACGCGCTCGACGAAGAAGGACGGCACGACGATCTACATCGAGCTGTCGTTCGCGATCGTGCACGGCGGTGACGGCAGCGGCGCCGTGATCGGCGCGCTCGCGCACGCGCGTGACATCACCGAACGCTTCCTCCGCGAACGCGAGGAGCGACGACAACGCGAGGCGGCGGGCGGCGAGCCGAGGGCATAAGCCCTCGGACGCGCCGGCGAGGCAGCCGACGGCCGCGACGTGTTCGGGTAACCTGCACGTGCTTGCCGCTCACGCAACGCGGTCGCAAGCTCACCGCCACGACCCGCGCGCGAGAGGGACGCTCACTGCTTCGCGTCATCAGCTTCGACATCGACGGCACGCTCGAAGTCGGCGACCCGCCGGGCACGATCCCGATCACCGTGGTGCGGCGTGCGCTCGCGCTCGGTTTCGTCGCCGGGAGTTGCTCGGACCGGCCGATCAGCTTTCAACAGGCGCTCTGGGCCGAGCACGGCATCGACGTGCACTTCACCGTGCTCAAGCAGCACCTCACCACGGTGCGCGAGCGCTTCGCCGCGGATCACTACCTCCACATCGGCGACTCGCCGATCGACCGCATGATGGCGGCGGGCGCCGGCTTCGACTTCGTGCACGTGCTCGAGGACGACCTGCTGAACGCGCTCGAGACGCTCAACCTGCACCGGTAGCGCGTCGCGGGCCCCTGGACTGCGGGCCCGGGCGGCGACGCCGCGCGGAATGTGCACGGGCCACGGACAGATGCGCTCCGGCGGGGAATCAGAACGGGGCGCCTCGCGCCCCGTTCGGGTGGTCGGGTTGCCGGGACCGGCGGCCGGTCAGGCCGGGACGAACTTCACCAGCGTCCACTCGTCCGTCACATCGTCGAACTTCACGGTCAGCGGCATGTCCACCTTGATGTCGGCGACGTCGCAGTCCACGACGTTCGACATCATGCGTGGGCCTTCCTCGAGCTGAACGACGGCGAAGGCGTACGGGACGTCGTCCTGGAAGGCGGGATGGGCCGCCTGGTAGACGAGCGTGAAGGTGTGCAGCCGCGCGCGACCGCTCACGGGCGTCCATTGCCAGCCCTCGCGCAGACAATCCGGGCAGGCGGCGCGCGGGTACCAGAAGAACTTGTTGCAGTAGGCGCAGCGCGGCATCAGCAACTCGTGCCGCTTCGCCGCGTCCCAGAAGGGCTGGGTGAGCTCGGGCTCTTCCTGGCGCGGAAGCGGTTTTGCGTACTCGACCATATGTCGCCTCCGTCTGTGCTGTCGGTCTGGATTAGAGGGCGGCGCTCGAACCGAGCACCAGCGTCGTCATGACGCTCGCGGTGCCCCCTCAGCCATTGACAAGGCAGACGTCCGACTGCTCGACCTGCCTGTTCTCCGCGCGACCCATGATCTGGCGAGTCGCCTCGACGATGTGCCGGAAGCCGCCGCCGAGGCCCGCCGTCTGGCCGGCGCCGATCTGGCCGCCGTCTGTGTTGATCGGGAACTCGCCCTTGAAGGTCGTGTCGGTGCTCTCATAGAAGGGCCCGATGTCGCCCTTCGGCACGATGCCGGCGTCCTCGAGGCACGCCATCACGAGCACGGTGTAGCAGTCGTAGAACTGTGCGAACTGCACGTCCCTGACGTTCATCTCCGCCATCTGGAGCGCGTTCGGCGCGGACATCGTCACGGGCGTGACCGTGATGTTGTCCTCCTGCCAGATCACATCGTGGTTCGTGGCGGGTCCGCCGACGCCAAGGATGTAGACGGGCGGGTTGGGCAGCGCGCGGGCACGCTCGGCGGTCGTGACGATCACCGCGTGCGCGCCGGAGACCGGCATCACGCCCTCGAGCAGGTGAATCGGGTCGTTCGTGAAGCGGGAGTCGAGCACATCCTGCACGGTCACGGGCTGCTCGAACCAGATCGCGTTCGGGTTCGCGGCGGCGTTGAAACGCTCGTCCGCGGCGCACTTCGCGAACTGCTCCATGGTGGTGCCGTACTCGAACATGTGGCGCTGCTTGATCAGGCCGTACCACCCGTTCATCGCGATCACGGGGCCGTACGGGATCTCCCACTCGGTCGCGCGGCTGGCGGGGCCGCTGGGCCGCTCGGCCTGCGACATCGCGCGCAGCCGGGAGCTGGAGCGCGGCTGCGATCCGCCGAAGATGCACAGCACGTAGTTGGCGAGGCCGCTGCTCACCGCCTGTGCGGCCACGCCGATCGAGGTCGCGCCGCTCGCGCCGTGCGCCGTCACCGAGGTCGTGTAGCGCGGGCGAATGCCGAGGATCTCGGCGAGCGTGAGGGAGTTCGTGCCCTCGGCGTTGATCAGGCCGTCGATGTCGTCCTTGCGCAGTCCCGCGTCGCGAATGGCCCCGCGGGCCACCTCCGCGAGCAGGCTGTTCGTGCTGCGATCGGGGAACTCCTTGCGCGATGGGGTCTCGTAGAACCCGACGATCGCGGCTTTGCCTCGCATGCTCACGCCGCACTCCCTTCCTCGTGCCGGCCGGCCCGGCGGCGCCCTCGGCTCAGCGCGATATTACATACATCGCGCTCCGTGTCACCCCGAGGAGGTGCACGACGAGCGGCCCGTGGCACGGATCGTTCGCGCCAGGCACGATCTGCTGCGGTCGGGCCGCCGGTTGTTGCCCGGCGCGTTGCCGGGGCGCCGCTATGGTGAGCCGCGCCGGCGCGGCAGTTCGTACACCAACAGTCCGATCGCCATCACGGCGAAGATCAACAGGGCGATGACGTCGTTCCAGAGGAACCGCCAGTCGTACTTGATGGCCAGTCCCGTCATGAGCGCGAGATAGACGGCCATCAGCGGAATCACGTAGCGCATGACGCGCTCCCTTCCACCGCGGGCGCGCGGGGCGCGCGCCCCGATCCGAGCGTGCACTGTGGGCAGCGGCCGACCAGAGGCGAACGGCCCGCCTGGACGGGGACCTTTGGGCGCGGCGACGGCAATCCTGCCCGATCGACCGCTGCTCACGCCGACCGCCCCCGGCAGCTTGCCGACGCGTCGTAGACCGCCGGGCCGTCCGCCGAGCCGTTCACGCCGCCGGTCTGCGCGCCAGCGAGCGTGAGGGAGTTCGTGCCCTCGGCGTTGATCAGGCCGTCGATGTCTTCCTTGCGCAGTCCCGCGTCGCGAGTGGCCCCGCGGGCGATCTCCGCGACGCTCCGTGTCCAGCCGATGCCGCCGACCGTTCGCGCCAGGCACGATCTGCTGCGGTCGGGCCGCCGGTTGTTGCCCGGCGCGTTGCGCCGGGGCGCGGCGCGCACGCCCTGCCGTGAGCGCGACGGTGCCCCGCTTGCGCGGGGCACCGTGCGTCGACACTCAGCAGCCGATCGACCGCCGACTAGGCCTCCTTGTTGTAGAGCCAGTAGAAGCGCTCCTTGCCCTCGCCCCCGAAGACCTTCTCGAGGTTGCCGACCCGCTTCGACCCGAACCGCGAATTGATCGCGTACGTGAGCGTAATCGCGTTGATCGTGTGCTCAACGGCGTAGCGCTGGATCTCCGAGTAGATCGCCTTGCGCTCCTCGGGCTCGAGCGTCTCGCGAGCCTTGATCACCAGCGGTTCGAGCTCGGGGACGGGGTACTGGCCGGCGTTGTAGCTCGCCTTCTCCATGTAGAAGTCGCCGATGTTCGCGTCGGGGTCGAGGCGCATCGACCAGGTCGACCAGAACGCGCCCGCGCTGCCGTCGCCACCGAGGCCGGTGAGCACGCGCGTCGCGTAGCTGCCCGGTTCAGCCTGGGCCAGCTCGAACTTGATGCCGGCCTTGGCGCCGCTGGCCACCCAGAACTCATCGGACGTCGTCACGGACTGACCGATCGGCTGAATGCGCGGCGTCCACTCGGCCTCCGGGATGCCCGAGGCGACGAGCAGATCGCGCGCCTTCTGGAGGTCGAACATGTCGCCTTCGATCGTGTCGTCCCACGCCCACGAGGCCGGCGTGAGCAGGCCTCTGCCCAGTGGCTCGTGGCCCTTGAGGAAGTTCTTGATGTAGCTGTCGCGGTCCATCGCGTGCGAGAAGCCCTTGCGCCACTTCTCGTTGTCCCACGGCGGAATGTTGTGGTTGATGTAGAAGATGTAGGTGTGGGAGCCCACGAACTCCGAGAGTTGGAGATCCCCGCTCTCCTTGAGGCGCCCGTAGTCGTCCGACGGCGAGGTGAGCAGATCGCTCTCGCCGGACTCGAGCGCCGCGACCATCACCGTGGGGTCCGGGATGATGTTCATCGTGAACTTGTCCAGGTAAGGCACCTGCCCGCCCTGGTCGTCTCTCATCCAGTGGTCCTTGTTGCCGACGAAGACCATCTGCGCCGAGGCTTTCCAGCTCTCGACCTGATAGGGCCCCGAGCCGAGCGGGTTACGGCCGAACGCCTCCTTGCCGAGCGCCTCGAGCTGCCGGCGCGAGATGATCGCGCCGGGGCGGTCGGTGAGGTTGCTGAGTATCGGAGCGCTAATCGCGGCCTGGTGCAGGATCAGCTCGCTCGGGCTGACCACCTCCACCGATTCAACCGACTCGAGCGCGGATCGCGTGGTCGCGGCCGGGTCCTTCGCCCGCTCGAGATTCCACTTCACCAGCTCCGCGTCGACGGCCTCATCCGTCTTCCAGATGAAGACGTCGGGACGCAGCTTCAGTACGACGGTCAGAGGGTCGACCTGCTCCCAGGACTCGGCCAGCGAGAGGCTCGGGTCGAGCAGGCCGGCCTGGTTCGTGTTGACGAGCCGGTCGTACGGCATGTGCAGCCACTCGCGCTCATTGCCGGATGTGCCGAAGTGGGGATCGAGGCTGGGCGGGTCGTAGTTCCAGCCGTATACGAGCTCTCCGCCGCGAGGGATGGCGTCCATCGCCGGGGCGGCCGACGCCGGGGGCCCGGAGGCCGCCGCGGTGGTCCCGGCGGCCGCTCCCGCGGTCCCCGCGGGAGCGGATGTGCTCTCCTCGTCCGAGCCGCAGCCCACCAGCGCGGCGCCGGCCAGGCCGGCCACGCCGACCGCCGCGCCGCGGAGCATGCCGCGCCGCGACATCCTCCGACTCCATCCGCGGTTCCAGTACTCCCTCTGTGTCATCGCTGGCTCCCTTTCTGCGGCGTGCTAGCGAGTGCCCCGGAGTCGGGGGTCGAGCACGTCGCGTAACCGATCACCAAGCAGATTCACGGACAGCACGAACGCCACGATGAAGAAGCCCGGGGCGATCGAGATCCAGGGGTTCTTGCGGATCACGGGGAAGCCGTCCGCAATGATCACGCCCCACGTGGGCGTCGGTGGCAGGATGCCGATGCCGAGGAAACTCAGCGCGGCCTCAGCGAGTACGGCGGAGCCCAGCGCGAGCGACGCCTGGACGATGATTGGCTGGAAGGCGTTCGGGAGGATGTGCTGCGCGAGGATGCGCCTGTTCGAGGCGCCGAGCGCGCGTGCAGCGAGCACGAAATCGCGTTCCTTGAGCGAGAGCGTCTGCGCGCGGATCAGCCGCGCATAGACGGGGAACGAACTGATTCCGATCGCGATCATCACGTTGGTCACGCCGGGACCGAGCACGGCGACCACACCCAGCAGAAAGATCAGATTCGGAAACGCGATCATGGCGTCTGTCAGCCGCATCAGGATCTCGTCGGGCCAGCGCCCGGCGTAGCCCGCGATCAACCCCATCGGCAGCCCGATCGCACCGGCGATTCCGACCGCGATGAAGCCCACACGCAGCGAGATGCGCGCGCCGTAGATGATGCGGCTCAGGATGTCGCGGCCGAGCCGGTCCGTGCCCAGCGGGTGCTCCGCCGACGGCTGGAGCAGGCTCGCGGCGGTGTCCTGATCGTTGAAGCCGGCGGGCGCGATCCACGGCGCAAAGACGGCAAGGATGATCAGGATGCCGAGGATGAACCCCGCGACCGCGGCCTTGGGATCGAGGAAGAACGCACGCACCGCGGCGATCCGTGGGTGCGCCGGTGGCACCCGGAGTCCGAGATCGATCGCGCTCTCTGCTGCCACTGCGCTGCCCCCACTGGCCCCGACCGCGCGTCGCACGTTGCTACTGGTACTGGATCCGCGGGTCCAGGTAGCCATACGCGACGTCGGTCACGAGGTTCGCGACCACGATCGCCCCTGTGGACATCAGCACGATCGCCTGGATGACCGGGTAGTCGCGGAAGGTCGTGGCGTCGATCGCCATGCGACCCACTCCGGGGATGGCGAACACGCGCTCGATCAACACGCTGCCCGCGATCAGGCCGGCGAGTGAGAGCCCGATGATCGTCATCACCGGCAGCATCGCGTTCTTGAGTGCGTGGCGGATGACCACGCGCGACTCCTGCAGGCCCTTCGCGCGCGCCGTCGTGACGTAGTCCTGGCGCAGGACCTCGAGCAGGGCCGAGCGCGTCTGGCGCATGATCGTCGCGGAGCCGAAGAGACCGAGCGAGATCACGGGGAGGATCAGGTGCTTGATCCCGTCCACCGGATCGGTGAACGGATCCACCCACCCCGACGTGGGCAGCCAGCCGAGGTTGATGGAAAACACGATGATCAGCAGGATTGCGACCCAGAAGTTCGGCGTCGCCACGCCGAGCACGGCCCACGTCGTCGCGGCGAAGTCCGTCATGCCGGGGCGCAGCGCGGCGACGACCCCGAGCGCAATGCCCAGCAGGATGTTCACCGTGAACGTGATCAGACTGAGCTTCAGAGTGATCGGGAGGCGTTCCCCGATCATCTGCAGCACCGGCTCCTTCGTGACGAACGAGCGCCCAAAGTCACCGTGGGCGAGGCGCTCCAGATAGCTCAGGTACTGGAGGATCACCGGCCGATCGAGGCCGAGCTCATGCCGTCTCGCCTCGATTGCCTGCGCACCGCCGCTCGCGAGCTCGGCGAACTCACCCTGTCCGATGATCGCGAGGATCGGATCGCCGGGCACGAGCTGCTGACCGGCAAACGCCAGCAGCGACACGATCAGGAACACCGGGAGCGAATTGAGGAGTCGGCGAAGGATGTACCGGGCCACGCCACTCCGCTTTCACGCACGACTTCGCGTCTGGCGAGCGCGCGGGCCCATGCGCGCGCCGGTCGCGGCCTTGCCGCGTCCGCCGTGGTCTTACGCGGCGGGTTCCAACGCTGTCAACACATGCGCGATGGTCGCAGCCCCCTGCATGCGGCTCGCCGGGGTGGCGCGGACGCACGCGTCGCTATCATCCGGGGCACGCGCTCACGCGATGTCCTCGCAGCCGGTCGGATGGAGGCCCGCCATGCCGACGTTTCTCGCACGCGATCCCGAGCTGCTGAAGGTGCCGCTCGAGCCGCTCGGTCCGGCAGCGCTGAGCGACGTGCCACCCGACGCACGGGACGTGCTGCGGGCGTGGAACCTGCACGGCGGCCTGCTCGCGGCACTGAGCGAGCGTGTCCGCATCGACGTGGGGTGCGCGACCGCCGTCCTCTGCGTGGAGTCCGGGGGCAACGCGTTCGGCCCCGACGGGCGCATGATCATCCGCTTCGAGAACCACATCTTCCGCAAGCAGTGGGGCGGCCGGACGTTCGACCAGCACTTCCGCCACGACGCCCAACGGCCGTGGGAGGGACACCAGTTCCGCGCCGCGCCGGACGAGCCCTGGTCCCCCTTCCACGGCCGGCAGGCAATGGAGTGGCGCGTGTTCGACTTCGCCCGGCGGCGCCACGAAGCGGCCGCCATGCGTTCGATCAGCATGGGCGCGCCGCAGATCATGGGCTTCAACCACGCCCGTGTCGGTTATGACACGGTGCAGGAGATGTTCGAACGCTTCCGCACCGACGTGCGCTTCCAGATCATCGGGCTGTTCGACTTCCTCACGGGCGGGGCCGCCGACTCGCCGATGCTCGACGCGCTGCGACGAAGCGACTTCGGGCAGTTCGCCTCGGGGTACAACGGCCCGGGGCAGGCGCCGATCTACAGCGCGCTGATCAGCAGGCGCGTCGAGTTGTTCCGGCAGATCCACCCGCCCGCGGGCCGCGCACGCACGCCGGCGCGGACCGCGCCGGCGGCCGAGCCCCCGCCCGCGTCAGCGCGCCTACCCGTGGCGACGGCCCCCGAGCTCCGGTCGGCGGCGACCGCCGCGCCAACCACTCGCCGCGAGCGCTCATGCGTCGTCAAGCGCGGCGAGACGCTCGGCGCGATTGCGGGACGCTACGGCGTCCCGCTGGCGGCGATCGTCGGCGCGAACGCGATCACGAACCCAGACGCGATCCGCGTCGGGCAGGTGCTCCGGATCCCTGCGGCGGACCCGCCGCCGCAAGCCCCGGTCCCGGCCGGACATCAACTCCCGACCGACCTCGACGAAGACGATCCGGACGCCACCGAGCGCTCGTACACCGTGGCCCCGGGGGACACGCTGAGCGCCATCGCGCGGCGGCAGCGCGTCGGCGTGGCGGTACTGGTCGCGCTGAACGGCATCGCGAACCCGGATCGCGTTCGCGTCGGGCAGGTGCTGCGCCTGCCCGACTGAGCTGCCGCGCCGTGATCGAGCGGCGCTCCGCCGCCGGCACCGCACCCCTCTGCCGGCCGCTGCCGGTCGGAGAGGGGTGCCGCGCACAGCCACCTAGAACGTGGCGATCGGGTTGATCGGCGAAGCGGTGCCGCGCTCGAGGCGCAGCGGTGCGAGCGTGAGCATGAACTCGTAGCGGTTGAGCTCACGACAGGTCGCGATCAGCCGGCCCAGCTGCGCGTTGTCGATCAGGTGGATGCCCATCGCCGCGATCGCGATCTGGTGCACCGGCAGCGGCCACGTCGGCGGGTTGCCCGGCATCGCGTCCGAGATGCCGTCCGAGCCCAGCACGGCGACGCCGCGCTCGTGGATGAACGGCAGGCAGGTCGCGGCCAGCCCGGCGAGCCCCGGGTCGCGCGGCGACCACGCGCCGAACTTGTCGCGCCGGGCGTCGCGGCCAGTCGCCACGAGCAGGATGTCGCCCTCGCGCACCTTCACGCCCTGCCGCGCCTCGGCCGCGAGCAGGTCCTCAGGCTCGATGCGCTGCGGCGGCTCGAGGTAGTCGACGCCCTTCAGTCCGGGGATGTCGAGCAGCACGCCGCGGGTGACCACGCCGTCCTTGCCGGCCATGATGCTGTTCTTCTCGGCGCCGTTGCTCTTGACCACGCTCGCGTCGAAGCCGTTGTACATCTTGCCGCCGACGAGCACGTGGCAGAGCGCGTCGAGGTGCGTGGTCGCCATGCCGTGCGGCGAGATCGCGAAGTAGTCGCCCGTGGACTGCAGGCCTTCGGCGATGGCGGCGATGTCGCCGGCGCCGGTCATGAGGTGGCGGACCGGCGTCGGGTTATCCGGCGCCGGCGTGACCGCAAGCGGCAGCGCGCAGCTCACGGCGATGCCGTCGCGCGCGAGCGTCATCGCCTCGCGGCGGACGTCCTGCGTGATGTAGTTGAGCGCGCCGCGCTCGTCCTCCTTGCCCCAGCGCCCCCAGTTCGACAGCTCGTCGAACATCGCCCTGTAGTCGGACTCGGTCATCGCCGTCGCCTGCGCCATCTCGCCTCCGTGCCGCCCGGCTCGCCGGCCGGGGTGTGTTGTGACGTGGTCATGCAGCCATCTATCAGCGCCGCACCGGCGGGTCAACCGCGGCCGCCCTGACTTCGGCACGAGCGCACGCCGGTGCGATAACGTCCGTCCTCCGCGGCCGAAGGCGCACCCGCATGCGGCCCAGGTGCAGCTCACTTCACCGGCGCGCGGTCCCACCGCGCCGCCGCGGGGACCGTCGCGCGAGAGGGTCGCTCATGGAAATCGCGACCGACCGTCTCCTGCTCCGCGACTTCACACCCGCCGACGTCCCCGCGGTGATGCGCTACCAGCGCGACCCGCGCTACCTCCGCTTCTATCCCGAGTCGTGGGCGGATCGGAGCGACGAAGCGATCGCCGCCTTCGTGCAGATGTTGATCGACTACCGCGCCGCGACGCCGCCCCGGAAGTTCCAGCTCGCGATCACGCTGCCGGGCGACGACACGCCGATCGGGAACGTCGGGATCCGGCGCAAGGACGGCAACGAATGGGAGGCCGACATCGGGTACGAACTCAACCCCGAGCACTGGAAGCACGGCTATGCCACCGAGGCCGCGCGCGCCGTCGTGGCCTTCGGCTTTCGCGAGCTCGGGCTGCATCGCATCTCGGCGTCGTGCATCGCGGACAACCTCGCGTCGGTCGCCGTGCTCGAGCGGACCGGGCTGCGCGTGGAGGGACGGCTGCGCGAGGATGGCTACTTCCGCGGGCGCTGGTGGGACACGCTGGTCTGGGGCCTGCTCGAGCGCGAGTGGCGCGCGAGCGCAGACCGGCGCTGAGCCGAGACGGCGGCCCGCGCGGGCGCTCCGGCCCGAAGCGCAGCATCGGGCGTGGCAGAATGCGCGGGCGCCGGCGAGCGGATCGCCGGCCGCAGGCGGCAAGCACCAAGGGGGTGAGCGATGGCGGGACGGCTCGAGGGCAAGGTGGCGATCGTGACCGGCGCGGGCCGGGGCATCGGGCGTGGCGAGGCACTGGCGCTCGCGGCCGAGGGCGCGGCGGTCGTGGTGAACGACCTCGGCGGCTCGACCGCCGGCGAGGGCGCGGACCAGACCCCCGCGCAGGAGGTCGTCAACGAGATCACGAAGGCCGGCGGCCGCGCGGTCGCCAACTACGCCGACGTCTCCGACTTCGAGGCGTGCGGCGGGATGGTCAAGCAGGCGCTCGACGAGTTCGGCCGGCTCGACATCCTCGTCAACAATGCCGGCATCCTGCGCGACCGCATGGTCTTCAACATGACGAAGGAAGAGTGGGACCTCGTCGTCGCGGTGCACATGACCGGCGCCTTCAACACGATCAAGCATGCATCCGTGGTCATGCGGCAGCAGCGCGCCGGCCGCATCATCAACACCAGCTCGAGCTCCGGTCTCGGCAATGCCGGGCAGGCGAACTACTCGGCGGCGAAGGAGGGGATCGTCGGGCTGACGCGCACCGTCGCGCGCGACCTCGGCCGCTACGGCGTGACGTGCAACGCGATCCGTCCGACCGCGGCCACGCGGCTCACGCTCTCGCCCGAGATGGAGGCGGCGGCACGCGCCGCCGAGTCGCGCGGCGAGCGGCGCGCTGGCGCCGGCGGCGGCCTCGCCGACCTCGACCCGTCCGCGATCAGCGCCCTGATCTGCTACCTCGCCTCCGACGAGGCGCAGAACGTGAACGGGCGCGACTTCATGATCCGCGGTCGCGAGGTCGGGCTGTACACGATCCCGACCGTCGAGGCGCGCGCGTTCGCGACCGGCACGATCTTCACGACCGACGAGATGTTCGAGATCTTCCCGAAGACACTCGGTCCGCTGCTGACGAACCAGTTCCAGCCGAAGAGCGACGGATAGCGGAAGCCGCGTCCGGGACGTTCGCGCGCAATCGTGAGCAGCGGGTCGTCACCCGCTGCTCACCGCGGG
>JBBDXH010000185.1:0-9907 GCA_040902395.1 Dehalococcoidia bacterium
GATGGCCGCCGGCCGCTCCGGGGGGCGCGTCGACCAGCGACGGGCGAGCGTCTGGATCGGCGAGCACTGTGTGCTCGCACGCGGCACCCCGACCGATATCGATCTGGCGCTGGTATCGCAGGCGATGGCCGCCGAGGAAGTCCAGATCCGCGTCGACCTCGGGCTCGATGGGCAGGCAAGCGCGACGGCCTGGGGCTGTGATCTGACCGAGGAGTACGTCCGCATCAACGCGGACTACACGACGTGAGCGGGACGCGACCGACGGTCATCAAGATCGGCGGCTCGACGCTCGGCGCGCGGGACTCCTCGCTCGAAGACATCGTCGCCTTCCACCGCGCGGGCGGCCGGCCGATCGTGGTGCACGGCGGCGGCGCCATGATCACGGACTGGCTGGCGCGCATGGACGTGCCGTCCGAGTTCGTGGACGGACTCCGCTCGACAAACGCGGAAGCGCTCGACGTGGTGGTCGGCGTGCTGCGGGGGGTGGTGAACGCGCGACTGGTCGCCGAGCTCGGCGCGCTCGGCGGGCGCGCCATCGGCGTGAGCGGCGTGGACGGTGGCGCGGTCCGCGCCGAGCGCTACGACGAGCGCCTCGGCTTCGTCGGCCGCGTCACCGCGGTCGACGGGCAGTTCTTCATCGACCTGCTCGCGGCGGGCGTGATTCCGGTCGTTGCGCCGATCGGGCTGGAGCCGCCGGCGCAACCGCTCAACATCAACGCCGACACGGTCGCGGGCGAGATCGCGCGCGCGGTCGCGGCCGAGCGCCTGATCTTCCTGACCGACGTCGATGGCTTGCTCGACGCTGAACGGGCGCTCGTCCCGACATTGAGCACCGGGCAGGCGCTCGCGCTGCGGGCGGCCGGGACCCTGGCCGGTGGTATGATCCCGAAAATCGACGCCTGCTTCCGAGCCGCGGAGGCAGGCGCGCTTGCTTATGTAGCCAATGGCACTGAGCCGGCAACCACGAAGCGCATTCTCGCGGGTGAGGCGCTGGGTACGCGCGTCGAAGCGTCCGGGGAGGGATAACGCGTGGGATTCCATGACGACCGTGGCCGCGGAGCCCTCGGGCCGCCCCCAGAGCCGTTCCGCATCGGCGGCGATCAGTTCCGTTCACCCGTGCCGCTGCGCTGGATCGGCATCGCCGCCGGGCTGCTGGTGGTCTTCATCGCGTTGAACGTCGGAAAGTCGATCTACGTCGACGTGCTGTGGTTCGACTCGGTGGGATTCCCCAGCATCTTCAGGCGTGTGATCCTCGCCAAGATCATGCTCTTCTTCATCGGCGCCTTGATCGCGCTGGCAGTGCTCGGCGCGAACATCTGGCTGGCGCGCCGGCTCGCTCCGCGCGGCATCGAGGAGTCATTCATCGAGGACGTGGACCCGGACGCGATCCGGCGCATCGTGACCGTGCTGCTCGTCGCGGCGACGCTCTTCTTCGCGACTGTGTTCGGCTCGGTGCTCGGCGGGTCGTGGGAGACCGTGCTCACGTGGACCAACGGCGTCTCATTCGGCATCAACGACGCGCAGTTCGGCCGCGACATCTCCTTCTACCTCTTCACGCTGCCGGCGTACCACCTCTTCCAGGGCTGGGTGCTCGCGCTGCTGATCGTCTCCACCCTCGGCGCTGGCGCCGTCTACGCGTTGACGTTCTCGTTGCAGCGCTTCGAGTTGCACGTGACACGCGGCATGCGCGTCCACCTCTCTGTGCTGCTCGGGCTCGTGATCATCCTGATCGCAATCAGCACGTGGCTGAGCCTCTTCAGCCTCGTGAGTTCGCCGGGCGGCATCGTCTACGGCGCGACGTACACCGACGTGAACGCACGCCTCCTCGCTCGCTACTTCCTGATCGCGTTCGCGCTCTTCGCCGGGGTCGCGACGATCGCCAACTCGCTCCTCTCAGCGAACGGCTACCGCCTGCCGCTCTTCGCCATCGGCCTCTGGGTGTTCGCCGGCATCCTGGGGGGCGTGATCTACCCCGCGTTCGTGCAGTCCATCCAGGTCGAGCCGAACGAGCGCGAGAAGGAGCAGCAGTACATCGCGCGGAACATCTCGGCCACGCGCTTCGCGTGGGGCCTCGACCGCATCGCGGAGTCGCCGTTCCCTGCCAGGGCGGCGGTGTCTGAAGAAGAACTGATCGCGAACACGGAGACGCTCGACAACATCCGGCTGCTCGACCCGCGGCCGTTGCTCGACACGATCAATCAGATCCAGGCCATCCGCCAGTTCTACGCGTTCGTCGACGTCGACGTGGATCGGTACGAGATCGACGGCACGACACGACAGGTGATGATCGCCGCACGCGAGCTGGACGTCAGCCGCGCGCAGGACACGAACTGGACGCGGGAGCGCCTGCAGCTCACGCACGGCTACGGTGCGGTGGTGGCGCCCGTCAATCAGCTCAGCGCGGAAGGGCTCCCGCGGCTGATCACGAGCGACATCCCACCGGTCAGCGACGTGCTGCCGATTGATCCCGAAGGCGCACGGATCTACTTCGGCGAGCTCAGCAACCAGTACGTGATCGTGAACACCAACGAGTTCGAGTTCGACTATCCCCTCGGCGAAGGCAACGCCACCACCCGTTATGAGGAGGACCGGGGCATCCGGCTGTCCTCGCCGCTGCGACGCCTCGCCCTGGCATGGGATCTCGGGGATGCGAACATCCTGATCTCCGGGCAGATCCATGGCGATTCGCGGCTGCTGATGCACCGCCGTATCTCCGACCGCATCGCGAAGGTCGCGCCATTCCTCGCCCTCGACTCCGACCCCTACGTGGTCATCGACGGCGGGCGGCTGAAGTGGATCCAGGCCGCGTTTACGGTCGCCGACCGCTTCCCCTACTCCCAGCCGCTCGCCACGATCAACTATGCGCGCGACAGCGTGAAGATCGTCGTCGACGCCATCACCGGCGACATGGACTTCTACCTGATCGACGAGACGGACCCGGTCGCAGCAACCTGGTCGAAGATCTTCCCCGACCTCTTCCAGCCCGCCAGCGCGATGTCGGAGAACACGCGCGAGCACCTGCGCTATCCGCTGGACCTCTTCGCGCTGCAGTCGCGCCAGTACCTCCGCTACCACATCACGGATCCGGACGTGTTCTTCATCGGCGAGGATGTCTGGGAGATCCCGCGCGAGCGGTTCCTCGCGCAGGAGCAGGCGGTCGACCCGTACTACGTGATCATGCCGCTGCCGGACGAGGGTCGCACCGAGTTCGTGCTCGTCCTGCCGTTCACGCCGCGCAACCGTCAGAACACCGTGGCGTGGCTGGCCGGTCGTTCGGACGGGGAGCACTACGGCGCGCTGCGCGCGTATCGCTTCCCCACCGGCGATCTCGTCTACGGACCCGCTCAGATCGAGGCGCGGATCGACCAGGACCCCGGAATCTCGCAGCAGATGTCGCTCTGGGACCAGGGCGGGTCGCAGGTGATCCGTGGGAACCTGCTCATGATCCCGATCGGCGGTTCGTTCCTGTACGTCGAGCCGGTGTACCTGCAATCGGAGAACTCGCGGTTGCCCGAGCTGGCACGGGTGGTGCTCGCCAACGGCAACGACATCGCCATGGAGCCGACGTTCCAGGAGGCGCTCGACGTGCTCCGCGGCGTACGCGCGTCCTCGCTCCCGGGAGCGCGGCCGGGCGTCGCAACGCCGCCGTCGGTCCCGTCCGGAGGCACGCCGGCGGCCGGCACACCGACCGTCGTCCCGGGCAGCGGCACGACGTTGCAGGAGCTGCTCCAGGAGGCGCGCCAGGCCTCCGAAGGCGCTCAGCGGGAACTGGACCGCCTGCGCCGGCTACTCGATCAGATCGAGCAATCACAGCAGTAGCGGCCGCACGGCCGCCGAGCACACGAGGAGCACCCCGTGACCCAGGCAGCGCGAGACACCAGGGCACTCGAGAGCAGTCTGTATATGCAGGCTGCGCGTCGTGTACCGGTCACGCTCGTACGCGGCGCGGGCACGCGCGTGTGGGACGACACCGGGAAGTCGTATCTCGACTTCGTCGCCGGGATTGCCACGACCTCGCTCGGCCACGCGCACCCCGGGCTCGCGGATGTGATCGCGAAGCAGGCGCACACGCTGATTCACGTCTCGAACATCTACTTCAGCGAACCGCAGATCGAACTCGCGGAGCTGCTGGTCGGCCACTCGTGCCTCGACCGCGTGTTCTTCTCCAACTCCGGCGCGGAGGCCAATGAGGCCGCGATCAAGCTCGCCCGGAAGTGGGGACGGCAGCACCGCGACGGCGCGTACGAGATCATCGCGACGAACAACGGCTTCCACGGCCGCACCATGGCGACGATCTCGGCCTCCGGCACCCCGCGCTACCGCGAGCCGTTCGCGCCGACGGTGCCGGGCTTTGTGTTCGTCGACTTCAACGATCTCGATGCCGTGCGCGCGGCGACGACCGCACGCACGGCGGCGGTCATGGTCGAGCCGCTCCAGGGCGAGGGCGGTGTGAACGTGGCCGATCCCGGCTACCTCCCCGGCCTGCGTGCGTGGTGCGATGAGCAGGGGATGCTGCTCGTGCTCGACGAAGTGCAGACCGGCTGCGGCCGCACGGGCACGCTGTGGGCGTACGAACAGGCCGGCATCGAGCCGGACATCATGACGCTCGCGAAGGGCATCGCCGGGGGCGTGCCGCTGGGCGCAACGCTCGCGAAGGAGCACGCCTGCGTGTTCGAGCCCGGCGATCACGGCTCCACGTTCGGCGGCAACCCGCTCGCCACGGCGGCCGGTGCGTATGTGCTGCACCAGCTGATCGACACCGACCTGCTCGCGAACGTGCGCGAGCGCGGGGAGCAGCTCTCGCGCCGGCTGAAGGGCCTCGAGGACCGCTCGCCGCTGGTCGCCGGCGAGCGCGGCGCGGGACTGCTGCGGGGGCTCGAACTGACGCAGGACGTTGCCGGCGACGTCGTCGCCCGCGCCGTTGCGGCCGGCCTGCTGCTCAACCCGGTGCGCCCGAACGTGGTGCGATTCATGCCGCCGCTGAACGTCAGCGCCGCCGAGATCGACGAGGCGGTCGACATCGTTGAGCGCGTGCTCCAGGACGTTGGCGCGTAGCTCCACGCGTCCCCCCAACCGGGGCGGCAGGGCGCGAGCCCGCGCGTGACTCGGCGTCGCCTGTGGTTGCCGCTCAGCGCCCAGCTCATGCTGGCCGCGCTGGTGACGTTCGTGGTCGCGGGAGCGATCGTGCTGCTGCAGGTGCAGGCGACGATTCGCGAGGACACGGAGCAGAACTACGTCGGACGCGTGGAGCGCGCGCGGGCGCAGGCGAACGCGGCCCTCCAGTCACTCACGTCGGTGGCGCATGGCAGCGCAATCCTGCTCGCGAACCAGCCGGCGTTCGTGGACGCCGTACAGGCGGCCGACGTTGGGGAGGTGATCCGGCGCGCGACCCTGATCGGTGAACAGATCCCCACGGCGCTCGTCGGCGCGCCCGGCTTCGCCCTCTACGATGCGCGAGGCACCCTGCTGGTCCGCACGAACACGTCGCTCGGGGGCACGGACGCGGCGACGCCGCCGGCCGTGCGCGAGGTGCTCGCAAGCGACAGCACGCGCTCCGGCCTCCGGCGCGACCCGCAGCTCGGACTCGCGGCGTACGGCGTCGCCCCGATGCGCGACCGTTCGGGAACCGTGATCGGGGCGATCGAGGTGCTGGCCGGCGTAAACGACGCGTTCGCGCAGGAGACGGCTCGCCTGAGCGGCACGCACGTCGTGTTCTTCGACGACGTGCCGCTGGCATCCAGCGATCCCACCGTGCGTTTCGAGCCGGCGCGCCTGAGCGAGGCGGATGAAGCACGGCTCGAGTCCACGGCCGACTACCTGGACTTCGGCGCCGGGCGTCAGTACCTCTCGTCCGTGCTCACGATCAGGGATCGGGAGGGCAACCGCATCGCGCACGCGTACGTCGGCGTGGAGCGCCGCACGGTGCGCGCGGCGGCGAACGCGGCGAGCCGGCGCGTCGTCACCACCGTCGTCGGCGCCGGCGCGATCGGCCTCGCGCTCAGCGCGATGTTGACCGCGCTCGCCGTCCGCCCGCTGGGCGGACTCGTCCACGCGGCGCAGGGCATCCGCGCCAACGAGCTCGATCGCCCCGTCCCCGTCTCCGGGCCGCGCGAGACGAGACAGCTGGGTGCGGCGCTGGAGGAGATGCGGCGCGCCATTCGCCAGGCACGCGAGACGCTGCTGAGCACCAACCTTCGCCTCGAGCAACAGGTGAGCGCTTCTGCTGCCGACCTCACGGAGACCACCATGGACCTCGCGGTGATCGACAGCGTGATGTCCCAGGTCGGCCACGGATCCCGCACCGGCATCGCCGCCGCGCCCGAGACGCTCACGCGCCTGACCTGGGTGGATGGCGCGGTGGTCGCGCTTGCCGCCCCGGGCGAGGCGCTCGATGTGACCGGCATCAGCATGCTGTCGCACGCGGCCGCCGATCTGCTGATCCAGAACGTGCGCCGGACGCTCCGCAGCGCCCCCGACGAGGTGCTGTGGGTCCAGCGCACCGCACAGAGCTACCCCGAGCTCGACGCGCTCGGCATCCGCGCCTTCGCCGCGATGCCGATGAGGACGCCGACCGGGATCGCCGGGGCGATCGCCGTGACCTCAACGCTCGAGATGGCCGCCACGCCCGGACGCCGCCAGCTGCTCGACACCATTGCCCGCGAGCTCACCTCCGCGCTCGAGCTGCACGAGCTCGCCGACGAAGCCGACGAGAGCCGCCGGATCGCCGAGTCTGTGCTGCGGGAGATGTCGGAAGGGGTGCTCCTGCTCGACCACGAGGGCATCTGCCAGGTGTGCAACCCGGCTGCCGCGCGCCTGCTCGGCGTCGAGCGCCTCGCCGCCGTCGGCCGGTCGGCGCGCCGGCTGTTGCCGGCGCTCGCCGATCACCTCGACGAGCTGCGCACCGCGCCGCCCGAGCGGCAACGCGTCACCGGCTACACGGTCGAACTCGGCGGGCGCGCGGTCGCGGTCACGATCGGCCCCTTCCACGACCCGGACGAGATCCGGGGCGGCATGATTCTCCTGCTACGCGACCTCTCGGCCGAGACCGAGGCCGAACGTGCGAAGCGCGACTTCGTGTCGATGGTCGGCCACGAACTGCGCACGCCCCTGACGCTCATCCGGACGAGCATCGACCTGCTCCATGAGCCGGACGCGGGATCGCTGAACGCCACGCAGAAGCGCATCGTCGAGGTGCTCCAGGGCAACGTCGCCCGGCTGATGACGCTGATCACGGACCTGCTCGACATGTCTGCGCTCGACTCCGGCCGCATGGAGATCGAGCCCGAGCTGATCGACCTCCGCGGCGTCGTCGGCGAGTCGGCCGAGGCCGCGCGTCCGAGCGCGGACGCGAAGGGCATCACCATCTCCACCCACATTCCGAGCGAGCCAACCACCGCATGGGCGGACGCCTCACGCATCGCGCAGGTGCTGGCGAACCTGCTGTCGAACGCCGTCAAGTACACCCCCGGCGGCGGCCACGTGACGCTGCGCGTCGCGGAAGACGTGGACGGCGTCCGCGTCGAGGTCGGCGACACCGGCATCGGCGTCGCGGCGGAGGATCTCGAGCGCGTCTTCGAGAAGTTCTTCCGGACGGCCGGGGGCCGGCGCGCGACCGGCGGTACCGGTCTCGGGCTCGCCATCGCACGCTCGATCGTCGAGCGACACGGCGGCCGCATCTGGTGCGAGAGCGCCGGCCACGGGAGCACGTTCACGTTCGTCCTGCCGGCACGCCGTACCGGCGCGTGACCGAGCCGCCGCTCGTGCGCATGCCCACCACCACCTAAGATCGGCGTCCATTCGACCCTGGAATCGGAGCCCCGTGATGGCCGACAAGATCGTGCTCGCCTACTCGGGCGGCCTCGATACATCCGTTGCCTGCAAGTGGCTACAGGAGGAACGCGACTACGAGGTGCACTGCCTCACGGTCGATCTCGGCAACCTCCCGGACGTCGACAGTGCGCGCGAGCGGGGCTTGTCCGCGGGCGCCGTTGCCGTCGACGTCGTGGACGCGAAAGCAGACTTTCTGCGCTACTTCGTCTTCCCTGCACTGGGCGCGAACGTGGTGTACGAGGGGCGGTACCCGCTTGCGACGGCACTGGGGCGACCGCTGATCGCGAAGCTGCTCGTGGACAAGGCGCGCGAGATCGGCGCGGTCGCCGTCGCGCACGGGTGCACCGGGAAAGGGAACGACCAGGTGCGGCTCGACGTCGGCGTGCAGACGCTGGCGCCGGACCTGACGATCGTCGGGACACAACGCGAGAACCAGATGTCGCGCGACGAGGCGATGCGTTACGCGGCGCGCCACGGCATCGCCGTACGCCAGACGGCGGCCTCGCCGTACTCGACCGACGAGAACCTCTGGGGGCGATCGATCGAGGCGGGGATCCTCGAAGACCCGTGGGTCGCGCCGCCGGAGGCGGTCTACGCGTGGACGCGGCCCCTCGACCGGACGCCGGCGCAGCCGGTCGAGATCGAGATCCGCTTCGAAGAGGGCACGCCCGTCGCGCTCGACGGCGAGCGTTTGGACGCGGTGTCGCTCGTGCAGCGCGTCTCGACGCTCGGCGGCGAGCACGGCATCGGCCGAATCGACATGGTCGAGAACCGCCTGGTGGGCATCAAGTCGCGCGAGATCTACGAAGCGCCGGCGGCCGTGATCCTGCTGGAGGCGCATCGCGCCCTCGAGGAGCTGACGCTGTCCAAGCAGCAGCTGCGCTGGAAGACGCTCGTTGCGCAGGAGTACGCGGACCTGATCTACAACGGCCTCTGGTTTACGGCGCACCACCGCGACCTCTCCGAGTACGTGCAGTCGACCCAGCGCCACGTCACAGGCGATGTACGCATGCGCCTCTGGCACGGCACGGTGATGACGATGGGCCGGCGGGCCGAGCGCAGCCTCTACAGCGAGGCGCTCGCCACCTACAGCGACGGCGACCAGTTCGACCAGTCGCACGCGCTGGGCTTCATCAAGCTGCACGGCCTGCAGGCGCAGGTGCAGGCGCACCGTCAGCTCCTCCAGGAGCACACTGACCTGCTCCACCTCGCCTCCCCGGAGGAGTAGCGCCGCGTGGGCGAGATCGCGGCCGTTGCCCGGCCGCTCAGGGGCGTACCGTCAGCGTCGTGCGCCCCACCGTGTACACGAGACGGATAGAATCGCGGCATGAAGAACGTCACCTTCAGTGCCGATGAGAAGGTCATCGAGGCGGCCCGCGCGCGCGCGCGCGCCCGCCAGACCACGCTCAACGAGGAATTTCGTCGCTGGCTCGAGGACTACGCCGGAAGCCGTCGCTCCGCCGACGATGTCATGGCCTGGCTTGACGAAGTCGTGAAGGTCGCCCACACGGGGGGGCACAAGTTCACCCGTGACGAGATGAATGAGCGCTGACTTCCTCGACACGAACGTCCTGATCTACCTGTTCGACAATGTCGCTCATCAGAAACGTGACCGCGCCCGCATGATCGTCCACCGGGCGCTCTCCGACGGCAGTGCGAGCATCAGCCACCAGGTCGTTCAGGAAGCGCTGAACGTCATTACCGGGAAGCTGTCGGTACCCACCCCTCCGGAAGTTGCCCGTGCCTTCCTTGATGATGTCCTCATGCCGCTGTGGGACGTGATGCCGGGTCCCGAGCTGTTTCGTAGCGCCATCGAGGTGCGTTCGCGCTACGGGTTCTCCTTCTATGACGCATTGATCGTCGCGGCCGCGCTCGCGTCTGGCAGCACGCGCCTCTACTCCGAGGACTTCCAGCACGGCCAGGTGATCGAGGGGCTCACGATAGAGAATCCCTTCCGCTCTGACGCCTGATCGCCTCTCGTCGCCTGCCAGACCGGCCTCCTGTACGCTCGCCCGCACGGAGGGCGCGTGAGCGACACCACGGGCGCGGGTTCCTCGAAGCTCTGGGGCGGGGGGGG
>JBBDXH010000185.1:9917-15812 GCA_040902395.1 Dehalococcoidia bacterium
ACCAACGCACTCGTCGAGGCGTTCAACGCCTCGATCGACTTCGACCGCCGCCTCTACCGCGAGGACATCGCCGGCTCGATCGCGCACGCCCGCATGCTCGCGCGCCAGCGCATCATCAGCGACGCCGACCGCGACGCGATCGTCGCCGGGCTCGAGGCGATCCGCGCCGAGATCGACGGCGGGCAGTTCGCATTTCGCCTGGACCGCGAGGACATCCACCTCAACATCGAGGCCGCGCTGATCGAACGCATCGGCGACCCGGGGCGCCGCCTCCACACCGCACGCTCGCGCAACGACCAGGTCGCCACGGACATGCGGCTGTTCACGCGCGCCTCGTGCGACGAGGCGATGGCGGCGCTGCGCGCGTTGCGCGGCGCGCTGCTCGACCTCGCGGAGCGCGAGGCCGAGACCGTGATGCCCGGCTACACGCACCTGCAGCGCGCGCAGCCGATCCTGCTTGCGCACCACCTCCAGGCGTACGAGGCGATGTTCGCGCGCGACACAGAGCGCTTCGCGCAGGCGCGCGCCCGCGTCAACGTGCTCCCGCTTGGCGCAGGCGCGCTCGCCGGCGTCACCTACCCGGTCGACCGCGACTCCGTCGCGGCCGAGCTCGGCTTCGCCGGCGTGTCCTCGAACTCGCTCGACGCCGTCTCCGACCGCGACTTCGTCGTCGACTACCACTCCGCGGCGGCGCTCGCGATGGTCCATCTCTCACGACTGGCCGAGGAGGTCATCCTCTGGGCGTCTTCGGAGTTCGGCTTCGCGCGGCTGGACGACGCCTTCTCGACGGGCTCGAGCATCATGCCGCAGAAGAAGAACCCCGACGTCGCAGAGCTGGCGCGAGGCAAGAGCGCGCGCGTGATCGGCAACCTCGTGCAGGCGCTGACGATGCTGAAAGGCCAGCCGCTCGCCTACAACAAGGACAACCAGGAGGACAAGGAGTCGCTGTTCGACAGCGTCGACACGCTGCTCGTCACGCTGCGCGTGGTGGCCGCGATGATGCCCACGCTCGCCTTCGACCGCGCGCGCATGCGCGCCGCGGCCGTCGCGAACTTCGCGCTGGCTACGGACCTCGCCGACTACCTCGCGCGCCGCGGCGTGCCCTTCCGCGACGCACATGAGGCGGTCGGCGCGCTCGTCGCGCGCTGCGAGCGCGAAGGCAAGACGTTCGACGACCTGACGCTCGAGGCGTACCGCGAGGCCCACGCGGCGTTCGACCGCGACGTGCTCACGCTCGACCTCGACGCGGCGCTCGCCGCGCGCGAGGTGCCCGGCGGTACGGGGCCGCGCGCGGTGGCCGCGGCGCGCACGGCCGCACGCGCGGCGCTGGACGCGGAGGAACGCGCATGACGGCCGCCCGGCACGTCAGCATCGCACCCTCGATCCTGACGGCGGACTTCGGCCGGATCGCGCAACAGGTGCGCGCGGCCGAGCGCGCGGGCGCCGATCTGCTGCACCTCGACGTGATGGACGGCCACTTCGTCCCGCGCATCACCTTCGGCGACCCGCTGATCGCGGCCGTGCGCGCCGCGACCAGCCTCCCGATCGAGGTGCACATGATGGTCGAGTCGCCGGGCGACTACTTCGAGTCGTTTACGGAGGCCGGTGCCGATCGGCTGATCTTCCACTTCGAGGCCGTCGAGCACGTGGCGGGTGCCGACGCGCTGATCAGCCGCGGGCACCGCCTCGGGCGGCAGGTCGGCATCGCGATCAACCCGAGCACTCCGCCGTGGGCGGTCTTCCCGCTGCTCGAGCGCATCGACGAACTGGTCGTGATGCTGATCGAACCCGGCTGGGGCGGCCAACCGATGCAGCCCGAGCTGCTGTCCAAGGTGGGACTGCTGGAGGCGCGCGCCCGCACGGACGGACTCGTCGAGCTGGCGATCGAGGTCGATGGCGGCGTCAAGGCCGAGAACGCGCACGCATGCGTACGCGCCGGAGCGTCGGTGCTCGTCGCCGGCTCGGCGGTCTTCAACGACCGCGAGACGCCGCGCCAGGCGATCACGCGCATCCGCCGAGCGCTCCGCGGCTGAAGTCGCAGACGCGCCGGCCTGGGCTGCCCGCCTCGCTCCGCGCGAATGCCCCGGACTTGACTCTGGGGGATACTGGGGCCGTGGAAGTGCTGCGGTCCCTCGCCCTGTTCGCGATCGCCGCCGTTGCTGAGATCGGCGGCGCGTGGCTGGTGTGGCAGGGTGTCCGGGAGGGGCGCGGGGCGCCGCTCATCGTCCTGGGCGGCGCCTGTCTCGTGCTATACGGCTTCGTGGCGACCTTCCAGCACGATGCCCATTTCGGGCGCGTGCTCGCCGCCTACGGCGGCGTTTTCGTCGCTGGTTCGATGCTGTGGGGCATGGCCGCGGACGGCTATCGCCCCGACACGTACGACCTGATCGGCGCGAGCGTCTGCCTCGTCGGCGTTGCGGTGATTATGTACGCGCCCCGCTGATTCCCCGCGCCGTCGGGCGGAGCGGCGCGGATCCCGCTTCCGTCCCGTATTGCGCCCCGTTCGTGGCAGGCGTAGACGAGCCGGCCACGAACGGGTGGGAAGACTCGTTCGCCGCGAGCGGGAGGTCGACGCACGGAGGGGGAGCGTGGTCGCGCGCTGCCGCCGTGCGCCGTTGCCGCACCGAGCGCGGTCCGAACCGAGCGGACGACGTGCCACCTCCCGGGACAGACGCAAGACGCCCCGCGCGAGCGGAGCGTTGGTGTTCGGAGCGCCGAATGCCGTGGCCAGTGCTAGTAGGGGACGCCGGCGACCTGGAGGTGCTTGCTCTCCGTGCGCAGGCAGCGCGTGCAGACGTTGACGCGTTGCCACTTGCCCGACACGAACATGCGCTTCTTGTGCACGTTCGGGGCGAACGGACGGTTTGTCTTAGGAGCCTTGCGGCGCCACGCACCGGAGTGCTTGTGCTGGATGGCACGGCCGAACACGGTGTGCTTGTCGCAGATGTCGCACTTGCCAGCCGCCATCGCACAACTCCGAAGACGCATGGACGCTCGGGCAGGGCCGACGCCGATTCTGGTATATGTGGAACGCCGACGAGCACCGCCGCCGGCCGGTACAGGCTAGCAGCACGCTCGTGGCAGCGTCTACGCGCGGCACTCCGCGACAGGAGCGCTCACCATCGCTCGTACGTCGATCAGCGGCTCGGACTTGCGCGACGCGTTCGCGGTCGCGGAGCGCTGGTTGACGCTCAATCGCGACGCGATCAACGCGATCAACGTCTACCCCGTGCCCGACGGCGATACCGGCACCAACATGCTCCTGACCTGGCGCGCGGCGCTCGCGGCGATGCCGGCGGACGCGGACGCGGCGGGCACGGCGCTCCGCGCCGTCGCACACGGCGCGCTGCTCGGCGCGCGCGGCAACAGCGGCGTGATCCTCTCGCAGATGCTGCGCGGGCTCGCCGAGGCGCTCGGCGACGCCGAGCGCGTGGACTGCGCGGGACTGACGCGCGCGCTCACCGGTGCGTCCGCCGCGGCGTACGCCGCCGTACCCATCCCCGTCGAGGGCACGATGCTCACGGTCATGCGCGAAGGCGCGGCCGCCGCCGAAGCGGCGGCGCTCGTGCGCGCGGAGATCGATCACGTGATGGCGACGTTCGTCGTGGCCGCGCAGGCCAGCGTCGAGCGCACGCCCGACCTGCTCCCCCGCCTGCGTGACGCCGGCGTGGTGGACGCCGGCGGGCTCGGCATCGCCGTGCTCTTCGAGGGCGTGAAGCACGGGCTCGCGGGCACACCGCTGCCCGCACCGCTCGTCGCGACCGAGGCGGCGGTCGCGCTCGAGGGCGTTGAGCATGAGGGTCACGGCTACTGCACGGAGTTCGTGATCCTCGGTCGCGACATCGACCGCGCGGCGCTCGAACACGCGCTGACCGCGTTCGGTGGCGATTCGCTGCTGGTCGTCGGGGACGCCGAGGCGGTGCACGTGCACGTGCACATGCCCGACCCGGGCCCGGCGTTGAGCGCCGGCGTCGCCGTCGGCGCGCTCAGCGCGATCAAGATCGACAACATGCAGACTCAGCACGAGACGTGGGCGGCCGGGCGCGCCGGCACACCCGCGCACAGCGCGCTCGACCCCGGCGCGCTGCCGGCGATCGGGCTCGTTGCGGTCGCGCGCGGCGCCGGCATCGTCGCCGCGTTCCGCGATCTCGGCGCGACGCGCGTGATCGACGGTGGCCCGACGGGCAAAGCGAGCGCGGGCGAGCTGCTCGAGGCGTGCACCGGCGCCGGCCGCGATCATGTCCTGCTGCTGCCGAACGACAAGGACGTGCTCATGGCCGCCGAGCAGGCCGCGCGCGCGGCCGGTGGACGGGTGATCGTCGTGCCCTCGCGCACGGTCGTCGCCGGCCTCGCGGCGGCGGTGGCGTACAGCCCCGACGGCGAGGCGGCAGCCGTCGCCGAGCGCATGGGCCGCGCGATCGCCGCGACCCGCAGCGTTGAAGTCACGCGCGCCGTCCGCGACGCCGTCGTGGACGGTGTACGCGTCTCGGCCGGCGACGGCATCGCGCTCGTCGACGGCGTGCTCGTTGCCCGCGCGGACGACCTCGACCGGGCGCTCCTGCTCGGGCTCGAGCGCGCCGTCGGGACGGACAGCTCGCTCGTGACCGTCTACCTCGGCGCCGACGCACCGCAGAACAGCGGCGAGCGCGTGGAGGCGCTGCTCGCGGACGCCTACCCCGAGCTCGAGGTCGAGGTGTTGGCCGGCGGCCAGCCCTTCTACCCCTTCCTCCTGTCGGTCGAATAGCGCCGCCGGTACACTCGCCGTCGTGACCGTCCGCATCGTGACCGACTCCACCGCCGACCTCCCCGCTGACCTCGTGGAGCGCTACGGCATTGCCGTGGTGCCGCTCTCGATCCTCTTCGGCGACGAAGAGCTGCGTGACGGCATCGACATCAACTCGGAGCAGTTCTTCAAGCGGCTCGCACGCGAGACGACGCTGCCCACGACGTCCCAGCCCTCGCCCGCGCTGTTCCGCGCCACATACGAACGGCTGCGCGTCGAAGGTGCGACCGAGATCCTTTCGATTCACGTCTCGTCGAAGCTGAGCGGCACGCTCCAGTCCGCACTCCAGGGGGCGGACGGAGTGGGCGACGTTCGCTTCCGTCACGTCGACTCCGGCACGGTGTCGCTGGCGCTCGGCATGGCCGTGCTCGCCGCCGCTGCGGTGATCGATGAAGGCGGGGGGCTCGAGGCCGCGCGCGCGGCGGCCGAGGATCGGTTGACACGCACGCACCTGTTCTTCGTGCTCGACACGCTGGAGTACCTCCGGCGGGGCGGCCGCCTCAGCCGGGGCAGCGAGATCCTGGGGACGCTGCTGAAGGTGAAGCCGTTGCTCGCGATCGAGAACGGCGAACTGATCGCGATCGGGCGCGTGCGCACGCGGCAAAAGGCGATCGAGGAGCTGCTTCAGCGCGTGAGCGCGCTGCGCCCGATCACCCACTGCGCCGCCGTCCACGCGACCACGCCCGACGACCTGAAGTACGTCGTGGACCGGCTGGACGGCATCGCGCCGGACGCGAGCGTGCTGACGGCGCGCATCACGCCGGTGCTCGGCGTACACGCCGGGCCAGGCGTCCTCGGCATCACCGTGGTCACGGCAGGAGCCCCCCCGGTCCCCACGCCGCCGGCATGACCGCGGATCTCCGGCGGCTGCAGGCTGTGCTCGAGCGCGAGCTCGCTGCAGGCGCCGGCGACACCCTCGTCGAGCGCGGACTCGACGAGCTGCTGCGCCTCCAGGCGCGCGACGAACCGCCGGGCTCGGCGCTGCTGCGCATGATCGCCGCGCTGCCCGCCCTCGGCTACCGCTCGCTCTCGCCCGCAGACCGCAACACATGGCTCCGCCGCGCGCTCGCCACCGTGCGTCGCCAGCTACCCGCCGACCGCCCCGGGCCCCC
>JBBDXH010000186.1:0-2258 GCA_040902395.1 Dehalococcoidia bacterium
CTAGAGCACATGTGCGTTCGGAGCGGAAAGGGCCGAACGGCCCGCGCTATCAGGCCGCCACGATCCCGACGTCGGGCGGTTCTACCAGCGCGAAGCGCGCGCGCAGCCGCGGCAGCGCGAGCTCGACGGCGATGCGGCCCGCCTCGATGAACTCGTCCGCGCGATGCCAGTCCCGCAGCCCGGTCGCTCCGTGGAACACCGGTTCGATGCTGACGTCGGCGCGTGAGGCGCCCTCGGATGTGATCTTCCACTGCATCACGTCGAACGCCCGCATCACGGTCTCGACGATCGGAGGCGAGATCCGGGCCCGCCAACCGGAGCGCCGCTCCGTTCGCAGGGCGGGTGGCGAGAGCATGACGCCGAGCACGATGTCCGCCCCGGACGCCGCCACGGTGTTCGTGGGCACCGGGTTGAGTACCGCGCCGTCGACGAGCCGGCGACCGTCGTGCATCACCGGCGGGTACACCGCCGGAATCGCGATGCTCGCGAGGATGGCATCGGTGAGCTGTCCGCTGCGGAAGGTGTACTCCTCGCGGCGATCGAGGTCGGCGGCGACGATGGCGAGCGGGAGCCGCAGCGTCTCGAACGTGCGTCCGTGCGAGAGCCGCTGCAGTCCACCGCGGAGCGAGGCCGCGCTCCACACCGAGCTCCACGGCAGCCGCGGCTTCGCCAGCACGCGGAAGATGCCGTCCATGTGCGCGCGCATGTCCTGGACCGACATGCCGAGCGCCGCGCCCGTCGCGAGCGGCGCGCCGATGCTGGTGCCCGCCAGGTAGTCCACGGGGATACCGATCTCGTCGAGCGCGGCCAGTACGCCGAGGTGCGCGTAGCCCTTCGCCCCACCCGCGCCGAGCGCGAGTCCGACCTTGCGCTGGAGGAAGTGGCGCCCGAGCCAGTCGATCGACTGCCAGGGCTCGCCGGTCCCATCCGCGTTGCGAACGAGCGGCAGGGGTCCCCCGGGCACGACGCGCAGCACGCGCGCGCGACAGAGTTCGCTGAGCCGCTGGCGCTCGCCTTCGTTGTCCGGGGTGTCGCTGAGCGACAGCACGACGACGTCGCGCTCGGCCGGGAATCGCGAGCGCCGCACCACATCGAGCTCATTCTCGAAGCCGACGGCGATCGTCGTGTCGGCGACGGCGACCAGGCTGGTCCGGACGAGCGATGTCATCGGCACGTGGGCGACGACGAGCGGGTAGCGGACGGCGAGTTCGTGGAGCAGGTCGATCACGGCCGTGCGGCTGAGCTCTGGGCCGCTGCCGTGGCGGACGACCCCGACGCGCGCGTCGGCGCCGGTGGCGAACGCGTCGTGCACCGCGAATTGGCCGGGCTGTGAGAAGAGGTCCGTCAGGCTGGGCAGCTCGTGCGCAAACGTCGGCACTGAACTTGCCGCGGTGAGGTCCACGCAGAGTACGGGGCGACTGAGCATGCGCGATGCGGAGAGCGCGGTGCGCGCGAGCAGCACCGCCGCCCATCCGGGGTCACCGAAGCTCACCGCGCCGACCATCCGGCCGCGCGCGTGCATGCGCCTCAGCCGGTTGTTGGTGTCGCTCAAGCGGGACGCGATCTTCGAAGCGAGCTCGCGCATCATGTGCGGCGAGTGCTCCGCGATTTCGGCGAGCACGGCGTGCGGGACTTCCCACACCACCGCGTCGTCCAGCGCCTCAACGCGCGCGCCCGAGTGTTCGTGACGGATCAGGGAGAGCTCACCGCAGTAATCGCCCGGCCCGAGCCGCGCGACCTCGATCGCGTCACCCCGCTGGTCCGGGATGGCGACGCCGAGCAGGCCGGCTTCCACGATGTAGATGCTCTCGATCGCGACGCCGACCCCGGCAACGAGATCCCCGGCCCGGTAGAGACGGCTGCGTGCGCTCGCGGCGAGCAGCGCACGGCCGGTGGGGTCGATGCCCGCGAAGAGCTCGACGGACGACGCCACGCGCCAGAAGTCGGATCCGATCGGGGTTGAGTCGTTCACAGCAAGCAGCATGTGCTGCCGAGGAGCAGTTGCGAATCGGGAGCGCGCTTACGGGATGTCCCCAACACGCCCGTGCTCAGCAGGCACTCGGACGACCGGGATCGCCCGCGCGCGTCTGCCGCGCGGGGCGTCGCACCCCGTTAGAGTCCGTCACTCGACGTGGGGCGCGCGAAGGAGGAGAGCGTGGATCTCGAGCTGACCGGCAGGGTCGCGATCGTAACGGGCGGGAGCCGCGGCATCGGCAAGGCGATCGCACGGGAGCTCGCGCGCGAGGGCGCCGACGTCG
>JBBDXH010000187.1:0-15519 GCA_040902395.1 Dehalococcoidia bacterium
CACAACGAGATGCGCTACGCGATCGGCGCGCCGACGATCCCGGGCGACCCGCGCGTCGTGCTCGCGGCTCAGCGGCACGCGACCTATTCGACCCTCAACGGGACGGGCGGCCACTACGAGACCGCGGGCAATCCCGGCTTCACCGGCTACGGCCCGCGCGAGCGTCTCGCCGCGGCGGGCTGGAGCACGGCGTTCGTGAGCGAGGTCGCGGCCAGCTACACCGGCGCGTACCGCGCGGTCACCGAGCTATGGCACGCGCCGTATCACCGCCTCGGCATGATGCATCCGAGCGCGATCGCGACCGGCTGGGGTCATTCCGACCTCAACGGGCGCTCCGCGACGGTCGGTAACTTGGTATATGACTTCGGCGCGCGCGCGGTGAACTTCGTGCGCTCGCCGGCGCACGGCCAGACCGGCATCCCGCCTTCCTGGAGCGGCAACGAGTCGCCGAGCCCGCTCCCCGCCGGCGTTCGCGGCCCGGTCGGCTATCCGATCATGGTGGTGTACTCCGGCGGGCAGGGCGTGCAGATGCGCGCGGCGGAGCTCGTCGCGCCGGGCGGCGCGCGCGTGCCCTTCTACTACGTGCCGCAGCTGTACGAGTACGACTACCAGGTGATCATCCCGAAGGCGCCCCTCGCCGCAGGGACGAACTACCACGTACGAATGGACCTGACTGTGAATGGACGCTGGGTCACCAACGAGTGGGACTTCACGACCGCAGGCACCGATCGTGCGGCGCCGATCGCGCGGCAGCCGACGGTCGGGCTCCCGGCAGCCTCAGGCTTCCACGCCCGCTGGGTATCGCAGTCGGACTACCCGACGCTGCGGCCCGGCGAGACCAGCGCGCCTTTGACCATCACGTTCGCGAACACCGGCAGCGCGACGTGGACGCGCGGCGTCCTCGGCCGACAGGTCAACCTCGGCATCGACGGCGACGACCGGACCTGGTCATCGCTCGGTGTCGGCTGGCCGACGCCCGACCGTGTCGCCATCCAGGATCAGGCGACCGTCCTGCCGGGCGCGACGGGCTCGTTCACCTTCCGCGTGCGCGCTCCGCAGACGCCCGGTACTTATCGCATCCACCTCCGCCCGGTCGTGGACGGCACGACCTGGCTCGAGGACTACGGCGTGTTCCTCGTAGTCACAGTCAAGTAGTCAGGCGAGCCGGGCGTTGCCCGGCCGAAGCCGTTTAACTGGTGAAGAGCACCTCGAAGCCATGCTGCTGGGGGCAGATGACGCTCGCGGCGTAAGGCGGATCCGGCGGAACGTCGAGATGCTCGCGGGTCACGTACCGCGGTCCGACCTTGGTTCCGCAGACCGGACAGGCCACGTGATAGTCGAGGAAGTCAGGTCGCGCGGCGCGGATGCGTCGCTTGGGAACATCCACCGCCATCGAACGTAGTCTAGGTGCGTGGAGCCGCGCCCCAAGGGACGCAACAAGCTCGCGACCGAGACGCCGACCCTCAAGGTCGGCTCGCGCGCTCCCGACTTCGAGCTCGCCGCACACAACGGCACCCAGGTCTCGCTCGAGGGCCTGCGCGGCAAGCGCGTGGTCCTCGCGTTCTTCTCCTTCGCGTTCACCGCGACCTGAAGCGCCGAAGCGCCCGCGCTGAACGCCCTCCAGGGACGTTTCGCGGGCGGCAATGCCCAGGTCGTGGGCATCTCGTGCGACTCCACGAACACGCTGCGCGCCTGGGCCGAGTCGCTCGGTGGCATCGACTACCCGCTGTGCAGCGACTTCTGGCCGCACGGGCGCGTGTCCAAGCTGTACGGCGTGTTCAACGAGCAGCTGGGCCGGCCGGAGCGCGCGATCATCGTCATCGACGCCGAGGGCGTCATCCGCTACATCGACGTCCACACGCTGCGCGAGGTCCCCGACGAGACCGAGATCGAGGAAGAGGTCCAGAAGCTCAGTTAGCGCCCCTCGCTAGCGCGTATCGCTTCGCTCACGCGCGTCGCTCGTCGTCACGCGGAGCTGCGGCTCCGGCTCTCCTCCTCGCTAGCGCGTGGGTATCAGGTAGGCCTTGCCCTCGCCATCGACCGTGAAGCTCACGACATCGCCCTCGCGCGCGCCGGGCAGCGTGTCACCGCGGACCAGGATCGCCGCACCTCCACAGTCCACCGACACGGTCGTCTCGCCTAGCGCGTTCACGGTGCCCTCGACCACCGCGCCGGGCGCGACCAATCCGCCGACTACGCCCGCGCCCTGGCCGGCGGAGACATCGCGAGCGGCGTACTCGATCGCCATCGTCACGCGGTCGCCGATCGCTAGTCGTGACTTCCGAGCCGCGCCCGTCGCGTCGCGGCCGCGAAGATCGAGACGTTCGCCTAGCTCGCCGACGCGCATCGTGACGAGGAGATCGCCGTGCCGCCCATCGAGCGCGACGACCACGCCCCGCAGCGCCTGGCGCCGCCACTTCTCGATGAAGGCGAGCTGCTCGAAGTCCATCGTCAAAACGTCGGTATCGTGCCACGCGCGTGATGGAATCGAGGCGCCAGGCGCTGGTGCGGAGTCTCGAGCGGTCCGGCATCCGCGACGAGCGCGTCCTCGCGGCGATCGAGCGAGTGCCGCGCGAACGATTCGTCCCGACAGAGCTGTGGGATGCCGCGTACGACGACCGCGCCCTGCCGATCGGTGATGGGCAGACGATCTCGCAGCCCTACGTCGTCGCGCGGATGACCGAGCTGCTCGATGCGCGACCGGAGCACCACGTGCTGGATGTCGGCGGCGGCTCGGGCTATCAGGCCGCGGTCCTTGCGGAGATCGTGCGCGACGTCGTGAGCGTCGAGCGGCGGCCCGAGCTCGCCGAAGCGGAGTCCCGCCGGCTCGCCGACCTCGGCTACACGAACGTCCGCGTGGTCCACGGCGACGCGTCGGAGGGCTTCGCCGAGGAGGCGCCTTACGACCGGATCCTCGTCGCCGCGGCGTCACCCGCGATCCATCCCGACCTCGCGGCGCAGTGCAAGCCGGAAGGGCGGATCGTCGCGCCGATCGGCCCGCGGAGCGGGCAGATGCTCACGGTGCGCCACGGCGACGGCCGCATCGAGCACGCTGGACCGGTCCAGTTCGTGCCTCTGGTCGGCGGCGGCGGCTTCCCCGAGTGAGCGCGCTGTTCGCCGGTGGCCGCGTCCACACCGGCGCCGGAGGGAGCGCGGAGGCGCTGCTCGAGCGGGACGGACGCGTCGTCGCGGTCGGCCGGCTCGCCGACCTAACGCGCGAGGCCGGATCGGCCGAGCGGATCGACCTTCGCGGCGGGCTGATGGTGCCGGGATGGGGCGACGCCCACGTCCACTTCATGTGGTGGTCGATCCAGTCCGCGCAGGTGGACCTCAGCAACGCAGCGACGCTCGACGAGGCGCTCTCGCGCGTCGGCGCCGCGGCGCGCGCGCGGGCGGCCGGCGCCGGGGTCCTCGGCGGCCGCTTCGACAAGAACCTCTGGGGTCGCTGGCCGACCGCCGCCGAGCTGGACCGCGTGACCGGCGATCGCCCGACGTCGTTGCGCAGCCGCGACGGCCACGCGCGGTGGCTCAACAGCGCCGCGCTGCGGCTCGCCGGCATCACGCGCACGACGCAGACGCCCGCCGGCGGCGAGATCGAACGGGACGCCAATGGCGCGCCGACGGGGATCCTCAAGGAGAACGCGCTCGGCCTGATCGACGCGGCCGTACCGCCTCCGACCGCTGACGAATGCCTCGCCGCCGTGCGCCGCGGGCAGACCGAGGCTTGGCGCCGCGGCGTCGTCGCGATCGAGGACCTCGAGGGCGCGAACGCGCGCGGGGCCTTCGCGCGGCTGCACGAGGAAGGCGCGCTGGGGATCCGCGTGGACATGGGTATCCCGCGCGCCGACCTCACCAGCGCGATCGAGAGTGGCCGGCGCAGCGGGGAAGGGGACGAGTGGCTGCGCACCGGCCACTGCAAGATCTTCACGGACGGCGCGCTCGGCTCGCAGACCGCGGCGCTCGAGGAGCCCTACGAAGGGACGGACACGCGCGGCATCCTCACGATCGAGCCGGACGAGTGCGCGCGCGACGTCGCGCGCGCGGCTGCCGCGGGCATCGCGGTAGCCATCCACGCCATAGGCGACCGCGCGGTACGCGTCGCGCTCGACGCGATCGAACCGACGCGCCGCAGCCATCCGGAGCTGCGGCAGCGCGTCGAGCACGTCCAGCTCGTCCGCGAAGGCGACCTCGCCCGCTTCGGCCGGCTCGGCGTCATCGCCTCGATGCAGCCGATCCACGCCACGAGCGACCGCGAGCTCGTCGACCGGCACTGGGGTCCGCGCCGCGCCCTGCGCGCGTACCCGTGGCGCACGCTCGCCTCGCACGGCGCGGTGCTGGCGTTCGGCTCTGACGCTCCGGTCGAGCCGATCGATCCGCTGCTCGGCATCCACGCGGCAGTCGCGCGGCAGCGTCCGGGCGACCCGGATCGCTGGCATCCCGAGCAGGCCCTCGAGCTGGACGAGGCGCTCGCCGCGTACAGCGCCGGCTTCGCGTACGCCACCGGCCGCGAGCGCGAGCGCGGAACTCTCGCGCCGGGCATGGCCTGCGACGCGGCGGTGATCGACCGCGATCTCGCGCAGGTAGATCCGAGCGAGTGGCCCCAGGCGCGCGTGACCGCAACGATCACCGGTGGCGTCGTGCGCTTCGCGGAGGGGCTCGGCTAGTTCAGCACCGGCCCTTCGCCGCTGGTGCGAAGGCGCAGCAGCAGCTCGCGCAGCAGCGCGTTCTCGCGCTCGAGCAGACCGATCTCGGAGCGCAGGCGGACCTCGACCGTGGAGGCCTCGAGCAGCCGCTGTCGCTCCGTCGCATCGATCGCGAGACCGGCCGCGACGCGGAACGAGACGTCCCGTGGCGTCCCGCTTCGCATGTCGGAGGCGTCGGTCGCTTCGGCGCGGGTCTCGTTTGCCGCGGCGACGATGCCGTTCAGGTACTCGCTGAACGCATCGGCCGCGAGATCGGCGAGACGCTCGGCGCCGGCGCCGTCGTCGTCCTCGAGCCAGGTGATCCGGCCGACCTGGTAGGGCTCGGTCGTGGAGTCGACGCTATCGATGCGGAACCGCCGGAGCCCTCGTATCACGATGAAGGAGCGGCCGTCGGGCAGCGGCGTATGGCCGACGATCGCGGCCGACGCGCCCACCGCGCCGGGCCTTGCGCCACCGCTCTCGCCACGGTCGGCGAGGACGATGCCGAATGGTGAGTCCTTCGCCAGCGATCGCTTCACCAAGAGGCGGTAGCGCGGCTCGAAGATATGCAGAGGCATGAGCATCTCGGGGAACAGCACGCCATCGAGTGGGAAGAGCGGCAGCCGTTCGCTCACCGATCGCAACGGTACTCTCCGCCAGTGATCACGCTGATCCTGCACGGCGAGATGCGGCAGTTCTCAGGCGGACGACGCACGCTCGAGCTGGACGCGCGCACCGGGACGGTCGCCTCGCTGCTCGAGAGCGTGAACGTGCCGCTCACCGAGTCGGCCGCGCTCATCGTCAACGGCGAGCAGCGCGACGCCGATACGCCGGTCGCGGACGGCGACACCGTCGAGGTGCTGCCGGCGATTACGGGCGGCATCGCTTGAACGAAGGCGCCCTCGTCGGCGTGCGGGTCATCGACCTGACGCGCGCCCTCGCCGGCCCGTACTGCACGCTGATGCTCGGCGACCACGGCGCCGATGTCGTCAAGGTCGAGCTGCCCGGGACAGGCGACGAGACCCGCGAGTGGGCACCGCCGCACATCAACGGCGTCTCCGCCTACTTCCTCTCGATCAACCGCAACAAGCGAAGCCTGACGCTCGACCTGAAGCATCCGGACGGCAAGCGTGTCCTCGAGCGGCTGATCGAGAGCGCCGACGTCGTCGTCGAGAACTTCAGCCCGGGGACGCTGGAGCGCCTCGGCTTCGCCCCCGAACGCCTGCGCTCGCTAAATCGCCGCGCCGTGCTCTGTCGCATCTCCGGCTTCGGTCAGGACGGTCCCGGACGCGCCTGGCCGGCGTACGACCTGATCGTGCAGGGGATGGGCGGGATCATGAGCCTGACCGGACCGAAAGGCGGCGCGCCGGTGATGGTCGGCGTGCCGGAGGCTGACATGGTCGCCGGCATGTTCGCGGCCTTCGCGATCGTCTCCGCGCTCCACGCGCGCGAGCGCACGGGCGAAGGTCAGGTCATCGATGCGACGATGATCGGCGGCCAGGTCGCGCTCCTGTCGCGACAGGCCGCGCGCTACTTCGCCGATGGCACGGTCCCCGCGCCCGAAGGCAACGAGCACGCCTCGATCGTCCCGTACCAGACCTTCCGCGCGTCGGATGGGTTCGTGAACGTGTGCTGCGGCAACAACGCGCTGTGGGAGCGCTGCTGCCGCGCGCTCGACCTCGAGGAGCTGCTCGAGGACCCTCGCTATGCCGACAACGCGAAGCGTGTCCGCCATCGCGACACGCTCGTGCCGCGCCTCGAGCACCGCATCGCCCAGCTGACGAAGCAGGACGTGGTGCGCCGGCTGCGCGAGGCGAACGTGCCGGTCGGTCCGATCAACGACCTCGGCGAGGTCTTCACCGACCCGACGGTGCGCCACCTGGGACTCGTCGCGGAGGTCGATCATCCCGATGCGGGACGCGTCCGCGCGCCCGGCATCCCGGTGCGCATGGATGGCACGCCGCCCTCCGTGCGCCGGCCGCCGCCCCTGCTGGGGGAGCACACCGACGAGCTGCTGAGCGAGGCCGGCTTTGGCGCCGGCGAGATCGCCGAGCTGCGCCGCAACGGCGCCGTCTAGCCGGAACCCGCCAGCGGCCGGGGTTGTAATGAAGGAGCGGGCCGGACCGGCGCCGAGCGGCGACCAGGCGGAGCAGGAGCTCATCGAGCGGGCCCGCCAGGGAGACGGCGATGCATATGGAGTGCTCGTGATCCAGTACCAGGGCATCGCGTCCCGCACCGCGCTCGTGATCACGGGCAGCGTCGCGGACGCCGAAGAGGTCACCCAGGACGCCTTCGTCAAGGCGTATCGCGCGCGAGGCCGCGTTAGGGCCCTTCCGTCCGTGGCTGCTGCGGATCGTCGCCAACGAGGCGCTCAACCGCCGCACCGCCGCCGGCCGGCGTCCGACCGTCGAGCTCACCCAGGCGTTCGACCGCGCCACCGACGACGCGAGCGTCGCGCCCGAGGCCGCAGCGATCGCCGCCGAGCGCCGCGAGTTCGTCGCGCGCGCGCTTGACCGTCTGCGCCCGGATGATCGCCTGGTGATCACGTATCGCTACCTGCTCGACCTGTCCGAGTCCGAGATGGCCGACGCGCTCGGCGTCGCCCGGGGCACCGTGAAGTCGCGGCTCTCGCGCGCGATGTCACGGCTGCGCGAGGAGCTGCGTTGACGCAGCGGCCGCTGTCCGACGCCGAGCTCGAGGCGACCCTGCGGGACCTGGGCGCGAGGCTGCACACGCCGGCGTCGCCGTTACTGGCGCAGCGCGTGCGCGCGCGCATCACCGAGCCGGAGGCGCGGCGCTCGCGGCCCTGGCTGTTCTCGCTCGCGCCTGCCGTGCTGACCCTGCTCGTCATCGGCGCCGGCGCGGCCGCGACCGAGCTGGTGCGCGTGCGCGGCGTCGACGTGTTCCGCGTGCCGGCTGTGACCGCGGTCCCGCTGCGACCGCTCGACCTCGGCGAGCGCGGCACGCTCGAGCTCGCCCGCGCGCTCGTCATTCCGCTCTGGACGTCGAGCGATCCGGCGTTCGCGACCCCGGATGAGATCTACCTGCGCCGGTCGGGGGACGGGCAGGTCTCGTTCGTCTACGCGGCTCGGCCCGGCCTGCGCGCGGGGCCGACCGGCCACGGCGCGCTCGTGACGCAGCACCGCGGCGAGCTGGAGCCCGGGATCATCGGCAAGGGCGTCGGTCCGAGCAGCCGCATCGAGCAGGTGACCGTCGCCGGCGCACCGGGCGTGTGGATAGAAGGAGAGGCCCACTTCTTCTTCTATCGCGACCAGCAGGGACAGATCCGCGAGGAGACGCTGCGGCTCGCGGGCAACACCCTCTTGTGGGAGCGTGACGGCACGTTGCTGCGGCTCGAGGCCCAGGTCGGCCGCGAGCGCGCTCTCGAGATCGCCGCTTCCTTCCGCCCGTCGCGCTGACGCCGGCTCGGCCTCCGCACCTTCGCTAGTCTCCGTCCGTGTCCGTGACCGTTCGTCTCTACGGTGCGTTCAGCGAGTTCGCCGGCGGGGCTCGCCGGGCCGCGGTCGAGGGCGCGACCGTCCGTGACGCGCTGGAGGAGCTGGTCACGACGCACCCGTCGCTCCGCGAGAGGCTTCGCGACGAGCGCGGTCGATTCAGGCAGCATCTGAACGTCTACGTCAACAAGGACGACCTGCGCGATCTCGGCGGCGACGGCGCCGCAATTCGCGATGGCGACGTGATCCACCTGATCCCTGCTGTATCTGGAGGACGTTGAGGAATGGCGAAGTCGGTCGCGGTCCTGGTCGGCACGCGCAAGGGCCTGTACGTGCTGCGCTCCGGCGCGGCGCGCTCGCGGTGGAAGGTCGAGGGCCCGCATCACGCCGGGTGGCCGGTCCACCACGCATCGTTCGATCCCCGCGACGGCTCGAGCATGTACGCCGCGGTGAACGCGACCTGGGGCGGCCCGCGCATCGAGATCAGCCGCGACCTGGGCAAGACCTGGCAGACCGCGGCGAACCCGGCCTTCCCCGAGGGCGCGGTCGTCGACGACAACGGGCCGTGGACCTTCAAGGAGACCTGGCACATCGAGCCCGGACACGCCTCGACGCCCAACGTCGTCTGGGCCGGCACCGCGCCGGCAGCGTTGTTCCGCAGCGACGACCGGGGGATGACCTGGACCTACCTGCCGGCGCTCAGCGGACATCCGACGCGGAAGATGTGGAACCCCGGCGGCGCCGGGTCCATCAACGTCCACTCGATCGCCGTGGACGCGGCGGACCCCAAGCGTCTCGCCGTCGGGATCAGCTCCGGCGGTGTCTACGAGACGCGCGACGGCGGGAAGTCCTTCGCGCCGCGCAACGTCGGCCTCACGACCGAGACCTATGCGCCGGGCGTCACGATGGAGGCCGGCCAGTGCGTCCATCACCTGGTCGCGCATCCGAAGTCCGGGGCTGTGCGATTCATGCAGGCGCACGAGGGACTTTGGTGGTGGAACGAAGGCAAGACGCAGTGGGACAGCGGCGGCGACACCGGCCGTCCGGCCAACTACGGCTTCGCCGCGGCGATCCACCCGCACGACACCGACACCGCCTACTGCTTCCCGCTCGACTGGCCGCAGCGCATGTCGAACGAGCTCGGCGCGGCGGTGTACCGCACGACCGACCGGGGCAAGACCTGGAAGCGGATGACCTCCGGCCTGCCGAAGGGCGCGCCGATGGAGGTCATGCGCGAGGGCATGGCGACCGATCGCCTGGACCCCGCCGGGGTCTACTTCGGTACCAATGCGGGAGAGGTTTGGGGCAGCGCCAACGAGGGCCGGACCTGGACGCGACTGGCGGCGTACCTGCCCGACGTGCTGTCCGTCACGACTGCCACGCTGGTGTAACCGCCGTCACTAAGGTTCCCTCGCATACTTCGCGCTGGTCCCGCGTTGTGTTGGGGATGGTGAAGGCGTGCTGAGCCTTTGGCGCCGCGCAGGTGGTCGCGTCCGCGTCGCCGTCGTCGGTGTGACGCTGCTCGCGCTCGTCATCGCGGCGACGGGCGCCCTCGCGCTGTTCACCGCCACCCCGGCCATCGGTGCGCAGTCGACCCTCACCGTCCTCGCCGGCGCCGTCACGGTGCGCGAGGGCGCCGGAGCCTTCGCCGATGCGGCCGACGGCCAGACCATCGGTCCCGGCGTGACGGTGCGCACCGGTCCCGATTCCCATGCCGTGCTGACGTACGTCGACGGGACGACCGTGACGATCGAGCCCGACAGCGAAGTCACCATCGAGGCCCTCGAGATCACCGCGAGCGGCGACCTCGTGGCGATCGTGCAGCAGACCGTCGGGCGGACCTGGCACGTGGTCCAGCACCGCTCCGGTCCGGATGGCCGCTATGAGGTGCGCACGCCGGCCGCGGTCGCGTCGGTACGCGGCACCGCGTTCACGGTCGACGTCGACGGCACCGGCGCCACCGACGTCGAGACGACCGAAGGCCTGGTGGGCGCCAGCGGTGACGACACGAGCGTCGACGTCGGCGCGGGAGAGGTAACGACGGTCTCGCCCGATGCCGCGCCGCAGGCGCCGCGACCCGCGCCCGCGCCCCAGGCGATCGTTCGCATCGTCCTCGAGCCGACCAACAACGCCGTCGCCGTGGACGCGAGCGGGCGCGCGGTGGGCCTGCAGAATGGGATCCCGCTGCGCTACGCGCCGGGGTCGAAGGTCGAGATCATCGATGGCCAGCTCGTGCTGATCGTGCCCACCAACGATCCGGGCCGCATCAGCACCGTGGTGCAGCGCGACGATCGCAACGACCAGCGTGAGGTCGAGATCCGCACCGAGGTGATCTCGCGCGGCAGCGTCGTGTCCGACACCCGCGAGCGCCGCGGCGTGGACAACAACGGCGTCGCCAAGGGCGGCGTGGTGCTCACCACCGAGGGCGTGATAGTCCTGCCGGACAACGAGGCCCAGCGCTTCGGCTCGCCGATCATCGGCGTCGGGCCCGACGGGACACCGGGGAAGAAGGCGACGCCGCTGCCGCGTCCGAGCGCCAGCCCGCGCGCGCGCACCGATCCGCCTGGCGTCGCGGTCGCCGCGTCACGCGGCGGGTTCCAGCCTTTCCAGTCCGGTGGCACGGGCTCGTTCGTCAACTTCACGGGCGACGTGCCAGGGGGGCTGCTGCCGCCACCCCCAGCGTCGAAGGAAGGCTGCACCGCGTTCGCTGCCGACTGCCGCGGACGCGCGGCGGTCGCCGCGCGCGAACAGCCGCCGACGACCAACGCCCAGCAGACTTTCATCGATCGCGGCATCGCGATCCCGGCGGGAGCTCAGGCGGTGTTCGATCGTATCCAGGCCGCGGATCCCGGACGCGGATCTCGCGGCTGCCGCGAGACGGCGCTGGGCATCGTCTGTGGAGTACGCGGAGAGCCGCAGGGCACGCCGGCCGGCCAGGACTCGACGCCGCCGCTCGCACCCGCCGGTTCATCGCCGTCTCCGGACCCGAGCCCGAGCGCGCGCCCGGCTGGCAGCGGAGCAGGCGCACCGGGTGGCGGCGGAGCAGGCGCACCGGGTGGCGGCGGAGGCCCTCCGCCCGGACGCGGTGGGTTCGTCCCGCCGCCGCTCCCGCTCGCGGTGCCGCCGCTTGGCGGTAATCCGGCATCGCCGCCTCCCGGACCGGTGTGCGCGCCACCTCAGCAGCTCGTCGGCGGGACCTGCGTCGCACCGAACGCGAAGACGACGGCGCCCGCGAGCTGCCCGCCGAACACGACCGGCACGCCACCGAACTGCGTCCGCCGCAGCGAGCCTACGAAGACGCCGCGCGTCAATCCTCGAAACGACGACGGAGACAAGGACAAGGGCAAGGGCAAGGACAAGGGTGGCGGCGGAGGCGGCGGTAACAGCAACGGCGGCGGCAACAACAGGCCGTAGCACTCCGCGCAAGGTCAATAGACCGATACCGCCAACGCCCGCACGGCGTCACCTCAAGAGTTCGATACCCCGGCTGTGCCGCGCCGCATAGCCCAAGCGAGTCGCATTCAACTCTCATCGCGTGCGCTTGATGGCAGTCGTCGCCCTCTTGCAGCTGTGGACTTGCGGCCGATGAGGTCGCCTTGGCGCCGCGCCAGTCGCAAGGTCCGGATCGCGATCGTCGGCACCACGCTGCTCGCCTTCACCCTGGTGGCGACGGGCGCCCTGGCGCTGCTGACCGCGGGTCCAGCGATCGGCGCCCAGTCGACGCTGACCGTGCTCGCCGGCACGGTCGCGGTGCGTGAGGCCGGGACCGACTTCGCGGCCGCGGCGGACGGGCAGCTGATCGGCCCGCGCGTCGCGATCCGCACAGGTCCGGACTCGCATGCGGTCCTCACCTACGTCGACGGCACGACCGTCACGATCGAGCCCGACAGCGAGCTCGTCAAGGGCGGACCTGACCTTCATCGGCGCCGATGTCCCTGTGCCGACCGGCGCTCCTGTGTTCGGGCCGCGTGACCCGGGCGTCGGCAGTACCGCGGGCGCCACCACGACCGTGCCGTCGTCGTGCCGAGACACAGCGCTCGGTCTGCTGTGCGGTGGCGCAGCCGGCCTGTCAGTTCCAGTACCGGGCAACACGCTGCCACCTTCGTTCAGCGATCGCCGGACTCCGGTTCCGACTGCCGCGCCGTCGGTGGCGCCGCTAATGCGCTCCACGCCGGTGCCGACCACGGCGGGCGGCTTCGTGCCTCTCCTGCCGATCGTCACGCCGCGCTTCGCGACGCTGCCGCCGGCTACGCCCGCGCCCACTCAGGCGCCGCTGATCCTGAGAACGCTTGCGCCCATCATCCTCAGCACGCCGACGCCGACGCCGACGCCCACGCCTGCGCCGACGCTGGTCCTGAGGACCCTTTCGCCCATCATCCTCAGCACGCCGACGCCGACGCCCGCTCCGACCCCGAAGCCGACGCCGACTCCGACGCCCGCACCGACGATCAACGTCATCCTGGAGCCGGTCATCCTCCAGACCGCCACACCGAAACCGACGCCGACGCCGACGCCGACACCGGCGCCAATCCTCAAGACGACGTCGCCCATCCTGCTGCGCTAGAGGGCGCTCGGGTCGCCTCGCCCCGCTACACTTGGTCTCTCGCACGGGGTGTAGCGCAGCTTGGTAGCGCGTTGCGTTCGGGACGCAAAGGCCGAGAGTTCAAATCTCTCCACCCCGACAGGGAGTCGGCGGGCTTGACTCGGTAGAACGCGTGTTCTATCCTGCGAGGCTTGAGTGACTCATCCCAACTCGAGCCGCGGAAGCTGTGCGGACGCTGCGGGGTGCTCAAGCCCCTGGGCCAGTTCCACCGCATGGGCGACGGCCATCAAGCGTGGTGCAAGCCATGCCGCAAAGCCTGGGACGCGGATTACTGGGTGCGTCAGCGGGTCGTCCGCATCCGGCAACAGAAGGTAAGACTGCAAGGACTTCGCGAATGGATCCGCAGCCTTAAGAGCTCACAACCCTGCGCGGATTGCGGTGGCTACTTCCACTGGATCGCGATGACGTACGACCACCTACCCGGCAGCGCGAAGCGCGGCGAGATCAGCAACCTCATTGCGGGTGGCTACCGCCGGGTGGTCGAGGCGGAACTGGAGAAGTGCGAGCTCGTGTGCGCGAACTGCCACGCCGTCCGCACCTATCTAAGGCGAGAGAAATCCTCAGCACCACCGGACCGTCGGGTCGGCGACGTGGCCATTCGTTACCGAGCGCTGAACTAAGCCAAGGCCGGCCCCGTGGGTTGACTCGGGCCGGATCGTCACATGTAACGCGTTCTGCATGGCATCAACAATGCGGTGCGGGGGACCGATGGCCATCATCGACCGCGGACGACCCCTCCGGGTGCTGGCCGTAGAGGACGACGCGGACCTCCGCGACTTCTACGGGACGATCCTGCGCGAGGAAGGACATCAGGTGCGGCTCGCGCGCAATGGGCTCGAGGCGCTGCACCATCTCGACTGGGCGCCCGACCTGATCCTGCTCGACATGATGATGCCCGTGATGGATGGCTACGAGTTCCTGCGTCGCCTTCGCGCCTCTCCTAAGGGAGCGCACGTCCCGGTGCTCGTCCTCTCGGCCGCGCTGCCGCCCGGCCGCGCGACGCTGCACGGCGCGCAAGCCGTGCTGCGCAAGCCCTTCGACTTCGATCGGCTGCTGCGCACCATCGAGATGTACGGCCACAGGCCGCGCGCCGGAGCGAACTAACAGCTAGCGCGCGTGGACGGTGAGCGTGCCCTTCATCCCGTAGGCCTCGTGTCCCGGCAGATGGCAGATGAACGCGTACACACCTGGCTCGAACGTGATGATCGTCGAGCGCGAGGCGAACGGTGGGACTGACACCTCGGTCGCGCGCTCGTCGTGGTACGGCTCGGTACCGACGCGATGCCTCGCGTGGACATCGGCCGTGCCGACGATCCATTCATGTCCGATCGGATCGTCGTTCCGGAGCGTGAACGTCACCGGCACGCCGGCCGGAACGGTGATCGCCGCCGGAACGAAACGGCTGTAGCGGAACGTGATCGTCACGTCGGTCGCCGGCTCCGCCGCGGCGGCCGAGGCGCAGCCCGCGAGCACGAGGCCCGCGAGCAGCGCCAGGGCCGCCAGGCGGCGGGTCATCGGCGTGCTTTGACGAGCGACATCGAGATGGGGAAGGCGAGGAGCGCTGCCGCGAGCGCGATCAGCGCCCACGCCGGCGGGAGCACCGTCGGATCGGCCTGCGTCGCGAGCGGGAGGTCGAGGCCCGCGGCCACGCGCGACGGCGTGCCCTGGCCCGAGGCGTCGATCGCGAGGTCGTAGCGCAGCTCGCCTGCGGTCGAGTCGATGCGCAGCTTGGTCAGCCACGCGCTCTCCGGGATCCAGGACATGCCTTCGTCGGACCGCAGGTCCGAGAGCAGCAGGTCCGTGGCGGCGGCGCTGTGCAGCAGGTCGAGTCCTCTGTGCGGTCGCGGCAGCAGTGCCGGCGCACGATCGGTGAGCAGGTACACGTCGGCGTCGATCAGGTCGCCGGGCTGCTTGCCCAAGCCGAGGATGCGCAGCGGCACCCACGGTGTAGGGGTGGGGATGGTGATGTGGACGGGCGTCCCGTCGCCGAGCTGCTGCCCGCGCGCGGCCGCCGCGTCGCCGTCGAAGATCGCGGCGAGGAAGATCGGGCTGCGCTTGGCGTAGAATTCGAGCATCTCCGGCGCGTCGGGCGAGAGACGGAATCCGTGGTCGGTCGCCCAGTCGGCGACCGCGCGCGATCCGCCCTTCAGCACGGTGATGTCGAGCGCGTCGATCCGCTTCTCGAGCAGCACCTCTGCCGGGACCGGTCCGGCTGACCTCGCCGCGAGCGCCGTATCGAGGAAGAACTTCTGCGGTTCCGTCTCGCGCACGAGGCGCTGGAGCGTCCAGGCGCCGCCCTTCTCGACGCTGGAAGGAACGCCTGGCAGCGGGATGAGGGTGCCGAACTGGCCGCCGCCGCCCTGGAACTGGAACGCGGTGATGTAATGCTCGACGCCCTCGTGATAGGCGGCGAGGGTCGTCGTCCGACCGAGGTTCACCGCGCCGTTCGAGCCGATGAGCCCGGCGCACGCGAGGGCCGGCGCGGAGCCGGCGAGCAGGACCGCGATGCTGGCCAATGCGGCCGCGAACAGCCGTCGCATGGTCGCCCTCCTATTGCTCAGATAGAAGGAGGACGTTCCGCGCTCGTCTCTGGTTCCCGGAGTGCATCCGTGTCACGATTGACGCGGCTTCGCCGCGTGGGGCTGTGTCTGCTCTGTTGCTCGCTCGCTGTCGCTCGCGAGCCAGCGCAGCAGCCCCGAACCGGCGCAGCCGGTTCGGGGCTGTAGCTCAGGGGATAGAGCAGGGCCGTCCTAAGGCCTGTGTCGTGGGTTCGATTCCC
>JBBDXH010000188.1:0-15480 GCA_040902395.1 Dehalococcoidia bacterium
CGCCGCCGCGACCGCGCGCAACTGGGCGCTGCTCTCCGTGCTCGCCATCGCCGGCAGCGTCACGTGGTCCGCGTACGACCGCGGGCGACCCGCACGCGCACCGGCCGACGCTGAAGCCGAGGCGTGACCCGCAGCGACCGCGCCCGCGCCCTTCCGGCCGAACCTCCCGGCTGATACTCGCGATGGTCACCCGTCGGCCTCACCGCTGATCCCCCGCCGCCCGGCCGCGCGTGCAGCTGAGTCCGACTGTGCTCCCAGCCCGGCCTCTCGGCCGAGGCTTGCCGATCTCCGGCTGGGGGACTCCGTCGACGGGCTGTGTGCTAGCGGTGGTCGAGCAGATGGCGCGCGAGCTCGGCGCCACCGGGCGCGGAGTCGTCGTCTTTGAAGCGCTCGAGGCGGCGGTAGATCTCGGCGGCGGCGTGGTGGAAGCCGCCGGGGAGATCGTCCGCCTCGAACGCGGCCGCGATCTCCTCCATCTCACCCACCCATCGCCACGCCTTCGCGGCCGCGGACGACATGCCGCGGTCGGCGCGCGCGAGCAGCTCGGGCTGCGACTGCCGCCACTCGGCGATCAACGCGTCGTGGACACCTTCGCGCAGGGCGAGCGCGTGCACCGCGCTGAGTAGCGCAGTGGTGCCCTTCGTCCACGCGGCGTACGCCATCTTCAGTGCCGACGCGGCGCCGGCTTCGCCCGGCAGCGCGATCGCCTCGAGCGGGCTGCCGCCGAAGAAGTGCGACACCTTCTCGGCCATCTCGCCGGACAGATAGAGCCGTGTTCCGCCCGCCTCGCGCGGCGGCCCGCCGATGATGCCACCGTCGACGAACTTCGCGCCCACGCGCTCCACGATCGTCGCCACCCGCCGCGCGGTCGCCGGCGCGATCGCGTTGGCGTCCACGTAGATGCCGCGGTAGCCGAGCATCGCGACCTCGTGGGCCACCGCCTCGGCCGCGTCTGGCGGGCAGATCGAGAACAGCATCTCCGCCTGGTTCACGAGCCCGTTGAGCCAGTGCACGTCCTCGAGCCCGTCGCCCCTGGCGCGCGCGACGGTCGCCGCGCTGCGTTCGTCCGAGCACCAGATCACGCGTGCGCCGGCAAGGCGGGCCGCGGCGCCCACAGCCGAGCCCATCGCCCCGGGGTGGATCACCCCGATCGTCGCCGTGTGGTGGTGCTCGGTCATCGCGGCTCCCCTTCCCTGCGGACGCGCGCGCGGCGCCATGGGCCAGAATAGCCGCGCATCACGGAGCGGGACCCGAGAAGGAGGCCGGCATGACGATCACGACACGCTCGCTCGCCGGGGCGGAGCAACTGGCGGGACTGACGCTGACCGCGCGGGAGCGGCGGCAGGCGCTTGCGCGCGTCGCGGGCCTGATCGACGGCTACGCGCTCCAGCGTGCGGTCGCGCCGGCGAGCGACGAGGCGCCCGCGGTGCGCTTCGACCCGCGGCTGCCGGGCATGCGCTTTCCTGCCACGCGGGGACGGCTCGTGCGCAGCGGCGGTCGCGTGCCGCCGCTGCCGGCGGACGACGACGCGATCGCATACGCGCCCGTCACGCGGCTCTCGCGCTGGCTCGAGCGCGGCGTGCTCACCAGCGAACGGCTCACACGCATCTACCTGCAGCGCCTGCGCGCGCTCGGTCCGCGCCTCGAGTGCGTGGTCACCCTGCTCGACGAACAGGCGCTGCGCGCGGCCCGGCGTGCCGACCGCGAGCGCGCGCGCGGTCGCGCGCGCGGCCCGCTGCACGGCATCCCGTGGGGCGCGAAGGACCTGCTCGACACGCGCGGCATCGCCACGACGTGGGGCGCCGAGCCGTACCGCGACCGCGTGCCCGACCGCGACGCGGAGGTCGTGCGCAAGCTCGACGCGGCCGGTGCGGTGCTGGTGGCGAAGCTCTCGCTCGGTGCGCTCGCGTACGGCGACGTCTGGTTCGGCGGCAAGACGCGCAACCCGTTCTCGCTCGACACCGGCTCGAGCGGCTCGAGCGCGGGCTCCGCGGCGGCGACCGCCGCCGGGCTCGTCGGCTTCGCGATCGGCAGCGAGACCCTCGGCAGCATCGTCTCGCCTTCGGCGACCTGCGGCACGGTCGGGCTGCGCCCGACCTTCGGGCGCGTCTCTCGCGCCGGGGCGATGCCGCTCGCGTGGTCGCTCGACAAGCTCGGCCCGATCACGCGCACCGTCGAGGACGCGGCGCTGGTGCTCGGCGCCATCGCCGGTCCGGAGCGGCCGCCGCGCGCGGACGCCGACCCATGCGTGGTCGACCTGCCGTTCGCGTGCGACTGCCGTCGCCCCCCGAGCGGGCTGCGCGTGGGCTACGAGCCCGCGAGCTTCCGCGGCGCGACCGCGCACGCTTCGCATCGCTCCGCGCTGCGGGCACTGCGCGCCGCGGGCGTCGCGCTCGTGCCCGTGCAGTATCCGGACACGCCCACGCAGCCGCTGATGGCGATCCTCTCGGCCGAATCCGCGGCCGCCTTCGACGAGCTGACGCGCAGCGACCGCGACGACGCGCTCGCCCGACAGGACGACGCTGCCTGGCCGAACCTCTTTCGCGCGTCGCGCTTCATCCCCGCGGTGGAGCTGCTCCAGGCGGAGCGGCTGCGCCGCCGCGCGATGCACGAGCTGCACGCCCTGTTCGAGACGCACGCGCTGGACGCGCTGCTCTCACCGCCGCGCGCCGACGATGGCATGCTCGCACTCACGAACTTCACGGGGCATCCGTCGCTGACGGTGCGCGTGGGGATGCGGCGCGGCGAGCGCGGCGAACGCGCGCCGCGCGGCCGGCCGGTGGCGCTCAACCTGTGGGGGCGGCTCTACGACGAGGGCACGCTGGTGCGCCTGGGCCTAGCGCTCGAACGCGCGCTCGACGTGTGGGACGTCCGCCCGGCGTGCGGCTGATGCTGCCGGCAGGCCGGCGTCCGGCGAGCGTACGGCCGGCGCCCGTACCATCCGCGCGAAGCACCTGCGCACCGGAGAGGACCCGAGCATGAGCATCATCATCGCGAAGCTGACCGCCGCCCCCGGCAAGGAAGACCAGATGCGCGCCGAGCTGGAGAAGATGGTGGCCGCAGTCGACAAGAACGAACCGGGCGTCACGCAGTACTCGCTGCACGCGGTCGACAGCGAGCCGGGCGTGTTCTGGTTCTACGAGGAGTACGCGAGCGACGAGGCGCAGCAGGCGCACGGCCAGACCGACCACATGAAGGCGCTGGGGACGGTGATGCGCGAGCTCGCAGCCGGCCGCCCCGAGATCGCACGCGTCACGAAGATCGCCGACGTCTCGCGCTGACCCCGCGGCCTGCCGGCGCGAGGGTCCCCGGCGCGCGGGGACCTTCGCCTGTGGCTCACACCGGCGCGAGGGCGCTCACTGAAGGTGCGCGCTCTCGGCCGGCAGCGTGGGCCGCACAGCCCATCTCGCGCCGAGCGCGGAGAGGCGGGCCATGACCGCGCTTCCGCCGACGCCGGGGCTCTTCTCGCGAGACCGCCTGCACGTCCCGTTCATCGCGCTTGCGCTCGCGATTGCCGTCTTCGGCGGCTTTGTGCTCGGCATCGCGCTGCCGCTCCGCGCTGCGCTCGGCACGCCCGGAGCCGGCTGGGTCGCGCACGCCCAGGTGCACGGCCACCTGCAGACCGTGGGCTTCGTCGGGCTCTTCATCGTCGGCGTGAGCTACCGGCTGCTGCCGGCGTTCAGCGGCGGCCGGCCGCTCGCCCATCCGCGGCTCGCCCCGCTCTCACTGTGGCTGATCGGCGGCGGCGTGCTGCTCCGCGCCGCCGGTCAACCGGCGGCCGATCAGCCGCTCTTTGCGGCGCTGCTCGCAGCGGGCGCATGGGCGGAACTGGCCGGCGCTGCGTGCTTCGCGGCGAACGTGCTCGCCATGACGCCGCGCGGGATCCGCGCGCACGAGCCGTTCGCGCTGTTCTTCTCCGCCGGCGCCGTCTGGTTCGTCGCGCAGGCGGCGCTCGGCGCCTGGTGGCTGAGCGACCTCGCGCTGAGCGGACAGACCGTGCTGCGCGCGGATCGCAGCCTGTTGCTCGTGACGCTCCAGTTCTTCGGCTTCCACCTGATGTTCATCCTCGGCGTGGGCATCCGCTCGTTCCCGGTGTTCTTCGCGGCGAGACGGCCGTCCTTCCGGGCCGTCGCAGCCGCGTTCTCCGTCACGCAGGTCGGGCTCGTGCTGATCGCTGTCGGCGGCATCGCCGCTGCGCAGCGCCTCGGCGCGGCCTGGCCGCTCGAGAACACCGGCGCCGCGCTCGCCGGGCTCGGTCTGGCGTCGACGACCGCGTTCACGGGCTGGTGGCGTTCGCCGGCGCGCATCAGGCCGGCGTCGCGGCCGTTCGCGCTCGCGCTCCAGCCGGCGATGGCGTGGCTCACGCTTGCGGCGCTGCTGCTCGCGGGGCTCGCCGTGCGCGGCCTCGCGGAGCGTGCGCTCCCGCCGGCCCACCAGGCCGACGCGGTGCGGCACATCGTCGCGCTCGGCGTGCTGCTGATGACGATGGTGGCGATGGCGCAGCTGGTGCTGCCCGAGTTCGCGAGCGAACGGCTCGCCGGGCGCCAGGGCGCGTGGCGCGGCCTCGTCTTCGGAGCACTGCTGTCGCTCGCCACGGTGCTGCGCGCCGGGAGCCGCTTCTTCGCGCGCGAGCTTCCCGCGGACGTGGTCAACTGGTCGATGGCGCTCGCAGGCGTGCTCGCGCTCACGGTGGTGATCGCGTTTGCCTTGCTCTTCCTCCGCAGCGTCCGGAATCACGGCGCCATGCTGGCAAAGGTCGCGGCGTTCACCGCGGGCGACCGCGCGCTCCCGATCAGCGAGCGCGCGCGCTGATGAGCGATTGGGGATTGATGTGACGATCGACGAACTGGAGCAGCGAGCCGCACTACCCGTCCTTCCCGGCGAACGACCCGACGCGGCGAGGCATCGCCTCGTGGTCGACGGACTCGTTGCTCGGCCACTGGTGCTCACGGCCGCCGACCTGGCCGCCATGCCGCAGGCGGAGGTCACGGACGACTTCGTCTGTCGCGAGGGGTGGTGCGTGCCCGGCCTGCACTGGGAAGGCGTCGCACTGACGACGGTGCTCGAGGCCGCCGGGTGCGCGCCCGGCGCAGGCTGGATCCAGGTGAGCGCCGGCACATTCGGCGCACCGCTCACCCGGTGGGAAGCCGAACGCGCACTGCTCGCACTGCGCCTCGGCGGCGAGCCCCTGGCTGTCGAGCACGGTGCGCCCGTCCGGCTGATCCTGCCGGACGCGGACTGCTACACGAGCATCAAGTGGCTGGACCACATCGAGGCACGCGCCGAAGCCGGCCCGAACACGGCACGGCGCACGGCGCTCAAGCGCATCTGGGGCTGAGCCCGACCCGCGCAACCCGGCCACCCTCGAGGCGGTCGCCGCAGCTGATGCCGTCGGGGAGCACCCGACGCCGGAGGTCGATGCGGTGTCCCCCGGCTCCCTCTCGGCCCGGCCGTGGGCGCGAAACCGCGCGTGGGGAACTCCGGCGGATGGGCTCCGCACGGTGCGCCATGCGGTGAGCGGCGCGGCACGCCCCGCACGTCCTCGCATCTCCACCCGCGAGCTTCCGCGGAAGCCTCAACGGCTTGCGAGCAGCGGACATCCTGCCGCCGATCACCCGGAGCTGACCAGAGCGGGTGCGCGAACGACCGCCTGTGACACCACGGCTCGGGACCTGGTCGTCCCGACGGCTCCCGGCGGCCAGTCGACCGCCGGACCTCCGCGCGCATCCGCTCGACTGACCGGCCTGGGCTCCTCGCATCGAGCTTCCGTGACGCGGGTGTGACGCACGTAGGTCGAGGCGGGCCGACAGTCACGTACGTTCAGGGACCATGGTCCCTCTCGCGCTCTCCATGCAACGTTGAGGATTGACCTCAACGTTCGGAGCGACACAGGCCGACGTTCGCGAATCGCCGGACATCAGCGAAGGCAATCAGACGGACCAGGGCTGGTCGCAGAGTGAGGAGCAGCGAGTGGCAGTCACCAGGCGCGAGTTCATCGGCGGTGCAGCCGCCGGGGCGGCCGGTTTGGCCGTCGGTGGCGTGGTGGGCCGGATCTCCGTCGAAGGCGACGGCAACGGATCGGACGGCGTCTCCGGCGTGACTGGCAACGTCGGCGAGATCGCCGACGCGCGGGGATTGACGCCCGAGGACGTGACGCGGGCCGTCAAGACCTTCGTGCCGCCGGGCGCGCTGAGCGACGAGTTCTTCCTGATCGCCTCGGGCGGCCACTCCGGCCAGCTCATGGTCATGGGCGTGCCCTCGATGCGCATCCACAAGATGATCGGCGTCTTCTCCCCGGAGCCGTGGCAGGGCTGGGGCTACGGCGGGGAGTCGGAGCCGCTGATCGCAGAAGGCACCACCGCAGAGGGCGGCGCCGTCTCGGCGGCGCGGCCGGTAATCAAGTGGGGCGACACTCACCACCCGGCGATCAGCGAGACCAACGGGGAGTACGACGGGCGCTTCGTCTACATCAACGACAGGGCGAACGGCCGCATCGCCATGGTCGACCTGCGCGACTTCAAGACGAAGCAGATCTACGACGTGCCGAATCTGCAGTCGTCGCACGGCGGGATCTTCGTCACCCCGAACACCGAGTACGTCCACATCTCCACGAAGACCCCCACGCTGCTCGCGGATGCCGACATCGAGAGCGCGCTCGAGAACTTCGCGGACTCCTTCCGTGGCTACTCCACCTTCCTGGCGATCGACCAGCAGACCGGGCGCTTCGACATCGCGCGCAGCTTCCAGGTGGAGCTGCCCCCGTACACCCAGGACCTCGCCGACGCCGGCAAGCTCGGCAGTTACGGCTGGGTGTTCATCAACTCCTACAATACGGAGATGTCGTACGGCGGCAACCTCGAGGGCAACCCGCCGATCGAGGTCGGCGCGTCCAAGGGCGACTTCGACTTCATGCACGCCATCAACTGGAAGAAGGCCGAGGAAGTCGTCGCCACGCAGTCGACGGTGCTCAACGGCATGCGCGTCATCCCGCTGGATGTCGCCGTGTCCGAGGGCATCCTCTACCTGATGCCCGAGCCGAGGAGCCCGCACGGCGTGGACGTGCATCCCGCCGGCAACTTCATCTGCGTCGGCGGCAAGCTCGACCCGCACGTCACGATCTACTCCTTCGAGCAGATCGTGAAGGCGATCGAGAACCAGGACTTCGAGGCCCACGACCGCTACGGCATCCCCATCCTCACCTTCGACTCGGTCGTCGCCGGCCGGGTGGAGGTGGGCGCGGGTCCGCTGCACACGCAGTTCGACGACAAGGGCTACGGCTACATCAGCCTCTTCCTGGAGAGCGCGGTCGCGAAGTTCTCGGTCGGTGAGCCTCAGTTCAGCGGCGAGGACGCCTTCAAGCTCGTCGACAAGGTGCCGGTGCACTACAACATCGGCCACCTCGTCACGATGGAGGGCGACACCGTGGCGCCCGCCGGGAAGTACCTGGTGGCGCTGAACAAGTGGTCGATCGACCGCTTCCCGCCCATCGGCACGCTCAACCCGCAGAACTTCCAGCTGGTGGAGCTCGGCGGCGAGCACATGGACGTGCTCTCGGACACGCCGATCGGCATGGCGGAGCCGCACTACGTGCAGGCCATTCGCGCGGACCGCATCAAGTCCTGGGAGGTCTACCCGCCCGGCACCAACCCGCTCACGATGGAGCCGGATCCGAATGCGATCGCCGACGGCGCCGAGCGCATCGAGCGAAACGGCAACACCGTGGAAGTGTGGATGACGGTGCGGCGCTCGAACTTCAAGCCGGACATCCTGCGCGTCAAGACCGGCGACCGCGTGGTGATGCACCTGACGAACGTGGAGGTGACCAGGGACGCCACGCACGGCTTCTCCATCCCGCGCTACAACGTCAGCCTGAGCCTCGACCCCGGCGAGTACGCGCGTGTCGAGTTCGTCGCCGATGCGCCGGGCGCCTTCGCCTACTACTGCACCGAGTTCTGCTCGGCTCTGCACCTCGAGATGCAGGGCTGGATGCTGGTTTCGGCCTAGCGGCGGGACGGCCGGCGGGGCCGCTCGCCCCGCCGGCTGACGCTTGAGGAGTGACGATCGTGATTACGCGCAGACGCTTCCTCGTCCTGCTCGGCGCGACCGGCGCGGTCGGGCTCGGCGTCGTCGGTGGCGCCGCGCTGCTCCCCGACGAGGGAGACGCGGACGATGGCTTTCCCGTGATCCGCTATGGCGAGGAGAGTTGCGCGCGCTGCGGCATGATCATCGATGACGTCCGCTTTGCCGCCGCGTGGTCGGGACCGAACCGGATCGAGACGCATTTCGACGACATCGGTTGCGCCCTGATGGAGGCCGCCGAGCACCCGCCGGCGACGGGTGCGCGCTGCTTCGTCCACGACTACGAGTCCGAGCAGTGGCTCGATGCACCCGGCGCTGCGTTTGTGCTCTCGCCGGCGATTCGCAGCCCGATGGCCTACGGCGTGGCCGCGTTCGCGGGCGTCGATGCCGCTCGTCGCGTGGCGCTCGAGGTGGGCGGCAAGGTTCACACCTTCGACGTCCTCCCGCTCGAGCTCGAGCGGAGCGCTGCCTGATGAGCGCCCCGGCCCGAACGGCGCTGGCCCGGCCCGCGAGCGGCCCACTCATACGCGGCATTCAGATCGACAGGCCATGGGCGGCCTGTGCGGTGGTTGCCGCGGTGCTGCTCGTGATCGCCGCCTTCCTGCCGCTCTGGACCATGACCCTGCGAGCGCCGCAGTACCCGGACGGGCTCGTGCTCACGGCTTACGGGACGCGCCTGACGGGCGACCTCGCCGAGATCAACGCGCTGAACCACTACGTCGGCATCGGCTCGCTCGATCCGGACACGATTCGCGAACTGGCGATCTTCCCGTTCATGATCGCGGGGCTCGTGCTCGCCCTCGTTGCCGGCGCGCTCGCACGCCGGAAGCTGGCGCGCGGGCTGCTCGCCGCCGCGCTGTGGGCCGTGCCGCTCGGCATGCTCGTCGACCTGCAGTGGTGGCTGTACAGCTACGGCCAGCATCTGCACGCGGACGCCCCGTTTCGCCTGGAGCCGTTCACGCCGAAGGTGCTCGGCACGACGACCGTCATCAACTTCCACAGCGAGACCATGGTCGCGATCGGCTTCTGGGTGATGATCGCCGCGGCGCTGCTGGTGACGGTGGGCCCGTGGGTCCTGCGCTTCGTGCACGACAGCTGGAGCAACACCGGGAAGACGGCAGGCGCCGCCGTCGCCGTGCTACTGATCGCCGGCACAGCGACCGTGGCCTCGCCCCGAGGGGCCGCCGCTGCACCTGATCAGCAGTCCATCGCCGCCAAGATCGCGGCGGCGTCGCCGGGCGCCACCGTGGTGATCCCGGCCGGCACGTACGTCGAACAACTGGTGCTCGACAAGCCGATCATCCTCGTCGGCGAGGGTCGCCCGGTGATCGACGGCGACGGCCGCGGCGACGTTGTGCAGATCACCGCAGAAGACGTGACGGTTCGCGGGTTCATCGTTCGCAACTCGGCGCGGCAGGTCAGCGGGGAGCCGACCGGCATCCGGGTGACCGCGGACCGTGCCACGATCGAAGACAACCGCCTCGAGGACGTGCTCTACGGCATTGCGCTCCAGGACAGCGGCGGGCACGTCGTGCGCGGGAACGCGATCTCGAGCGTGGTTGCGCTGGCGCCCGAGCGGCGCGGGCACGCCCTCTACGTCTGGAACAGCGAAGGCAACCTGCTCACCGACAACGTGATCGAGCTGGCCAAGGATGGCATCTTCCTCGGCTTCGTCACGCAGACCACCATCGAGCGCAATTCCGTGTCGCGGGTGCGCTACGGCCTGCACACGATGTACGCCAGGGACGTCGCGCTGCGTGGCAACGTCTTCCGCAACAACGTCGCGGGCGCCAGCCTGATGTACTCGCACGGACTGTCCGTCGTGGACAACGAGTTCTCCGGCAACCGCTCGGCCGCGTCGGGCTACGGGCTGCTCTTCAAGGACATGGATGACGTGGAGCTGGTGGGCAATCGCATCCACCACAACCGCCTGGGTCTGACCATGGAGGGCGCACCGGCGACGCCGGGCAGCTTCGTCACGCTCCGGGGGAATCTGATCGCCTACAACCAGATCGCGATGGAGCTCTTCACCACCACCTCGGTCACGTTCGTGGACAACAGCTTCGTCGGGAACCTGCAGCAGGTGGAGACGCGCGGCGGCAGCCTCGAGCACCGCAACAGCTGGTCCCTGAACGGCCGGGGCAACTACTGGGACGACTACCGCGGCTACGACGCCAACGGCGATGGCGTGGGCGACATCGCCTACCGCTACGAGGGCGCGTTCGATGATCTCGTGCGGCAGAACGAGGCAGTGCGGGCCTACTCGTTCTCGCCCGCGCGCAGCGCGCTCGACCTCGCCGTGCGCTGGTTTCCCGTGCACCGACCGGTCCCGCGCGTGGTGGACGCACATCCGCTCATGGCGCCGCCCGTCAGCCTCCGCAGCGCGAACTCCACGATCGGGTGGGCAGCCGGAGCGATCAGCGCAGCGCTGGTGCTCGTGCCGCTCGCGGTCTTCACGATGGGTGCGCGCACATTCGGGAAGCGGTGGGCGTGATGCTCAGCGTGCGCGCCGTCTCGAAAAGCTACGGCAAGAGCACCGTCCTCGATTCCGCTACGTTTGAACTCCAGCCCGGCGAGGTGCTCGCGACCGTCGGCTCGAACGGCGCCGGAAAGTCGACGCTGATCAAGGCCGTGATCGGCCTGATCCGCTTCGACGGCGACGTGAGCGTGGACGGCATCGATGTGCGGCGTCACGGCCGAGAGGCGCGAGCGCGGATCGGCTACCTGCCGCAGAACCCCGCGTTCCACACGGACCTGAACGTGCGGGAGACCGTGACCTTCTTCGCTCAGCTCCGCGGTGCCGCCGCGAGCGCGGCGCGCTCCGCGGTAGAGGCGGTGGGCCTCGCAGAGCACGCCGAGAAGCAGGTGCGCGCCCTGTCCGGAGGCATGCGTCAGCGGCTCGCGCTGGCGATCGCCCAGCTCGGCGATCCGCCGCTGCTCATGCTCGACGAGCCCGCAACCGGGCTCGATGTCGCCGCCAGGCTCGAGCTCCGCGAGTTCATCCGCGACCAACGCGCGCGCGGCAAGGCGATCCTGCTCTCGACGCACTGGCTGGACGACGTGCCCTCGATCGCCGATCGGGTGATCGTGCTCGACCAGGGCCGTACGACATTCCACGGACCCGCGGCCGCGTTCGCGACCCGTGCGGTCGCCCGCAGCCTGCTCTACGTGCGGCTGAACGGCCACAGTGGCGAGGCGATCCCGTTGATTCAGGCGACCGGCGGCGACGTGACCCGCAGCGGCGACTGGCTCGCGATCACTTGCCCGGCGAACAACAAGGCGCATGTGATGGAAACGCTGCTCGGCGCCGGCATCACGATCCTCGACTTCCGCGTCGAGGAAGCCGCCGCGCCTTCAGCACCCGGACCGCTGCCCGGAGGCACGCAGTGACGGCGGTGCGTTCGATCCTCGGCAAGGAGCTGCGGGACGCGGTGCGCAGCCGCTGGCTGCTCGCCTTCGCGGCGACGTTCGCGCTGATCGCGCTCGCGCTCGCGGTGGTGCAGGAGCAGGGGGACGTAGGCGCACAGGGCTTCAACCGCACCACGGCGAGCCTGATCAACCTCTGCCTGATGCTCGTGCCATTGCTCGCGCTGATCCTGGGGGCCGGCGCGATCGCCGGCGAACGCGACCGCGGCACGCTGGCCACGCTGCTCGCCCAGCCGCTCTCCGCCACTCAACTGCTGATCGGGAAGTACGTCGGGCTGACCATCGCCGTCTGGATGGCGATCGCCCTGGGTTTCGGCATGGCGGGTGTGCTGCTGGCGCTGGTGCGGCCGGTCGCGGACTTCGGGCACTACCTGCTGTTCATCGTGCTCTCGAGTGCGCTCGCCAGTGCCATGCTCAGCATCGGGATGGTGATCTCCGTGCTGTCGGACGGCCGTGCGAAGGCGCTCGCCATCGCCGTGCTCGCGTGGTTCGCGCTCGTGCTCTTCTACGACCTCGCGGCCATCGGCCTGGCGCTCTCCGTCACCTCCTCAGGCCAGTCGTTGCTGCTGACGGCCCTGCTCAACCCGGTTGAGTCGGTGCGCATCCTCGCGATCCTCAGCCTGGAGCCGGACCTGCACGTGCTCGGGCCGATGGGCGCCTACCTCCACCTCGAGCTGGGCACCCTCCGCAGCGTCGTGCTGCTGACGGGGGCGGTGTTCGCATGGGCAGTCGCCCCACTCGCGGTCGGGGCGATGCTGTTCCGCCGGCAGGATGTGTAGCCGAACGTGCGGATCACGGTGGGTCCGAAGGGCGACTACGCCGTGCGCCTGGCGATCGACCTCGCGCGCCATTACGGACAGGGCAGGCGTAAGGCGCGCGAGATCTCCGCGGCGATGGACATCCCGAAGAAGTACCTCTCTCAGATCCTCGCTCCGCTCGTGCGCCGGGGTCTGCTCACTGCCACGGCCGGACCGGATGGCGGCTACACGCTCACCCGCGAACCGGAGCGAATCACGCTGCTCGACGTGATCGAGGCCGCGGACGGTCCGCTGGAAGGCACCTGTCTGTTGACCGGCGGCCCATGCGATGCCGCTCGCGCCTGCCCGGCTCACGGCACCTGGATGCGCGCGCAGCGCGCGCTCATCTCGGAGCTTCGCGCCACGACCCTTGCAGTACTCGCGCGCGGCGATGAGGTGACGGCGACAAGCGAGCAGTCGCGGGCAGGCTCCGCCCGACGGCCCGCGCCGATACCGGTTCGTCCACGCGTGCCCGCGCGCGACGCGGGAACCGCCGGGAAGGGAGCAGGTCGACCGGACGGTTGACGGCTGATACACGAGACAACGCGCGGCCCGGGCCGCGTGCGTAGACAAGAACGGGTCACGATCGCGCAGCCGCGTCAGTAAGCGGAGCGCACACTTGAAGGGCAGCACGCGAATGGTTCGATTCACCGGTCTGGTTCGACGCTCAGTGCTCTGGGTAGCGCTCGCGACGCTCGGGGTGGCGCTCGCCGTCGGTTGCGGCGGCGGCGATGACAACGGCGGCGACGACAACGGCGGCGCGGCAGCGACCGCAGCGGCCACGGCGGCCACAGGGGGCGGCGGCGCGGGTGCCGGCGGCGAGATGGAGATCAAGATCCTGTTCAAGGACAACATCTTCGAGCCGGATGCGATCACCGTGCCGGTGGGAACGACCGTCACGTTCGAGTACGAGAACGTGGGTACGGCCATCCACAACATGATGATCCAGTCCGCCGACAGCGAAGGCGAGATCTTCCAGAGCCCGACGGTCGTGAACCCCGGCGACAAGGGGGAGTTCGTTGGGACGTTCACGAAGGCCGGCCAGATCCAGTTCATCTGCGTCTACCACCAGCCGGACATGTCCGGGACGCTAACGGTCGAGTAACGCGCTACGGATCGGCGGATCGCGCCGATCCGCGGGCTCGCTCCAGGGTCGCGAATCGCGAGGCGCACGCGTTCGCATGCCCGACCGCGTGCAGGCGGGTGCGGCCGCGCAGGCACGTCCTCGCGACGGAAAGCGCACCCGGCCCGGCGTCGGACCGGCGGCGGTCCCCGCCGTGGGGCGAGCGCGCCTGCCACGCCACCGGTTCCGCTCCGCTGCGCCCGGTCCCGCGTGGCCGCTCGACCGGGCGTCGCCGTGCCCGCGCGGGCGTCCTGCGGGCACACCCCGGCCGCCACTGTCCCCGTCCGGCGGGACGCCCTGGTCTGTTAGGCAATCGCAAGGGAAGCACGGCGGCGAGTTGTTCGGTCGTGGCACCAGGACGGCTAGGGTCGATGCATGGATCAGGTCGACCCTGCGGGAGGCCTGTTGAGAGCCGACCACGGCCGGCGTGTGGGGCGCCGGCGGAGGAGATTGCCATGCCTGGACCGCTGACCGAAGAACGACTGGATTACGAACTGCGCGGGCTCCAGGGCTGGGCGTACGCAGATGGTCGAATCATGCGCGAATTCACCTTCGCCGACGGAGTCGGCGCGCGCGCGTTCGCGAGCGCCGCGGGTGAGTTGATCGGTGCGCATCCTGCCGAACTCGAGGTGTCTGTGGACCCCGGGCTGGTCCGGGTCGCGCTCTGCTCGGCGGGCGACGGCGTCACGCACGACGACATCGAGGTGGCGCACCGGCTCGACGCGCTCGTCGGGAAGACGTAAGGGCACGGCGCTCGCCCCGTCCTGCGCACGGCGTTCGCGTCCGGATGGACGGGGCCGCGGCGGGGTAACGCGTTCAACGGTCTACGGAGGCCCCGGGCACTCGGCCCCGCGGCTCCCTCGCGCCGGTCGAAGCGCAGGGGTTGCGTCCACCGGTCCTCGCTCGTGCGCGTGGGTACCGTGCGTATCAGGCATGGGTGCCGCGCTCCGCGCGGCTCACCCGCCTGCGCCGGGCGTCGAAGCATGCGCCGGCTCCACGGACGCCACGACGCGCGTGGCCGCGCGCTGCCACAGCAGCGCGAGCACGGCCAGCACCTGGAGCGCGATCACCACGGCGAGCACGGGACGATACGAACCCGTGACGTCGACGGTCACGCCGGCAAGCCATGCGCCGGAGGCCGCCGAGACGCTGCCGAGCACCGTGCTCACGCCCGTCAGCGTGCCCAGGCGCGCGTCCCCGTACACCTCCGCCTGGAAGAGCCCGTTCAGCGGCGAGAGCAGGCCGAGCGACATCCCCCCGACCGCCGCGAAGTAGAACGCGAGCACCGTCGCGCCGCCGCCGCCCGATGCCACGAGTAGCGCGAGCGCCGCCGTGGTCGCGGTCGCGTAGCAGAGCGCGATCGATCCGCGCACGCCGAAGCGGGCCGTGAGCGGGTTCAGCAGCAGCCGGCCCGGGATCTGAAAGGCGCCCCGCATGCCGGCGAAGCCGGAGGCGGCGGCGAGCGAGAGCCCCGCGGCCTGCATCGCGGCGACCTGGTGCAGGAGCAGCGCCGAGCTTGAGAACGACGCGAACACGACCACAATCAGCGCGCGATGCACGGTCGCTCGGCGCAGCGCCGCCGCGAGCGTGCCGGCGCCGGCCGGATCGTCGTTCGTCGGACGGGACGCGGCGGGCGCGCGCACGAATGCGGCGGCGGGCGCGACGCAGATCGCCATCAGCAGGACGAGCACGCGCAGTGTCACGCGCCAGTCGAACGCGTCCATGAGCGCACCGGCGATCGGGTAGAAGATCGGGCTGGCGAGCGCCCCGAGCAGCGTCAGCACCGAGAACGCCGACGCCCGCCGGTCCGGATAGAGGCGCGCCGTCACCGGCATCGTGACGTTGTAGTAGAGCCCCCCGCCGACCGCGGCACCGCCAATGCCCCACGCGGCCACGAACTGCCACGGCTCGCGCGCGAACGACGCCGCCAGCAACAACGCGGCCCCCACGGCCAGCGCCGGCGCGAGCACCGGCCGCGACCCGCGCTGGTCGAACGTGCGCCCCGCGAGCAACGCGACCGCGCCCTGCCCGAGCACCCCGAGCGAGAAGCCTCCC
>JBBDXH010000189.1:0-15455 GCA_040902395.1 Dehalococcoidia bacterium
TCGCACCCACGCCCGCGGTCGCCCCCGCACCGCGCCGCGCACCCGACGAGCCGATCGTGCCCGTCGCCCCGCGCGTCACCGTCTGGCTGCGCGGCATCTCGCTGCCGGGCGAAGCGCTCAGCGAGCCCGACGACCGCGGCGAGTTCGACGTCCAGCTCGGCGCGCTGCGCACGCGTGTGCGGCTCGAGCAGGTCGAGCGCACGGCGGCCGCGGGCGCGGCCCGCGAGGGGCGCGAGCCGGCTGAAGCGCGCATCGGCGGCACGGCGACGTACGCGCCCGCGGTGGCGGTCGGCGAGGAGATCGAGGTCCGCGGTCAGCGCATCGACGAGGCGATCCCGCGCCTGGAGGAGTACATCGACCTCGCGGCGCGTGCCGGACGCGCCCGGGTGCGACTGGTCCACGGCAAGGGCACCGGGACGCTGCGTCGTGCCGTGCGCGAGCTGCTGGAGCACCACCCGCTGGTCACCGCGTTCGAGTCCGGGCAGCGCACCGAGGGCGGCGACGGCGTGACCATCGCCTACCTCGCGAGCATCCACTGAGCGAGCAGCCGGGGGCGTCCATGGAACCGATCAACGACGTCGGCCAGTTGTTCGCCCACCAGCGCGCGGTGCGCGCCTTCGCGGATCGGGACGTCGACGACGCGCTCGTCGACGCGGTGCTCACCGCGGCGACGCACGCGCCGTCCGGGTCGAACACGCAGCCGTGGCGGTTCATCGTCGTGCGCGACCCTGCCGTCAAGGCGCAGCTGAGCGAGGCGTACGCAGAGGCGCAGCGTTCGCAGTACGGCAGCGGCGACGGCAGCGGGACAGCGAGCGCCGCGGCGGCGGGCGGTCCCCCGCCGACACCGTGGGCGAACGTGCCCGTGCTGATCGTGGCCTGCGTGCGGGTGCCGGCGCGCACGGGCCGGGCCGGCTTTCAGACCGGCGCATCCGTCTACCCCGCAGTGCAGAACCTGATGCTGCGCGCGCGTTCGCTCGGGCTCGGCACGGTGCTGACGACGCTGCATCGCCGCAACCGCGACCGCATCCACGCCATCCTCGGCATCCCGGACGACTACGACTCCGCAGCGATCATCCCGCTCGGCTGGCCGGCGGTTGCATACGGCCGCAACCGACGCGCGCCCGCGTCCGCCGTGACCATGCACGATCGCTGGGATCCGGAGCGCGCCTGAGCGATCCCCAATCTGCCCGTACGCTTTACCGATCCTCAACTCGGCGGCCCCCTGTAGACATATCGCTGCGATGGGAGACTCATCCACGCGATGGCTGTGTGTGCGAACTGCGAGTGGACCGTCGACGGGAACCCGGTCGTAGTAGCCGGCAACCCGTTCTGCTGCACCGGTTGCGCCGGCGGCGGGCCATGTGGGTGCGTCTACGGAGGCCGCTCAGCACGGACATCGGCCGGCGGATTCGCCGGTAGCCCGCCCGGGGGCGCCTCGCGCCCGGCAGGCTGGTCGCTCGTATCGCGTGACCGCATGGCGGACGCGGGGAGCGATGGGAGTTCCGTACTGCCCGCGCCACGTCGTGCGCGGCTCGGGACGGACGGAACGTAGGGCCGGACGCTGGTTGCCCATCTCGGGCACAACGTCCACATCCAGGGAGATGGCCGGCGGAAGCGTGAGATGCGCTACCGCAGGCGTTTTGCGTCCCCGTGCGTCGGATGCTCGGCAACTGAATGCGCTCTGAGGAGGCCGGTATGCAGATGGACACGACGGGTTACGGAGCAGGACAGGCGCGACGCCGCGCCACGCTCCAGCGGACGCGACGGTTCGCCCTCGTGGGTGTCGTGGCCGCGGCGCTCGCGCTCTTCCTCGCCACCGGCGCGACGTTCACGGCGACCAATGACTCGGTGACGATCACGCCGAGCGCCGCGAACGCCGCTCCCAGCGTGCTCAGCGCGCTGGCGGGGAGCCAGCGATGGACGGTCTCAACGACCACCAGCAGGACCGCGCCCACATGGACGCCGACGCTGAACACGGTCGTCGGCACGTCAGCCGGGGACATTGCCATCGTCGACACGACCAGCGCGGGCAGCGGGACGCAGATCGTCACCGTCGCGTACGGCAACGCGGGAGCGCTGAACCTCGCGTACTCGTACCTGATCCTGCCGGTCGACATCTACGAGTCCAATGACGCCGGGGTGGCGGATCCGTGGGAGCTCGTGACCAACACCGGCCGGTACCTCACGCTCACGAACGGCTACCAGCAGTACTTCCTGCCCGGTGGCAAGTTCTACGAGGTGCACGTGCCGGCCGGCGGCTCGATCTACACGATCAGCACGTCTGCGGGCAGCCTGTCGCCGACGTTCATCGTCACGGTGACGGCGGGGTAGTCGCCCGCCTCCGCTTCGAACAGAAAGACGACGCGCGCCGCCGCGCTGCAGGCGGCGACGGCGCGCGAAGGGCCGGTATGTTGACTCCTGAAATCCGACAGGGCGTGCGTGCCCCGGCTGCCCGCGCTCGCCGTCGCAACCGCGGCGCGGCGATGCGGGCGTTGATCTTCGCGATCCTGGGAGCGCTGCTCCTCTCCGCGACCGGCGTCTCGTTCCTCGCGACGAGCGACGCCGTTCCGGTCGAGATCAGCGCGCGACCGGCACCCTCCGGCGCCGGCTCCACTCTGATCGAGGGTGAGTCGGTCAAGGTTACCGCAGTCCAGGATGCGGACTTCGAGATCCACGCGGGCGCGGCTCACACCGACGCCGGCCGACTGCTGTACAAGATCGAAGTGCAGCCGGCGCAGAGCCACTCGCTGTACGTCGATTTCTTCTGGACGGACCCGCTCGCCGCGAACGGTGCACTCAAGAACGGGTACATCGAGGTGGCGCTCTACTACCAGGTGAGCGTCGACACATCGGGGTGCGGCAGCGGTCAGTTCTCGATCACGGGCATCGACGAGCTTGGAGACGGCGTGGAGAAGGAAATCTGCGTCGCTCGCGCCGCCGACTCAAACGACGCAATGGCGTACGCGCTGCTAACCAAGGAGTGGGCGGGTACGAAGCTCCGCTCCACCGTGACCGACAAGCACTACGTCTATCTGCTCGCCTCCGTCACGAATAACGGCGCCAACGTCCCGCCAGGGGATCAGGGGCAGCTGGGCACGCTGACGTTCTGGCTGGACGCGTCGACGCGCAGCTAGCCATGCCCGCCCCGCACGCGTCCGCCGCCACGCGAGATCTGCCTGTATCCTGAGCCGGCGGGCGGGGCGAGGTTCAGCAATGAACGATGCCTCTGTCGAAAGACGCCATCTCCCCCTGATCGTCTGGCTCTTGCTCGTGCCGCTGGTCGCCGGCATGGCCTGGCTCGGACTGATCCTCTCACTCGGCACGACCGGTCCGCTCGAAGTGACGGCCGGGCGGAGCATGGAACCCCTGCTCCACACCGGGGATCTCGCGGTGATGCGGGGGATCGCGCCGGGTCAGCTCCGGTTGGGCGACGTCGTCGCCATCAAGGTCAGCCAGGGCGACCGCGACCAGTACAACTACCCCGAACGCGTGCTGCACCGCGTGGTGGACATCACGCTCCGCGACGGCTCGCTCGTCGTGCGGACCAAGGGCGACAACGAGCCTGAGCCGGATCCCTTCACGACGCCCGCGTCGCAGCTCACGCGCCGGCTCGACTTCTCGATGCCGTGGCTCGGGTACCTGCTGTTTTACCTGCGCAGCAGCCAGGGTCGCATCGCGCTCGCCGGCCTCGTCGCGCTGTTCCTGCTCTACGAGGCAGTCCGGTGGATGACGGACACGGCGGAAGAGCTGATCGATGAGCCGACGCCCGCAGATGGCTTTGCGTCGGGCCTCAACCAGCTGTCGGGGGCAGTCACCGAGTACGGTGAGCACCTCCGCAGTCACACGCGCGTGGTGCGCGAGCTGGGCGGCACGACGGAAGAGCTGCACGAGGCCACCGCGATGCAGCGCGAAGTGCTGAGTGACCTCAGTCAAGCGGTCCGGGCGCTTGCGGTCCGGGTCCAGGACCCGGGCGCAGGAGCCGCCGTGCCACCCCAGCAGCCGCGATCTGCGACACACGCGGAAGGGGCGCGTACGGCCGACACGCCGGGACCTGCCTCGCTCGAACTGGTTGCGCTGCTCGATCGCCGGCTCACGATCGAGTACAGGGGGGACTCTTCCCCGAGCGCACTGCTCGCGATCGGCGCCTGGCTCGAGTCTCTGCCGGGGGTGCGCGAGGTCTCCCTGACCGTCCACGCCTCGGCGCGATACACACTCGAAGTCGATCAGCCGAGCCAGCTGCTCGGCCTGCTCCAGCGCCTGTGCGCACCCGCGCGCGGCAGCGGCGAGTTGCCGGCGCCGTTCGCGGACGCAACCTGATCGTGGCGCTGCGCTTCCGGGCGTTTCCCCTGGCTGTCGTGTCGATACTCGCAGTCACCGCGATCATGGCCGGTGGCGCCGCCGCGCCACGGCCGTCCGCGTCGGCACAGGAGCCGTCCGTCTCGCCCACCCCGAGCACCTCCAGCACTCCGATCGCGCCGGCAGTCATCGATGGCGGCAGGGTCGACGTTCCGCTCGCCGCAGCCGGCGCGCCGGCTCTGCTGTCACTCTCGATCGCGCCGCGCACGTTGCCGGCTACCGGCCAGCCACGTGAGGCGCTGTTCGTGCAACTCCTGGACGCGGGCGGAACATCGGCCACTTCCGCGACGCCCGTGACCATTCGCCTGGCCTCAAACGAACCACGCATCGCGAACGTCCCGACCAGCGTGACGATCGCTGCGGGCGTGGGCGCCGTGGCGGTCCCGGTGACGGTCCTCGCGGAGGGTTTGGCCACGTTGACCGCGCAGGCCGACGGCCTGGCATCGGCGCAGACCACGCTCACCGGGCAGACCGTCTCGGTGCCGACGCATGCGACGGCGCTGGGCATCGCATTCGCCCCTCGCACCTTCATCACCGGCGCGGGTGGCCCGACCTGGCTGACCCTGTCCGTGCTCGAAGCTCCCGATGGCAACCCAGTCCCCGCGACGGCCGACACCGAGGTTCGCCTGGTCTCCTCCCGGCCGTCGGTCGTTACCGTCCCGGCGGTCGTGACGGTGCCCGCGTACGAGTCCAGCATCACCGTCGACGTCACCGCTCTTGCACAGGGATCGGCGACGGTCACGGCGCTGCGCTCCGGACTGGCGTCGGCGACGCAGAGCATCGCGGTGCTGCCCGCGACTTCCCTCGTCGACGGCGGGCTCCAGATCGTCGCCGTGCCCGGCACGATGGTCAGCGGTTCGAGCACGCAGCCCCGTTTCGTCCTGCAGGCCGCAGCAGGCGAAGAGGCGGCGCTCGCGTTCCCATGCGGCGAGCTCCAGCTCTCCTCATCGCGGCCGGGCGCGATCGCCGTCCCGGACCGGATCACGCCCGACTGTCAGCCCGGCTGGCACGCCGTCGTCGTGGAGGGGACGTTCGGCAACGAGGTCGGGACCACGACCGTGACGGCCGCGCTGCCCGGCCTCCAGCCCGGCCATGTCACCGTAGAGACGGTGGGCGCGTCGGTCGCGAGCGTTCGCGCGACGATCGCTCCCTCTATGCCGATGTACGGCGCGGACTCCGTGGGCTGGCTGATCGTCGAGGCAGTAGACGCGAGCGGCGGGCCGGCGACCGTCGCCGGCGACCTCGAAGTCTCAGTCGCGGGTCCAGCGGGCCTCTCGCCCGAGTCGATCACCATTCCCCGCGGGAGCAGCTCGACGATCGTCCCGCTTGGTCGTGTCGAGCCGGGCGCCTCGCCAACGCTCCGCGTGTCGGCGGACGCGCTCGACTCGGGCGAGGTCACGGTGCGGCCGGAGCGCGCCAGTCTGCCCCCGGCTATAGCAGGAGGTAGCGCACCCGCGCCCGTGTTCGAGTTCGGCCGCTGGCGCGTGCCGGTGATCTGGGTCTTCATCACGGGCGCGATCGCGGTGGTCGGCCTGCTCGTGGTGATTGCATGGAGTGCGCGGGCCGGCCGCCGCGAGCTGCAGTGACGCCGGCACGCTCGCTACCGCCGGCGCGTTCTGCCGGCGCGCCCCGGCAGGCGCATTCAGCCGAGCCGCAGGTGACGGCCGTCGTTGAGTCCGGCGAGCACCGGCCGGCGTCCGTCAGTCTCGATCACCGTGAGCGCGCAGTTCTCGACGGTCGCGTGCGCGCGCGCGCCCACCGGCAGGCCCAGTACGTGCGCGAGCACCTGGTTGATGGCGCCGCCGTGCGACGCGATCACGACCATCTCCCCGCGGTGGCGCTCGGCGAGCAGCTCGAACGCCGCCGCGACGCGCGCGCGGAACACCGCGCCGCCCTCCTCGCCCGGGATGTGCCCCACGCCCCACTCCTCGGCGTCGTGCGGCCAGCGCGCGTGCACGTCCTCCCAGCGCAGGCCCTGTGCCTCGCCGTAGCCGTACTCGCGCAGATCGTCGAGCGCCGTCACCGCGAGCCCGTGCGGTTCGGCGATCACGCGCGCGGTCTCGAGCGCCCGCGCGAGCGAGCTGCTGTATACCGCCGCCACCGGCTCCGCGGCGAGCCGCGCCGCGGTCGCCTCGGCCTGCGCGCGCCCGCGCGCGGTCAGCGCGACATCCAACCACCCCTGCACCGTGCGCGCGGCGTTGCCTTCCGACTCGCCGTGGCGCACGAACACGAGCGTCACGGCGTGCGCTCCACCAGATCGACGAAGCTCGTGACGATGCGCGCCGTGGCGCCCCAGATCACGTGCGCTCCGTGCTGAAAGGCCGCGGTCGCGACGGGCGTACCTTCGGACTCCACGACCTTCCACGTGCGCGAGGCCGGACTGAGCAGGTGCGCGACCGGGACGTAGAGCAGCTCGTGCACTTCGCGCGGTGCGTACGCCGACGCCGCCACGGCGGCATCGGCGCGGAGCGCCCCGACGAACGGCGTGATGCGGTAGTTCGACGCGCGCGTGTCCGTGTCGTCCAGTTGCCCGAGCACTTCCACCAGCTCGGCGGGAATGCCGATCTCCTCGTGCGTCTCGCGCAGCGCGGTCTGTGCGAGCGTGCGATCGGCCGGGTCACGCCCGCCACCCGGCAGCGAGATCTCGCCAGGGTGATGAGCGACGTGCTGCGTGCGGAGCTGGAAGACGATGCAGTCATCGCCGGCATGCGGATAGAGCAGCAGCATGACGGCCGACGCTCGGCGGCCCGCGAGGGGGAGCGCGCGCGGGGCATAGCCGGTCAGCGCGCGGCGGACGCGTTCACGCACGCGACGTCGACTCCTCTCGCGGCGGTGCGGCGCACGGCCGGCCGGCTGGTGGGCCCGCCAGGATTCGAACCTGGGACCGATCGGTTATGAGCCGACTGCTCTAGGCCGCTGAGCTACGGGCCCCGCCGCGCGCGAGTATATCGGCGGAGTCCCGCGCCGATCAGGCGACGGAGCGCGCGCGGTGGAGGCCGAGCAGCTCACGGAGCAGCATGCGCCACCCGTCGAGCGTGCCCGGCTTCTCGGCGGCCGCCACCGCGCCGGCCGCGAGCGCGCGCTTGCGGTCCTCGTCCGAGAGGGCGGCGGACAGCAGGGCAATGCTCAGGTCGGGGCGCGCGCGCAGCAGGCCGGGGATGAGATCGATGGACTGGCGCCCCGCGAGCATCCGGTCCATGAGCAGCAGCGCCCGGGGGGGCGCCTGGATCAACCGATCCTCAACCGCGTGGGGGTCGGTCATGACGTCGACCGCTGCGTAGGGCGCAATGGCGGCGAGCACGCGGCGGATGATGATCGCGTGATCCACCTCGTCGTCGACGATCACCACCGGCACCGCACCCTGGTTCACCGGCTGCTCCCGGCCGACACCGGCAACCAGACGTACACGGCGCCTTCCGCGAGCTCCATCGGCACCGCCTGGCGCGCGAGCTGGAGCTGCAGCGACGCCAGGTCCTCGACGATCGTGCCGGCCCACAGCTGGAGCGAACGGGCGAGCGCGATCAGCGGCGAGCCGTCCAGCACGGGGAGATCCGCGCGAGACGGGATGCGAAGGACCACATGAGTTGCCGTGCGCCCGAGCCGGATCTCAGCGGGGTCTTCGCCACAGAGGCGATCGATCAGCTCACGGACGGGCGTCGCGTCCACGCGCACCGTCAACCCTTCGGCGTGCTCGACGTTCGAGCTCACGACGTGCCCCCCCAGCAGCACCCGTACCGGCAGCGTCCGGATCTCCTGCTCGCGCCGGCGCGCGCGGGAGACGGTGGTCAGCGCACTGAGCATGCGCTCGAGGTCCGCCGCCCCCTCCTTCAGCGCGTCCAGCGCGACGGCGGTGTTGCCCGCCTGGTCGACGCGGTTCGCGGCGGGGGGGGGGTCGACGGCCTCGCGGATCAGTTCGGCGCTCAGAGACAGCGTGAGCAGTGGCGATCGCAGGTCGTGCGATACCGAGAACAGAAGCGCGTCGAGGATGTCCTCGGTCGACTCCGTCTTCGGAACCGCGCTCGGCGGAGATGCCGTCACGTGCGCATGGCCTTCAGGACAGCGGGCGTTCTTGTCGCGTCGTTCCCCGAGCGTAGGTGTGTGCCACTCGTTCGCGCACTGGGGAAAACCCCCACACCGGCGGCCACCGGCGCCATCAGCCCAGCCTGCCGAGTTGACGGCCGCCGACGATGTGCAGGTGGAGATGCGGCACGGTCTGGCCCCCGTGCGTGCCGCAGTTGATGACGAGCCGGTAGCCTTGCGCCGAGAGGCCGGCGTCGGCGGCGATGCGGGCGGCGAGCACCATCATGCGGCCGATCCATGTGGCGTCCGCTTCGCGCAGGTCGGCAGGTGACGCCGCCGCTTCGCCGCGCGGGATCAGCACGATGTGCGTGGGGGCCTGGGGGGCGGCGTCACGAAACGCGACGAACTCGTCGTCCTCGTAAACTCGCTCGCTCGGCAACTCGTCGCGCAGGATGCGCGCGAAGACGTTGGTCGGGTCGTACGGCACGAGCACCCCGCGTTGGCGGCCCTGTTGACATCTTACCCGGCAGCGGCCCGGGCGTGCATTGCCGGAACGCCGGTGCGAAATCCCTGGCGCCGCTGACGTCGGTCCACCATCGGCCCGCCGGCGGATCGTAGTTATCCACCTTATCCACGTTCCATGGATCGTGCTGCAGCGCACGGCGCCATGGTGGGTTGAGCGGAGACGCGATGAGCGGAGCATCTGACCGCCGCGGCGCGAATCGCCTGGGCGCGCTCCGCTACCCGGCATTCCGCGTGCTGCTCGGCGCCGGCATGGCGATGCAGCTGGGGAACTGGATCCAGCGCGTCGCGCTGCTCTGGGTGGCGTTCCAGATCACCGGCTCCGCCCTGCAGCTCGCCGGTCTCGGCTTCGTGTCCGGCGTGTTCGTGCTGCTGATCTCGCCGTTTGCCGGGCCGCTCGCCGACGCCTTTGGTGCACGGCGGGTGCTCATGGGCGCCGCGCTCGGACAGGCGCTCTCGGCCGCCTTCGTCGCGGCAACCGTGCTTGCCGGCCACGACTCTCTACCGCTGCTGTATTTCCTCGCAGTCGCGCAAGGCGTGGGCAACTCGCTGAACCAGCCGATGCGCAATCTGCTCGTCTACGACGCGGTGGGCCGCGACCTGCTGCGGAACGGCCTCGCGCTCCACTCGATCACCGGGAACCTCATGCGCGTGATCGGCCCGAGCATCGGCGGCGCGATCGTCGCCACCCGCGGCGCCGACCTCGCGTTCGCCACGCAGGCGGTGCTGCTCGTCGCTGCGGTAGGGCTCGTCGCAGGGCTGCGCATCGAGAGCACCCGCAGCCTGGTCCGCGCCGGCGTGTGGTCCGAGCTGCGATCCGGCCTTGCGCACGTGCGCGAGAACCGCACTGTGCGCGTGAACATCGTCATGGCCATGCTCACGTCGGCGCTCGTCTACCCGTACATGCAGTTCCTGCCCGTGGTCGTAGTCGAACAACTGGGCGGCACCGCGCGTGAGCTCGGCTTCATCCAATCGGCGGCGGGGGTTGGCTCGCTCGTCGGGCTCTGGTACGTCGTCGCCGGCCGTGGCGGCAACGCCACGATGCTGTGGATGGCGGTCGTCTACATGGCGCTGGTCTCGGCCTTCGCGCAGATCCCGCACCTCGAGATCGCCTTCGCCACGCTGGCCGTCGCCGGTGTGGCGCATTCGATCTACAGCACGCTCAACCAGGCGCTCGTGCAGCTGAACGCCGACGAGGAGTACCGCGCGCGCGTGATGGGATTGTTCGCGATGAGCGGCGGCATCGAGCCGTTCAGCACGCTGCTGCTCGGGGTGCTGGTGCAGACGTTCGGCGTGTCGCGGGCGATCGGGAGCTCCGCGGGCCTGGCTGCGCTGATCGCGCTCGTGCTCGCCGTGAGCACCACCGTCTCGCGGCTGCGTCGGCCGCGCCCCGAGGCGGCCGCCGGCTGAGCCGCGCGACCCCGCCGCCGCGGTTGCGGGTGCGAAGGCGCGCGTTACGATGCGGCCACTTTGACCCTGACGGCAGACGCGATGCGCTCGGCCCGTGAGGCAAGCCGTCGGCTGGGCACGCTGGTCGAGCGGTCGCCGCGCGGCGGACCGATGGCCGTCGCCACCCTGGTGGGCCTGGTCAGCGGCCTCGCCGCCGCGACCCTGAGCCTGCTGATCGACGGCACCCACCGGCTGCTCGTCGAGCTCGCGATCGGGGACTGGCTCGGTGCGCTGCCCTCGTGGCGCGTGCTGCTGGCGCCGGCGCTCGGCGCGGTCCTGGTCGGGCCGATCACGCGCTACTTCGCGCCGGAGGCGCGCGGGCCCGGCGTCGCCGAGGTCATGCTCGCAGTCGAGACGCGCGGCGGGCGCATCCGCCCACGCGTCGCGCTGGCGAAGACGGTCGCCTCCGCGCTCACGATCGGCTCGGGTGGATCGGCCGGCAAGGAGGGGCCGATCGTCCAGATCGGCGCGGCCTTCGGCTCGACGGTCGGCCAGTGGCTGCGGCTCGGCGACGAGAACGTCAAGCTGCTGCTGGCCGCCGGCGCGGCCGGCGGCGTCGCCGCGACGTTCAACGCGCCGATCGCCGGCGTCTTCTTCGCGCTCGAGGTGATCCTCCGCCGATTCAACACGCGCAACTTCAGCGTCGTCGTGCTCTCGTCCGTGGTCGCCACCGCGACGGCGGTGCTGATCCGCGGGGATGCGCCCGTGATTCCGATCCCCGCGTACAGCCTCGAGCACGCGATCGAAGTGGCGTTCTACGCCGCGCTCGGCATCCTTGCCGGCGTCGGCGGCGTGCTGTTCATTCGCGTCTTCTACTGGACCGAGGATCGCTTCACCGCGCTGCCGTTGCCTTCGCCGCTGTGGATGCCGGTGGCCGGCGGCCTGATCGTCGGCACGCTGGGGCTGATCGACGACGGCGTGCTGGGGCTGGGCGTAGACGCCATGAACCGTGCGCTGACCGACCAGACGACGGCACGCGCGATGATCCTGCTCTTCGCGCTGAAGCTCATCGCCACATCCGTCACGATCGGCTCCGGCGGGAGCGGCGGCGTCTTCGGCCCCTCGCTGTTCCTGGGCGCGATGCTCGGCGGCGCGTACGGCGCCGTGCTCACAGAGCTGCTCCCGGGGCAGACCGGACCGGCCGGCGCGTACGCGACCGTGGGGATGGCGGCTGTGTTCGCCGCCACCGCGCGCTCCCCGATCTCAGCCGTGCTCATGCTCTTCGAGATGACGCGCGATTACGCGCTGATCCTCCCGCTGATGACCGCCGTCGCCACGGCGACCGCCGTGTCGCAGCTGCTGAGCGAAGGCACGATCTACACGATCAAGCTCGCGCGCCGTGGCGTGCACATCGACGAAGAGGCGCTTTCGACGAACGTGATGCAGGCGCTGCGGGTCTCGGACGCGATGCGCCCTTCGCCGCTCGCGGTGTCACGCGACACCTCGATCGCGGAGGTCGCGCGACGCATGGCGCGCGATCGCGAGGAGCTGGCGCTGGTCGTGGACGACGAGGATGGCGGCATCGTCGGGGTGATCAGCGACACCGACGTCACCCAGGCGCTGGCACGCGGCGACGACGGCGCACTCGCGATCGAACTCGCCACACGCGACGTGATCACGCTCTACCCCGACCAGACCCTGCATCACGCGCTCGCGGTGTTCGCCGGGACCGCGGTGCATGGGCTCCCGATCGTCTTCCGCGAGCGCCCCCGTGTCGCCTGCGGGATGCTCCGGCGCGCCGACATCACGAACGCGTACGCCGCCGCGATCGAGGATCGCAACGCCGTCCAGCTTCGTGGCCGGCTGACACCGATCACCAGCGACGACGTGCGCTACCTCGACCTGCCCGTCGCACCGGCGTCTGTCCTCAGCGGCCGCCGGCTGAGCGAGGTCCACATCACCGAGGACGCCGTGGTCGTGGCCATCCGTCGCGGCGGCGCGACGCTCATCCCGCGCGGCCACACGCGCCTGGAGGCCGGCGACCGCGTCACGGTGATCGCTGCCCTGGCGGCGGTCGAGGACGTACAGGCCATCTTCAGCGGCGCAACGGTGCCCGTGCCACGCCGGGCGCCCGGCGAGACGGAACAGCCCCCCGGCACGTAGCGCAGCCGCCCGGCCGGCAGCTGCTCACGCCTCGATCGAGACCCGCGACGGCCCGCGCAGCAGGAACGTGCCCCCGCGCTCCGTCACGCCGTCTCCGGCGCGCAGCGCCGGGAAGCGCTCGAGCAGCGCGGCGAAGGCGACGTCCGCCTCGAGCCGCGCGAGCGGCGCGCCGAGGCAGAAGTGGGGCCCCATCCCGAACGAGAGGTGGCGGTTGTCGCCACGCGTGATGTCGAAGCGATCCGCCTCGGCGAACTGCGCAGCGTCGCGATTCGCGGCGCCGACCATGGCAAGCACGATGTCCCCACTGGCGAGCGAAACCCCGCCCACGGTCGTCTCGGCGGCCGTGAAGCGCACGACGCCCTGCACCGGGCTGTCCCAGCGCAGCATCTCCTCGATCGCCGCGGACCGCAGTTCCGGCCGCTGCCGCAGGAGCGCGAGCTGGTCGGGATGCGCGAGCAGCGCGAGCATGCCGTTCCCCAGCAGGTTCGTCGTGGTCTCGTTGCCGGCGACCAGCAACAGGATCGCAAACGCGAGCACCTCGTCGTGCGTCAGCCGGCGGCCTTCGTCCTCGGCCTCGACGAGCGCCGAGAGCAGGTCCTCGCGCGGTGACCGACGCCGCTCTGCGACGATCGCGTCGAAGTAGGCGACGAGCTCGGCGGTCGCGGCGCGCGCCTCGCCCCGGATCGCATCCGACTGGATCAGGCTGGTCGTCTGCGCGATCGCGTTCGACCAGTGCCTGAAGCGCTCGCGGTCGGTCGCCGGCACGCCCAGCAGCTCCGCGATCACGATCACGGGCAGCGGTTGCGCGAGTGCCGCCATCAGGTCGAACTCCCCGCCCCGAGGCAGTACGTCGAGCAACGACGCGGTGATCTCCTCGATCCGCGGGCGCAGCTCGGCGACGCGGCGCGTGGTGAACGCGCGGTTCACGATGCTGCGCAGGCGGGTGTGATCGGGCGGATCCGAGGTGAGCACCGTCCGCGTCTCGCCGAGCGGGCTGATGCGCCGCTGTTCCTGGAGCGCGTCGGCCAGCTGTCCGCGCGCGTGGCGCGCGTCGGACGAGAACACCTCCGGCTCACGCAGGATGCGCAGGCAGTCGTCGTAGCTCGTGCAGATCCACGCCTGGAGCGCGCCGCTGCGGTGCACCGGCTCCGACGCGCGCAGTCGCGCGAGCTGCCGGTAAGGGCTCACCCGGTACGACGGGACGAAGGGATTGAAGATCACCATGCGCCGTCGATCGTAGCGGCTCGCCTTCGGCCGCGATCAGCGCGCGACGACCCGGAGCGTCCGCGGCGCGCGGAGCACGAGCGTGCCGCCCCACGCGAAGCCCCCCGGCACCGCAGCGAGCGTCTCGAAGCGCGCGAACAGCACGCGCAGCAGCTCGAATGCGGCGACCGAAGCGCACGGCAACCGCCAACCGCAGCGACCGCCGACGCGGTATTGTGAAATGACACACAAAGCAACGGAGCGCGCGATGTCCACCGCCCGTCCGCAACTCCAGGAGACCCCGGCGCGGCCGCCGTACGGCCGCTGGCGCCGCACGCTGCCACTGGCGGGCACCGTGATCGCGCTGTGGCTGCGCTGGCGGTGGCTGCGGCTGAAGCGCCGTCGTTTCGGCGAAGAGCGCATGCGCGACGCCACGCGTCGCTTTCATCGCGGCGCCGCCGAGGCGATCGTGCGTCGCGCGATCCGCCAGCAGGGCCTGATCATCAAGACCTGCCAGTTTCTCGGCAGCCGCGCCGACGTGCTGATGGAGGAGTACGTCGTCACGCTCTCGCTGCTCCATGACCAGGTGCCGCCTCGGCCGTGGGCGGAGATGCGACCGCTGATCGAGCGCGAGCTGGGCGCGCCGATCGCGGAGCTGTACGCGGAGTTCGACCCGCAGCCGGTCGCGGCTGCTTCGCTCGCGCAGGTCTACCGCGCGCGCACCCACCGGGGCGTCGATGTCGCCGTGAAGGTCCAATACCCCGGGATCGAGCGCATCGTGCAGTGGGATCTGCAGGCGATTCGCCTGCTCGCGAATATCTGGGCGCGCTTCGAGACCGTGATCGACTTCCGCCCGATCGTCGCGGAGATGTCACGCAACGCGCCGTTCGAGGTCGACTTCGTGCATGAGGGCCGCGCGGCGGAGCGCATCCGCGGACTGCTCGCCGGGCGCGACGACGTGGTCGTGCCGCGCATCTACTGGGAGCGCTCGTCGCGCCGCGTACTGACGATGGACTACATCGACGGCATCAAGATCAGCGACGTCGCCGCGCTCGAGGCCGCCGGCGTGTCTACGCAGCGCGTGGCCGATTCGCTCACCGATCTCTACAACACGATGATCCTCAAGCACGGCGTGTTCCACGCCGACCCGCACCCCGGGAATCTCTTCGTGATCCCCGGCGACCCGCCGAAGATCGGGCTCGTCGACTTCGGGATCACGAAGGAGCTCCCGGACACGTTCCGTGAGCAGCTGATCGTGCTCACCAGCGCGATCATCGCCCAGCAGCCCGAGGCGATCGGCATCACGATGGAGGGCATGGGCTTCCGCACGCGCAGCCGCGACGATGAGACGTACGCGGCGATCGGGCAGGCCTTCCTGGGCGACGTGCTGCGCTCCGGCAAGGCGTACGCGGACCAGGAGCTGGTCGCCGAGATCAACGCGCGCATCGGGCGCACGCTGCGTGGCAACCCGCTGGTGGACGTGCCCGGCGACGTGATCCTGATCGCGCGCGTGATGGGCCTGCTCTCCGGACTCGGGCGCACCCTCAACTCCGAGACGGACCTGCTCGAAGCCCTGCTGCCGTACCTCGATCCGGACGCGATCGAGGACGCGGAGCGAACCGCGTCCTGACGGGCGCCAGCGACGCCGCGCCCGAGCGGCACCCGGCCGCACGCGACCCGCACCCGCCCGTGCGCGCCTCGTGCGCGCCCCGTGCGCGCCCCTCGTGACTCCGTGCGGCGCGTGCTCGGCACCCTGTCGGGTGCCGCTTGCGACGGCGCCGCCCGTCCGTGTGCGCTGGCGC